>JAIRUE010000112.1 GCA_031254575.1 Oscillospiraceae bacterium | reverse complement strand
AGTTCCCGTTGCCGTTTTTACGCAGAGCTCGCATTTCTGTACAGCGCCGTCTTCAGACGGGGATACCGCGCCGTAGGGGCAGCTCAAAATGCACGTGTAGCAGCTTACGCACCGATCCCTGTCCACGGTGATGACGCCGTCCGTCACGGTCAGCGCGCCGGTGATACAGCCCTTCACGCACAACGGTTCCCGGCAATGGCGGCAGGACACGGCGAAACTCACGCCGTCCTTTTCCTCGATGCTGATCCTCGGATTGATCCTGATCCCCTTCAGCGCCCGCGCCATGTCCTTCTCGTTCGTCCCGGCAAACGCGCAGTAGTATTCGCACAAATGACAGCCTAAACACCATTTCTCGTTTACATAAACCCGCTTCATGGCACGATCCGTTCCTTTCGGGTAATTTTCTTTCTCCGGGGGGCGCGAAAAGGCTTCACCGCATGACCAGATAATCGTTACGCTCCGGCCCGACCGACACGTAGGTTATCGGGCGGCCCACGGCTTCCTCAATGTATCGGATATAGCCGAGCGCCGCGTCCGGCAGGTCCCCGGGCTTCCGGCATTTGGAGATGTCGGTTTTGAACCCGCCTAAATAGTCGTAGACCGGCTTTGCCCTTGTGAGCCTGTCGCTGCCCGCGGGGAAACGGTCCGTTTTCACGCCGTCGATCTCATAGGCGGTGCAGACGGGTATCTTTTCCATATAAGAGAGTACGTCCAGCTTGGTCAGCGCCAGCTCGTCCGCGCCCTGCATCATGGCCCCGTACCGGCTGGCCACCACGTCAAACGCGCCCACTCTGCGCGGCCTGCCGGTCGCCGCGCCGTATTCGGCCCCGGCCTCGCGCAGGGCGTCCGCCTCGGCGCCGGACATTTCCACGGCAAACGGCCCCCCGCCCACAGCGCTGGAATAGGCTTTCATCACGCCGATGACCCTGTCGAGCTTCGAGCCCGGTATGCCCGCGCCCGTAGTCGCGTAAGACGCCAGTGTCTGGGACGACGTCGTGTAAGGGTATATGCCGTAGTCAATATCGCGCAGTGTGCCAAGCTGCGCCTCGAACAGGATGTTTTTGCCGTCCCCGGCATAGGCGGACAGGGTCTGCGTCGTATCCGCCACATAGGGGCGGAGCCGCGTCCCGTATTCGCCGAGCCAGCGCCATGTGCCGGGCAAGTCGATTTTAACCGGGCCATACCCTTTGAGAGTCAGATTTTTCCATTCGAGGACGGCGGAAAGTTTGTCCTTCAAGGTTTCCGGCTCAAGAAGGTCGCCCATCCTGAGGCCCTTGTGCATACTTTTATCGCCGTATACAGGGGCGATGCCGCGCCGGGTGGAGCCGTATTTTTGATCCCCCAGCCGCTCTTCCTCCCATATATCCTGCTGTACATGATACGGCAGGCAGATAACGGCTTTGTCGCTGATTTGCAGCGTATCGGGGGTGAGCGTGACGCCCTTTTCCGCCAGCGCCGCGATCTCGCCGCACAGATGCTCGATGTTGACGACCATACCGCAGCCCATGACATTGACCGCGCCGTCGCGCAGGACGCCGGAAGGCAGAAGGTTTAAGATAAACTTCCCCCTGTCGTTGACGACGGTATGCCCGGCGTTGTTGCCGCCCTGATACCGGCAGATCACATCGTACCCCTCCGACAGCAGATCGACCATCCGCCCCTTGCCCTCGTCGCCCCAGTTGACTCCGACCACCGCTGTAAGCATACTGTCCGCCTCCCTCAAACCGTAATTTTAATATCCGCGCCCAGCAAGTCTTTGTTTGCCTCCAAAACTACCCGTACCTCTTCCAGAAACGCCTCCGTCTGCTCTTTTGCCCTGCCGGTAAAATTTTCGGCGCGGAGCAGTCCGCTCAGTTCCCCTTCCGTCAGGCCAAACGCCGCGTCGGTTTGAATGCGGGCCAGCAGGTCGTTATCCCCGCCCTCCGTCCTGACCCTTTTCGCGGCCGCGAGCGAGTGGAGGCGTATCCGCTCGTGCAGCAGCTGCCTGTCGCCGCCTTTTTTGACGCAGTACATCAGGATGTTCTCGGTCGCCATAAACGGGAGTTCTTCATTGAGATGCTTCTCCGTCATTTTCGGGTAAACGGTCATTCCGCCCGCGACGTTGACGACAAGGGACAGGATCGCGTCCGCCGCGAGGAACGCTTCGGGAATCGCGATCCGCCGGTTGGCCGAATCGTCCAGCGTCCGCTCCAGCCACTGGGCTCCCGCCGTCAGCGCCGGGTTGAGCGCGCTGACCGTCAGATAGCGAGCGAGGGAAGCGATACGCTCGCTTCTCATGGGGTTGCGCTTATACGCCATCGCGCTGGAGCCGACCTGCGTATCCTCAAAAGGCTCGTCAACCTCCCGGAGGTGCGATAGAAGCCGGACGTCGTTGGAAAACTTATACGCGCTCTGCGCTATGCCGGACAGCGCCGACAATGTGTAATAATCCACCTTGCGCGAATAGGTCTGCCCGCTGACGGCGTACACCTTGTCAAAGCCCATCTTCGCGGCGATTTTCCGTTCCAGCTCCAAAACCTTCCCGTGATCGCCGTCAAAGAGGGAGAGGAAGCTCGCGCCGGTCCCGGTCGTACCCTTGCAGCCGGGCAGCCTCAGGTTCCCCAGCGTGAAATCGAGCTGTGCCAGGTCAAAGAGCAGATCCTGTATCCACAGCGTCGCGCGCTTGCCCACGGTGGTCGGCTGGGCCGGCTGAAAGTGGGTGTAGGCGAGACAGGGGAGGGCTTTATATGTATCCGCGAACCCGCACAGTTTGTCAACGGCGTTCAGGAGCAGCGTCCGGATGCGCAGCAGCGCGGCGCGCTGTAAGATAATATCGGTATTGTCGCCCACATAGCAGGAGGTCGCGCCGAGATGGATAACGGGCTTGGCGTCCGGGCACTGTTCGCCGTAAGCGAGGATGTGGGCCATGACGTCATGCCTTGTTTCGGCCTCATACCGCGCCGCCGCGTCATAGTTTATGCCGGAAATATGCGCTTTCATTTCATCGATCTGCCCGGCGGAAATGTCAAGGCCAAGCTCCCTCTGGCTCTCGGCCAGCGCGACCCACAGCCTGCGCCAGGCGGAAAATTTATTGTCGTCGGAAAATATGCGCTGCATTTCCGCGCTCGCGTACCGTTTGCATAAGGGGTTTTCGTATCTGTCGGACACGGTCCCGCGCCTCCCTGCTTCTCCGCTCACCCGGTTATTTTTTTCAGGCATTCGCCGTAAATCTCCGCCGTCTTTTTCAAAATGTCGTCCGGCACGCTGCCGAACCGCATCCCGCCGTCCGATTGATTGTTAAGAAGCCAGTCTCTCACAAGCTGCTTGTCATAGCTTTTCGGCGACACGCCCGTCCGATACTCGGCAAGGCTCCAGAACCGGCTTGAATCCGGCGTGAAGATCTCGTCCGCCAGAAAGAGATTGCCGTCCCGGTCAAGGCCGAACTCAAATTTTGTATCCGCTATGATGATGCCCTTTCCGTACGCGTACCGGTAGCACGCGTCGTACAGCTTCAGGCAGGTCTCCTTCAACCCGTTTGCCCTCTCCGTGCCGACCGCGTCCCCGACATCCCCGAACGAGATATACTCGTCATGGCCCGTATGCGCTTTCGTGGAAGGGGTGAGAATGGGGACGTCCAGTTTTTCGGCCAGGGCGTACCCGTCCTTTATCCTGTGCCCGCAAAATTCCTCATTCCGGGAATACGCCCGCCACATATTGCCGAACATATACCCTCTGACGATAAACTCGAACGGCAGTATCTCCAGTCTCTTTACCAGAACCGTCCGCCCCTCGAACTCGGGTTTCCGGAAAACCTCCGGCATATCCCCCGGATCGGCCGACAGGATATGGTTTGGTACAATATCCCCGGTAAAGTCAAACCAGAACAGGGAGATCGCGTTCAGGACCTTCCCCTTGCCCTCCACGGGCTTAGGGAGGATCACGTCAAAGGCCGATATGCGGTCGGTCGTGACGATGACCAGCTCGCCGTCGGAGACCTCATAGACGTCCCGCACCTTGCCGCTGACCAGTTTTTTCATTCAGATGACCTCCTATTCTCCCGCGTGCCCGATCCCCAGTATGGCAAGCTCTTTTTCGTTCAGCCCGACGCCGCGCAGCATAAGGCGGTTCCCTTTCAGGCTTTCGATGGAATTGATGCCCATGCCGCCCATCATTTCCTTTATTTCATGCTGCCACGCGGTCAGCAGATTCACAAGGCGTTTATACCCCACGTCGGGATTCAGGCGCTTCACCAGTTCCGGGACCTGCGTCGCGATGCCCCAGTTGCATTTCCCCGCGTGGCAGCTCCTGCACAGATGGCAGCCCAGCGCCAGCAGCGCCGCCGAGGCGATGTACACGCAGTCCGCGCCCAGCGCGACAGCCTTGATAACGTCGGCGCTGGAACGGATACTGCCCCCGACGACGATCGACACGTTGTCGCGTATCCCCTCGTCCCGCAGGCGTTTGTCAACGCCCGCCAAGGCCAGCTCAATGGGAATGCCCACATGGTCTCGTATCCGCGTCGGCGCGGCGCCCGTCCCTCCGCGGAAGCCGTCGATGGCGATGATGTCGGCTCCGCTCCGTGCTATGCCGCTGGCGATCGCGGAGACGTTGTGGACGGCCGCGATCTTCACAATGACCGGCTTTTGGTAATCGGTCGCCTCCTTGAGGGAATAGACGAGCTGACGCAGATCCTCGATGGAATAGATGTCGTGGTGCGGGGCGGGGGATATGGCGTCGCCGCCCTCCGGGATCATCCTCGCCCGGGACACGTCGCCGACGATTTTCGCGCCCGGCAGATGGCCTCCGATGCCGGGTTTCGCGCCCTGCCCCATCTTGATCTCTATCGCCGCGCCGCTGTTCAGGTATTGGGGGTGTACGCCGAAACGCCCCGACGCCACCTGCACGACCGTATTTTTGCCGTACCGGTAGAAATCCTCGTGCAGGCCGCCCTCGCCGGTGTTATAAAGGACGCCGAGCGCCTCGGCGGCGCGGGCCAGGCTTTCGTGGGCGTTGTAGCTGATCGAGCCGTAGCTCATGGCCGAGAACATCACCGGCATCGACAGGGAGAGCCGCGGCGGCAGATTGTTCCGGATACGCCCGTTCCCGTCACGCTCTATGTCACGGGGTTTGGCGCCGAGGGACACCTTTGTCTCCATCGGTTCGCGCAGAGGGTCTATGGAGGGGTTGGTGACCTGCGAGGCGTTGAGCAGTATCCTGTCAAAATATACCGGATAACTCTCCGGATTGCCCATGCTCGACAGCAGCACGCCGCCGCTTTCGGCCTGCCGGTAAACCTCGTCGATCGTCCTGCCGCTCCAGTTCGCGTTTATTTTATAGGTGTTGCCGCTCCGTACGATTTTCAGCGCGCGGGTGGGGCAGAGGGAAACGCAGCGGTGGCAGTTGACGCATTTGGCGTCGTCGCAGACCATTCTGCCTCCGTCCTCAAGGTACTCGTGCACCTCGTTGGCGCACTGCCGCTCACAGGCGCGGCAGGAGATACAGCGGTCGTAATTTCTCGCCACCTCGTATTCGGGATATAAAAAGTTTACCGCCATTACGCCTCGCCTCCTCCCAGCCTGACGATCACCGGCTGCCCTCCCTTGGGCGCCCATACCTTGTCAAGGTCCGGCTCGATGATACGGATCGCCGCTTCCTCGCTCGCGATGTAAACCAAATCGCCCTTTTCCCCCACCACCATGCTCCGCAGCTTCAGCCTGTCGTTGAGAGCCATCAGACCGCCCTCAAAGCCGACAAGGATGGAAAACGGGCCGTTTATCAGCTGCGCCGAAAACATGACGCGCAGGTACTCGTGGACTTCCCGCTCCTCCGGCTCCATACGCTCTATGGTCCGCCAGAACGGGGCGGCGATGACCGACGCCACTTCGGGCAGGGTGAGCCCCTTTTTCCGGTGGAGGTAATCTATGATATAGGTGATGACTTCGGTGTCGGTCTGGAGGGTGCATTTGTAGCCGTACATTTCAATGGCGCGGCGGTTGGCGTCATAGGAGGATATTTCGCCGTTGTGGACGACGGAATAGTCAAGGAGCGCGAACGGGTGGGCGCCGCCCCACCATCCGGGCGTGTTGGTCGGGTAGCGCCCGTGCGCCGTAAAGCACCAGCCCTCGTATTCCTCAAGTTTGTAAAAACGCCCCACATCCTCGGGAAAACCGACCGCCTTGAACACACCCATATTCTTCCCGCTTGAAAACACATACGCCCCGTCGATCCTCGTGTTGACCCGGAAAACGCATTTCGCGGCGAACTCGCGCTCGTCAAGCTGGCTCTCCGCGAGCTTGGTGGGCAGGGGCGTGACAAAGTAACGCCAGATCAGGGGCTCGTCGGTGATCTCCTTCATCTTCCGCGTCGGGATCTTCGAGAGGTTGATGACGTCGAAGTGCCTCTCCAGAAACTCCTCGCACTCTTTTTTGGCGGATACGGAATCGTAGAAGATATGTAAGGCGTAATAGTCCTTGTATTCGGGATAGATCCCGTATGCCGCGAAGCCGCCGCCCAGCCCGTTGGAGCGGTCGTGCATGACGGCGATGGATTCGATGATCGTATCCCCGCTCATCCGCCCGCCCGATCTGTCGATAATGCCCGATATGGCGCAGCCGGACGGTATTCTGATTTGCCCCTCTCGCCGCATACGGCAAACCTCCCATTCAAAACATAGAAAAGGCGCTCATCATATGATGCGCGCGGAAGCGTTTTACGGGCCGGCCGGCGCACCGGCGGGCAGCAGCCACCGCATCATCTGATGAACCCCTTTGTTCAACACATGTGCCATTATAGCAGGGCCCGCCGGGAAAGTCAACCTGGATTTTTTGGAAGGCGCGCGGTACTTTCCTAATCAAATTTTCTCTTGTCAATGATCCTTTTGGCTTTTCCCTCGCTGCGGGCGATGCTCTTGGGTTCGACAAGCCGTATCTTGGCGCCGAGCCCCAGCACGCTCTCCATCTGCCTGCCTATCCTCCGCTCATAGTCCTCAATTCCCTTTACGTGGTCTGAGAACACGCTCTCCGATACCTCTATCTCAATGGTCATCGTATCCAGATTGTTCACCCTGTCAACGATAAGCTGGTAATGGGGCTGTACCTCCCCCATACTCAGAAGGACCGCTTCGATCTGGGACGGGAAGACGTTCACGCCGCGTATAATCAGCATGTCGTCGGTGCGGCCGGCCGGCTTCGACATCCGCACATGGGTGCGGCCGCAATCGCACTTTTCATAGTTGAGGGAGCATATATCCCTCGTTTTGTAGCGGATCAGGGGGATGCCCTCTTTGTTGACCGTGGTGATCACAAGGTCTCCCTGCTCCCCGTCCCTGACCGGCAGGCCCGTGTCGGGATCGGTTATTTCGGGGATATAGCAGTCCTCCCAGATATGGAGCCCGCTCTGGCAGCGGCAGTCCTGCGAAACGGACGGCCCCATGATCTCGCTCAGGCCGTATATGTCGTGGGCGCGTATCCCCAGCCGGCTTTCGATCTCGGCCCGCATCCCCGCGCTCCACGGTTCGGCGCCGAAACACCCGGCTTTCAGCTTGATGTCGTCTTTTGCGAATCCCATCTCATACAGGGTCTCGGCTATATACATGGCGTAGGAAGGGGTGCAGCACAGGTGCGTCACGCCGAAATCCACCAGCATCGCGATCTGTCTCTGCGTGTTCCCCGACGACGCCGGTATCGCCACCGCGCCCAGCTTTTCGGCGCCGTAATGCGCGCCGAGGCCGCCGGTAAACAGGCCGTAGCCGTAGCTCACCTGCACGCGGGAGTGTTTGTCCGCGTCCGCCATAACGAGACAGCGCGCCATACATTCCGCCCAAACGTCAATATCCCTGCGGGTATAGCCTACGACCGTCTGTTTGCCCGTGGTGCCCGACGAGGCGTGTATCCGCACGATCTCCTCCATCGGCACGGCGAACAGGCCGAACGGGTATGTGTCCCGCAGGTCCTGCTTTGTCGTGACGGGAAGGTCGGAGAGGTTGTCCAGGGTTTTTACGTCGCCGGGAAGCATCCCTTTGGCCTGCATCTTTTCGCGGTAATAAGGCACATTGGCGTAAACATTTTCAACGGTGGCGCGCAGTTTTTCCAGCTGAAGCTCACGGAGCCGCCCGCGCTCCATCGTCTCAACCGTTTTGTTCCAGTACCGCTCCATATGGTTTCCCCCCGTTTTTTCCCGGCAAAGAAAACACGCCCGCCGCAACCATTGCCGATCGCCGCGGACGCGCGCCTTTTCCGTTTACAATCCTCCAAGGCTGTCTTTCGCCATTATAAGAGGAGCCCTCCCGTTTGTCAAGAAATTTTTTCCGCGAAATCCGTCGGTATGGGTATCCTGTCCTCCCCAACCTCGTTGACAACGGACCGGGAAAGGGATATAATGCCTCTGTCGATACGGATACGGGAGGACGATACGGTTGGTTTTTTCCTCGCTGCTCTTTTTATACGGGTTCCTGCCCGCCTGTATGCTGCTGTACGCCCTCATGCCCGGTATGCGCGGCAAAAACGCGGTCCTCACCGTCCTGTCGCTCTTTTTTTACGCGTGGGGCGAGCCTGTCTGGGTCGTCCTGCTGCTCTTTTCCGCCACGCTTGACTATACCTGCGGGCGGGTCATCGGCAAGGCGCGGAGGGTCGGCTCCGCGCGCATGGCAAGGATCGCCCTGATCGTTTCGGTCGTCCTCAACCTCTCGCTGCTGGGTGTTTTCAAATACCTCGATTTCTTCCTGGAAAACTTCGGCCTGCTGTTCCGCTACTCGCCGGCGCTGCCGGGCATCGCGCTGCCGATCGGCATCAGCTTTTATACCTTCCAGACCCTCTCCTATACCCTCGACGTATACCGGGACAAGGTGGGCGTACAGCGCTCATACCTTGACTTTTTGCTGTTTGTCTCCCTGTTCCCGCAGCTCATCGCGGGCCCGATCCTGCGCTATTCCGAACTGGAAAAGCAGCTCCATGACCGCCCGTTTACCTGGGAGGGCTGCGCCGCCGGCGTCACGCGCTTTTGCTGCGGGCTTGGCAAGAAAGTCCTGCTCGCCAACACAGCCGGCGCGGTCGCCTCGGGTTTGCTCGACGGCCCGCTGCATACCCTTCCCGCCGCCGACGCGTGGCTGGGTATCCTGCTCTATACCGCGCAGATATATTTCGACTTTTCGGGCTACTCCGATATGGCCGTCGGGCTGGGGCGGATGTTCGGCTTCCAGTACGGCGAAAATTTCCGCTACCCTTATTTTGCCTCTTCCGTCACCGGCTTCTGGCGGCGCTGGCACATTTCGCTCGGCTCCTTTTTCCGCGATTACGTTTACATCCCGCTGGGCGGAAACCGCCGGCGCGTCGTATTGAGCCTCTTTGTCACATGGTTCCTCACCGGGCTGTGGCACGGCGCGTCGTGGAACTTTGTGCTGTGGGGGCTGTATTACTTTTTATGGCTGGCGTTTGAGCGGTTTGTCCTGAAACGCGCCCCTGAAAAAGCCGCGAAAATTATCCCGGCGGTCTATACCTTTCCCGCCGTCGTGCTGGGCTGGGTCCTGTTCTACTTCACCGACATGGGGCGGCTGGGCGCGTTTATGACCAGCTTGTTCGGCGCCCACGGGTTTTCCGGCACCGAGACGCTCTCGCTGTGGGTCGGACGGCTGCCGCTGCTGCTGCTGTGCGCGCTGGCGGCCAGCCCGCTGCCCAAGGCGCTGGTCTCTTTTGTTCAAAAGAGACCCCCCCTGTTGCAGCCCGCGCTTTCCCTATGCTACAATACGCTGACATTGCTGCTCTGCACCGCGGCGCTGGCGGGGCAGAGTTATAATCCATTTTTATACTTTAGATTTTGAGCCGCCCCATGGCCGGACAACGCCCGGCGCACGCTTGGCGCGGAAGCGTTTGACAAACCGAAGGGGACAAGGGGGATAAAAAATGGACAGGCGCTGGGCCGTCGTCATAACGCTGTTTTTCTTCCTGCCGCTGGCGGGGCTGGGGCTGTATTCCGTCCGGGACGGGGACGCCGCCGTATCGGAGGACGAAAACCGCCCGCTCGCGCAAAAACCGCCCTTTTCCCTATCCGCGTTGTTCGGGGGGCGGTGGACGGGCGACTTTGACGAATACTACGCCGATCAGTTCCCCGGGCGGGACGCGCTGATGAGCGCGTCGCGGCGTTTCGAGCAGTGGCTCTATATCCCGCTTAAAGACGGCAGCGCCGTGATCGGCGGTGAGTTTGACCTCGGCGGCGGCGAGTCGCTGGAGGATATATTAGGCCAGCTTCCCTCCCCCGGCCCGGACACGCCGTCCCCGTCGCCGTCTCCCAGGCCGTCGCCGTCCCCGTCACCCGTTCCGTCCCCGTCCCCGTCGCCGGAGCCGGAGCCGGAGCCTTCGCCCGAACCTTCCCCCTCGCCGACGCCGGAGCCGGTGGTGGACGCGGAAACCAACGGCTACCTCATCATCGGCGACCGGATCATGCACATGTCCTATACCAACAAGGCCCGTCTTGAAATCTACGCGAACATGCTGGGGCGTTTGCAGGACGCGCTGCCCGACCGCCGCGTCGTCTCGATGGTGGTGCCCAACAGCTTCCCGTTCTACGCGCCCTCGGCCTATACCCAAAGTTCGCGCGACCAGCGGCAGATGATCGAGGACCTCTACGCCCTGTATGACCCCCGCATCGCCGCCGTGGACGGCTTTACCCCGATCGCCGCCCACAAGGACGAGTACCTTTTCTACCGCACAGACCATCACTGGACGGCGCGCGGCGCGTATTGGGCGTACACCGGCTTCTGCGACACGCTGGGATATGAGCCGTCCGACATAGAGACGTGGGAGCGGGGGGAATATGAGGGCTTCATCGGCTCCTTTTACCGCGAGGTCAGGCAGCACCCGCAGGCCGCCGCCGCGGCGGATCACCCCGATACGGTGGAATATTTCGTGCCGCCCGGCGAATATACCGCCACGGCTTACGGCGACGCCTCCATGAAAAACGGCTGGAGCATCCCCGTGGTCAACACAAATCTGCCCAACGGCGCCTCCAACAAATACGTCTGCTTCACAAACGGCGACCAGGCGCTTATCCATATCAGCACCGACAACAAAAACGGCAAGTCGATCGCCGTCGTCAAGGAATCCTACGGCAACGCCCTCATCCCGTTCCTGCTCGCGCACTATGAAAATATCTACGTCTTTGACTACCGCAAATACAACCGGGAAGACCTGCCCAAATGCAAGCTGGCCGATTTTGTCACCGGGCATGATATTGACGACGTCCTGCTGATCAGCTACCCCTATGTGCCCAACGAAAAAGGCTTTACCGGCTGGATCGAGCTGATGATGCCCTGAGGTCAGGCGCGGACCGGCACGCACGCCGCCGCGTACGCTTTCCGTATCGTTTCCGCGCTGTGCCGCAGCGCTCTGATTTCCCCGCCGTCATACGGCACTTCCAAAAGCCGCTCGATCCCGCCCGCGCCGACGACGCGCGGCAGCGACAGGCAGACGCCGCCGATGCCGTACGCGCCGTCAACCAGCCCCGACACGGTCAGGACGGCCTTCTGATCGTTCAGCGCGGCTTCCGCGATACGGTTGACCGCCAGCGCGACCGCGTAGTAGGTTGCGCCCTTTTTTTCGATGATGCCGTACGCCGCGCGGCGCACCCCGTCGTGCAGGGAATGGAAAAAGGCCTCGCAGGAGAGAAGGCTTTGCCGGTATCCCGCGCCTGTCCCGGACATCCCCAGCGGCGCGCCGCCGCAGTATTGATCCAGCCGCATCCCCGAAACGGTCGTCGCGGAAAAAGCCGCCACCTCGGTGTCGCCGTGCTCGCCGACGACAAAGGTGTGGACGTTGCGCGGGTCCACGCCGACCTGTTCCGCGATCGCCCACTTGAGCCGCGACGTGTCCAGCACGGTGCCGGAACCCATCACGCGGGACGGCGGCAGGCCCGACCGTTCCAAAACGTACTGTGTCAGCACGTCCACGGGGTTGGTGACCGTCAGCAGCAGCGCGTTCGGGGCCAGGTTCGGCAGCAATTGCGACAGAATGTCGTCAAACACGCGCAGGTTGCGCCCCAGCAGTTCCATCCGCCTCTCGCCGGGCTTCTGCGCCGCGCCCGCCGTCAGGACCACCAGCGCCGCGTCGGCGCAGTCGCCGTACCAGCCGGAATAGAACCTGACCGGCGGCAGGAAGCTCATGCCGTGGTTCATATCCAGCGCGTCGCCCTCCGCCTTGTCGCGGTTTATGTCGATCAATACGATTTCATCCGCCGTGTTGTTCATCATCATGGTATACGCCGCCGTCGAGCCGACAAAGCCCGCGCCGACGACGGCGATTTTCTTCTTTGGCATATTTCCCGCCCCTTTCGGCGGTAGTATTCCCCGCGAACGCGGAAAAACACGGAAAAATGAAGTAACCGCCCCTCATCCGGGCGGCTTTTTCCCGCGCATATTTCAATTCCGCGTTTTTCTAGCAATCCTCCACATATTCCAGTATATCGGAAACCCCGCAGTTGAGGATGAAGCACAAGGTGTCGAGCGTGGTGGTGGTGATGGCCTTGCCGTGTTTCATGCGGTGGAGGGTGTTGGCGGTGAAGCCCTGCTTGAAGATAAGCTGATATTCGGTGATACCCTTACGGAATAAGGTCTGGTAAAAAGGTTCGTAGCTTATCATTGTCCCCACCTCAAAGGGTAAGCTATCATACTCTACATATTGACTATACCCTATCTATAAGTTATAATGGTTACCAAAATATCCGCAAAGACTTTTGCGGAACAAAAAGGGGATTATTGCCATGAGAAAACGTGCCCTGAGTTTGGCGTTGGCCGCCATCTTTGTTTTAGCCGCCGGATGCGACGGCGGAGGCGGGGGCGGCGGCCCGTCGCCGTCCGGTTTATCGGAAACTTCCGGCGGCGGGGGCAATCCTTCACCTTCCGGCGTTTCCGAAACTCCCGGCAGCGGAAACGATCTTTCACCCTCTGATACTTCTGAAACCCCCGCTGGTGAATACAACCCGCCGCCCGCCGATTTGCCCGAAACTCCCGTGAGCAATTTTGAGTATGACTACGACACGGCGTTGGGAGGAATTGTAATTACAAAATATACAGGCAACGCGCTCAAAGTGCGGATACCGGAAAAAATTGAGGGCGAGCCGGTGAAGAGAATAGGGAAAGATAAGGGCTATTATGATATTGATGAGAGTGTTTTTTATGAGAGCATTTATAATGAGCGCCCTATTATAGAGATTTATATTCCCAACAGCGTCACGAACATTGGTTCCGGGGCGTTCGGCGGTTGCACGGGGCTGACAAGCGTGACTATCCCCGACAGCGTGACGAGCATCGGTGACAAGGCGTTCGGCGGTTGCACGGGGCTGACAAGCGTGACTATCCCCGACAGCGTGACGAGCATCGGTGAATTGGCGTTTTACTATTGCACAGGGCTGACGAGAATAACTGTGACTTCGGGCAATAAAGCCTATACCGATATTGACGGAGTGTTATTCAATAAGGGAAAAACAACCCTTACGCTATATCCTCCGGGTAAAAAAGGTACATACAGCATTCCCGACAGCGTGACGAGCATCGGTGACTGGGCGTTCTACATGTGCACAGGGCTGACGAGCGTGACCATTCCCAATAGTGTGACTGAGATTGGCAACACTGCGTTCTGCTATTGCACGGGGCTGACAAGCGTGTCCATCCCCAACAGCGTCACGAGCATTGGTGACGGGGCGTTCTACAAGTGCACAGGGCTGACAAGCGTAACTATCCCCGACAGCGTGACGAGCGTTGGTCGCGAAGCGTTCTACGGTTGCACAGGGCTGACAGCAACCTATAAAGGAAACTCATATACCTATGACTCCTATGACATGCCGCGAGAATTTTATGAAGCCATCAACGGGCGATGACCTTCCACCACAAACCCACCAAGCCGGGGACACGCTCCCCGGCTTGTTTCGCGTTTCGCGGGCGCTCACGGGCGCGCAAACCCGGCGATTCGGCAAGAAGCCCTATAAAGTAAGGCTTGACGGGAGGCCGAAATCTTGGTATAATGCGCATAAGTTACAATGCGGTTACATATGGTTACATAGCGGCATAGACTGACGGGGAGGGGGAGAAGGTTATGCTGTTTCATCTGCGGCGTTTCGCGGGCGCGGCCCGCCGGACAGGCGACTGGTGCGCGCTGTTCGGCCGCCGTCTGCGGCACGCGCTGACCGGCCGGCTGGTCCTTGTCCCCGTACTCTGCATCGTCTCCCTGTGGCTCTACTCCTTCTACGTCACCCAGCTCAACTTTTTCGTCATCATCGATCAGGGCCGCGTGACCATCCACGAGACATACACCCGCGACGCCGAGGCCGCGCTGGCCGAGGCCGGGATACACATACGCGCCACCGACCAGGTATACCTGCCCAAAGGATTGCTCAGCGGCAGCGCGGCCGAGATCCAGATCACGCGGACGAGCGGCGTGGCCGTCACGCTGGACGGCGTGACGGTGCCGGTCACCTGCTTCGGCGGCACGGTGGCCGACGCGCTCGTCAAAACCTCCTATATCCCCAGGGAATACGACATCATCAACCCCTCTCCCGAGACGCCCATCGAGGAGGGGATGGAGATCACCGTCACGCGGATCGACATCATCAGCCGGTATGAGAAAGAATCCATTCCCTTCGACACGGTCACGCAGGACAGCTCTTACGTCAACTACGGGGCAAGCGTCGTCACCACCGAGGGCGAGGAAGGCGAGAGCAGGCTCACCTATGAGGTGATCCTGCGCGACGGGGAGGTCGTCTCGGACCGCCTGCTGCTGAAAGAGACCGTTAAAGAGCCCGTTTCGGAGGTCGTCGTACACGGCACGGGCGGCACCGTCAAGCTGGCCGACGGGTCGCTGGCCCGCTACACAAAACGGATGGACGTCATCTGCACCGCCTACACCACGGAGCGGCAGGTGAACAAAATAAACGCCATCGGCAACATAGCCCGCGTGGGCACCATCGCCGTCGATCCCAGGGTCATCCCGCTGCGCATCAACGTCTTTGTCACCTCGCGGAACGGCGCGTGGGTCTACGGCAAGGCGCGCACCGAGGACACGGGCGGCGCCATCAAGGGCAATATTATCGACCTCTATTTCGACACATGGCAGGAATGCGTGAATTTCGGCCGCCAGAAAGGGTATCTGTATATTCTGGCCTGACGCGTCCCCGCTGACGGGAGGGGTTTCATGCCCGGCGACCTGTGCCGCCCGGATGTGATCAGGCGGATCCTCGCGGAACACGGTTTCCGTTTTGACAAGCGCAAGGGGCAGAATTTTCTGACGGCTTCGTGGGTGCCCGGACGGATGGCGGCTCTTTTTTCAAAAGGACAAGCCGTACTGGAGATAGGCCCCGGCTTCGGCGCGCTGACGGCGGCGCTGGCCGGAGCCTGCGGGCATGTCGCCGCGGTGGAGAAGGACAGGCGTCTGATCCCTATACTGCGGCAAAACCTGTCCGGCTTTGACAATGTGACGCTGACGGAGGGTGACGCCCTGCGCCTCGATTTGCCCTCCCTGCTGCCGGAAGGCTTTTCGCCGGCCGTCTGCGCAAATCTGCCGTACTCGGTGACCACGCCGCTGCTGACGCGGCTGGTGGGACAAGGCCGTTTTGACCCCATTGTCGTGATGGTGCAGCGCGAGGTGGCGCGGCGGCTGGCCGCGAATCCCTCCACGCCGGAATACGGCGCGATCACGGTCTTTACGGCGCTGCACGCAGACTGCTCTATTCTGTTCGACGTGGGGCCGGACTGTTTTATGCCCCGCCCCGCGGTAACCTCCTCGGTCATCCGCCTTGACCGTCTCCCGCCGGACCCGGCGCGGGAATGCCTTGTCCCCCGCGCCCTGCGGATTGTGAAAGCCGCGTTCGCCGCCCGCCGCAAGACCCTGCTCAACGCGCTGTCCGCGGGGCTGTCGCTGCCGAAAGAGGCGGCGGCGGAACGCCTGACGGCGGCGGGGTGCGACCCCTCGGCGCGCGGGGAAACGCTGTCCCCGGCGCAATATCTTACATTGGCGCGTACGTTTACAGATATAATAACGGGATAGGAAGTGGTTCTGTGCTCACGGACAACCCGCAGATCGGCCGCCCGGGCCTGATCGGGATGCGCGGCTGCGAGCCTCTGGCGGCCCAGATTGACGAATACCTGCGCAGCTGGAACATCCGGGACGGCGGCGACGGACGGAGCATTTTACTGCCCTATGTCTGCCCCCGCTTCTCCACCGGCGAGGCCAAGGGCATGATCCGCGAATCGGTGCGCGGCTACGACCTCTATATCCTCGCCGACGTGTTCAACTACGGCGTCACATATAAAATGTATGAGATGGAAGTGCCGATGAGCCCGGACGACCATTTTCAGGACTTAAAACGCATCATCGCGGCCACCAACGGCAAGGCGCGCCGCCTGACCGTGATCATGCCGCTGCTGTATGAGGGGCGGCAGCACCGCCGCTTCGCGCGCGAGTCGCTTGACTGCGCGCTGGCGCTGCAGGAACTGACGGCGATGGGCGTACACAATATCATCACCTTTGACGCCCACGACGCGCGCGTGCAGAACGCCATCCCGCTCCATGGCTTTGAGAACGTGCGAACGACTTACCAGATGATACGCGCCCTGCTCAACACCGCGGAGGATCTGGAGATCGACAGGAATCGCATTATGATCGTATCCCCCGACGAGGGCGGCATGGCGAGCTGCATCTATTACGCCACCGTCATGGGCCTTGATCTCGGCATGTTCTATAAACGCCGCGATTACACGAAAGTGATCGACGGGCGCAACCCCATCGTCAGCCACGAGTTTCTCGGCGAACGGCTGGACGGGAAGGACGTCATCGTTGTGGACGACATCATCGCGTCCGGCGAGTCGGTGCTCTCGATCCTGAAGCGCATAAAAGATCTCGGCGCACACCGTATCTTCGTCTTCGCCACCTTCGGCCAGTTCTGCTCCGGGCTGGACGCTTTCGACCGGGCTTACGAGGACGGGCTTGTGGAGCGCGTGTACACCACAAACCTCATCTACCAGCCGCAGGCGCTTCTCTCGCGCAAATGGTATTGCAGCGTCGATATGTCAAAATATATAGCCTATATCGTCAGCACCCTTAATTTCGACCAGTCGCTCAGCCACCTCCTCGACCCCTCCGCGCGTATTGAAAAGGTCCTCAGTTCAAAAAGAAAATAGCTGTATTTATCAACAAAACAAAAACCCCCGCCGCCGCCGGTATGCGTCCGGCGCGGGCGGGGGCTCTTGTATAGGAGGGGAAAAGATGAAAAACGCTACTGCCTGCTTGCATTGTTCATCATACCACCCAAGTGTTACAAAACAACGCATGGAATATTAAGTAAGTGTTAATTCGGTTTCAACGCGCAAACAGGCTCCGCCCCGCTCCGTTGACAGGCCCGCGAAAGAGGGGTATACTGAGCGCAAACCGATCAATCCTCCCGAAAGGAAACCGCCATGAGCGCACTGACCGATAAATCCCTGCAAACGCTGGAACTGCCGCGTGTTTTGGACATGCTGGCGGCCTTTGCCGTGTCGGAGGAGGCGAAAGAACGCTGCCTCGCGCTGCGCCCCGCCGCCAGCCTCGCGGAGGCCGGGGAGCGGCAGGAGCAGACAAGCGCGGCGCGCGCCATGCTGGAACTGCGCGGCGCGCCCGCCCTGTCCGGCATAAGGCCCGTCGCGCCCGCCCTGTCGCGCGCGAGCCTGGGCGGCGCGCTGAACACGCGCGAACTGCTCGACGTCGCCTCGGTCCTGTGGGCGGCGCGCACCGTCAGGTCGTACGCGGCGGACAAAGGGCGCGCGGAGCCGTCGCGTCTGGACGGCCTGTTCCGCCGGCTGACCGGCGACAAGCCGCTGGAGGACCATATCACCGGCTGTATCCTGAATGAGGAGGAGATCGCCGACCACGCGAGCGGGGAACTGGCCTCCGTCCGGCGGCATATGCGCGCGGCGGCCTCGAAAATACGCGACATTTTGCAAAAAATCATCTCCTCCCACGCCAAATACCTTCAGGACGCGCTGATCACCCAGCGGAACGGGCGGTTTGTCATCCCCGTCAAGGCCGAGAACAAAAACGATGTGCCGGGCCTGCTGCACGACGTATCGTCCTCCGGCGCGACGCTGTTCATCGAGCCGGCGGCGGCGGTGCAGGCCAGCAACGAACTGCGCGAACTGGAGGGGAAGGAGCGCAAGGAGATCGAGCGCATCCTCGCGGAGCTGACGGCGGAATGCGACGAATCCGGGGACGTGATCGCGGAGGATTACGACGCGCTGGTCGCCATCGACGCCGTTTTCGCGCGCGCCAAACTCTCCTCGGAGATGGACGCGTCGCGCCCGCTGCCGGGCAGGGACGGCGCGGCCGACCTGCGCAGGGCGCGGCACCCGCTTCTGCCGAAGGGAACGGCCGTGCCGGTGGATATACGCCTGGGCAAATCGTTTGACACGCTCGTCATCACCGGCCCCAACACCGGCGGCAAGACCGTGGCGCTCAAGACGCTCGGCCTGCTGACGCTGATGGCGGCCTGCGGGCTGCATATCCCCGCCGCGGAGGGGAGCGAGGCCGCTTTTACCTCCGGCGTGTACGCGGACATCGGCGACGAGCAGTCGATCGCGCAGAGTTTGTCCACCTTCTCCTCCCACATGCGCAACATCGTCGCCATTCTCAACGAAGCCGGGCCGGACAGCCTGGTGCTGTTCGACGAGCTGGGCGCGGGCACCGACCCGGTGGAGGGCGCGGCGCTGGCCGTCGCCATCATCGAGCAGGCGCGGGCGCAGGGCTGCCGGGTCGCCGCCACGACGCACTACGCGGAACTGAAGACCTACGCCATGTCCACCTCCGGCGTGGAAAACGCGAGCTGCGAATTTGACGTGGAAACCCTCCGCCCCACCTTCCGCCTGCTGACCGGCATCCCCGGGCGCAGCAACGCCTTCGCCATCTCGCAGAGGCTGGGCCTGCCGGAGCATATCATCGGGGCGGCGAAACAGCGCATCGGCGTACACGACGCGGCGTTTGAGGATATGCTGTCAAAACTGGAGAGCCAGCGCTCGGCGATGGAAAACCACCGGGCCGAAGCCGAACGCGCCCTGCGGCAGAGCGAGGCGGACAGGCGCAAGTCGGAGGAACTGCGCGGACGGATAGAGCGGGAGCATGAAAAAGCCGCCGAAAGCGCGCGCGCCGAGGCGCGGCGCATCCTGAACGGGGCGCGGGCCGCCGCCGAGGAGGCGGCGCGGGAGATTGCCCGCGCCAAGCAGAACGCGGCGGCGGAAGAACTGGCCGAGGCGCGGCGGAAGCTCAACAAGGCCGAGGACGAGCTGGGCGGGAACCCGCTCCCGCCGGAACCGGAGCTTTTATTTGAAAAACCGCCCGCGCCGGGGACGGAGGTTGTGCTGATTTCCACCGGCACCCGCGCCGTCGTGCTGGGCGAGGCGGACAAAAACGGGATGATCCCGCTGCAGGCGGGCATCATGAAGGTGACCGCGCCGCTGGACGGGCTGAGGCCGTGCGAGCCGAAAAAGGAAAAGAAAAGACCGGGTGGCGGCGTTTCGCTGTCACGCGCGCCGGAGCCGGTCAGTCTGGAGATCGACCTGCGCGGGCAGGCGTCCGACGACGGCGTTCTGCTGATGGAGCGGTTCATCGACGACGCGGTGATGCGCAGGCTGGAGACGGTCACGGTCATTCACGGCAAGGGGACGGGCGCGCTGCGCGCCGCCGTCCACGCCGCGCTGAAAAAGAATAAGTCGGTCAAGGGCTTCCGTCTGGGCAAATACGGCGAGGGGGAGACGGGGGTCACGGTGGTGACGCTGAGGTAAAACGCGCAATGTGAAAAAGTCCCCGGCGCGGACCGCGCCGGGGACTTGTATTCACGGCACTCTTTCGCAGGCGGCAAGGATGGCTTCCCATTCCTCCTCCGTCTTGGCCCCGCCGGTGATTTCAACGCTTTGCGCCATGCCGTCTATGGGGCGGAGCTCCGAGCCCCGGTAGAGGGTCACAGTGCTGACCGTCACCTCAACGGGGGTTTCCCGGTCTTTCAGCTCAATTTTCATCCATAAGTACGCGCCGCCGCTTGCCCCGCCGGAAACGAGATCCCCCTCCAGCGCGTCAAAGTGCTCCATCACCTGGGAAATGATCTCCCGGCCGGATGTGTGCCAGGTCTTCTGCGTCTCCCTGTTTTGAATAAAACTGATGCCTTCCACGCCGGCGGGGCGAACATCCCCAAGTCCCAGCAGTTCCCTGACCGAAAGGGGGGATGGTTCCGGCGGCGTTTCGCCGGGAAAGCCGCTCTCTTCGGGGGACGGCGCGGGGGCGCTTCCGCCCGGCCCGGACGGCGCGGGACTGTTCTCACCCGGATCAGACGGCATCGGGTCCGCATTTTTGCGGTTTGTTATCAAAAATAAACCGAGAACGCAAAAACCTATGAAAACCCCGGAAATCAGCGCCGCTCTGACGTTACCCCGCCGCCTATTTTTCCGCATTGACGCGCGCCACCAACATATCGTAAACCGCGCCGTTGTCGGGTAATTGGCGAACGATACTCATATCGCCGTATTCTTCGCCGATGCGCGCCAAAAATTCCAACATTTTTTTCTCGAAACTTGAATTTGCGTTGACGTTGTTCGCGCGCGGGTTTTTGTCGTCCGCATATCCGTTCAAAACCGTTTTGTAAACATCCCAGCCGACGATGTCAACGAGTTCGTAATTTAGATAATTTGATAAATATTTTGGGGCTTCATTTAACAAGTTGTCAATACTAAACTTTCTAAAATTTTCTTTATCTTTTGATATTATTTCTTTCGCATTAACTGGAAAATCGCTAACCGACGTATCCAAAACTTTTATCCCTGTCTTTTCATGCGCGTAAAGTGCCAAAAAATCCGCAAAAGATTCGTGTTCAGGTATGGTATTTATCATATTTTCTGACATACTCAAAAATAAATGTGCCATTTCATGGGCTTCGGTATCGCTTGTTCCGTCTTTTGAAACAAGGTCACGTAGTTTGCGCTCAGCAAAGTCGTCGTGAAATCTAATATAATTTGAGCCTAACCAACAGGCAGCATGCCCAATGCCACCATCATTTATGATAGATTCAAGAAAAATTCTTTTCCCATCCATTGGCGCTTTACCGTTAAAAAAATCTTTCATGGCGGTATAAAGTCTGTCTGTGTAATCGCGTTCCAATTCCATTTTTTCGTTCGTGATATCGCGTCCGTTGATAAGTTTAAGCCAACTTTCGCTGAACTGGACATTTTTGCCGAACAATAAGGGGTTATATTTTTCGGGCGGAACGACATTGCCTTGCCAGTCATAAATCACGTTGCCTTGGGGCGAAGGCGAGGGCGACGGAGAGGGTTCCGCGCCCGCCTCATCAATGCGCGCCGTGCCGGTCTCCGCGTCCCACGAGACCTCCTTGCCCAAAATCTGCGCCAGCTTCTTCATCGGCAGATAGGTCGTCCCCTGGTAGTTGATGCTGAACGGGACGGCGTTGCCGCCGGTGACGAACATCTCGCCCTTCGCCGCTACCCGCGCCCCGTTGACGTAGATGTTGATAGAGTTGAACGCGGCCTCGATGGGTTCGGCCAGCGCGGGCGCGGCCACGGTGAGGATGAGCGCCGCCGCCAGCGCGCCGAGGACGAAACTGCGGAAACTGAATTTTTTCATGGGTGATCCCTCCTGATACTATTGACAATACAGAAATTTTGGGAAACTGTCAAGAAATTTGACGGTTTTTTCATTTTCCTGTTGACAAGGCGTGATACATCTGTTATACTTCATATATAACAATTATAACGCAAAGGAGAGGTCCTATGATCCTCGCGGTTGACACGCTCTCCCCCTCGCCCATCTACGAGCAGCTGCGCGACCAGATCGTCGCCGGCATCGCGTCGGGGCGGCTCGCTCCGGGCGAGGCGCTGCCCTCCGTCCGCGGCCTTGCCGCCGACCTCGGCGTCAACTTCCACACCGTCAACAAGGCGTACGCCATCCTCTGCGACGAGGGCTACATCGCCATGGACCGGCGCAAGGGGGCGGTCGTGGCGCGGAAAACGGAGCGGGACGCCGCCTTTTCCGCAAGCCTTTCCCGCCGTCTTTTGCTGACGGCCGCCGAAGCCATCTGCCGTGAGATCGGCGAGGGCGAGTTTATCACGCTTTGCGCCGATTGCTACCGCGACGCGAAAGGCGCGTCCATGAACGGAGGTACATTATGAAGGAGATCACCCTGTTTTGCTTTATCGTCAACCTGTTTATCGCGCTGCTCTGCGGTATTCTGCTGCCGGTCGTCCCCAGGCTGACGCGCAAAACCTTCCTGTTCGGCGTGCGCGTCCCGCCGGAAGCGCAGGACGACCCGGAGGCGCGGGCGATGAAAAAGAACTATGTCGCGGCCTGCCTGTGCGGGACCGCCGCCGTCCTCGCCCTCACGGTCACGCAGTACATCCTCGCGCCCCGTATAACGCTGCTCGGCAGCCTGATCCTCCCGCTGCTGTTCATCCCCATTCAGATGGCGGCCTTTATTCCGAACTGGAAAAAGGCCGGACGGCTCAAAGCGGAACGCGGCTGGACGGTGCCGAACGCCGTCTTCGCCGACACCGCCTCGTCGCACTCGCGCGGGACGCTGGCGGAGATGCCGTGGGGCTGGTACGCCGCGGCGGGCCTGCTTGTCTGCGCGGGCTTCGCCGCCGCGCTGGCAGTCTACCCGTCCCTGCCGGACACCATCGTCACGCACTACGGCGGGAGCGGAATCCCGAACGGCTGGGGCGGCAAATGGCAGGTCTTTATTGTGCCGTTTGTCAGCCTGCTTATAACGGCTTCAATGGTTCCGGTCGGGATCATGTTTGTGCGGGCAAAGCTGCAAATCGACCGGACCGACCCGATGCTCTCGTTCGCGCAGCACACGCTGTACCGCAGGAAAATGGGAAACGCCATCGGCGCGCTGGTCCTGTCGATGGCGGCGGTCTTAACCTTTGTCGGCTTCACGATGCTGTGGCCGGAACTGACGGCGTACTTATGGGTGATCCATATCTTTTACGCCCCCCCTACCCTTTGGCTCATCGTTCTGTCGGTACGCTGCGGGCAGGGCGGGTGCAAGCTGAAACCCAAAATATCCGCTGAAACCCCTGTCCCGCTGGCCGCCGGAGGCACGTCCGGGCGGGGCGACGACAAAACCTGGGTATTGGGCATGTTCTACCACAACCCCGACGACCCGGCGAATATCGTCGAGGACCGGTTCGGCGGCAATCTGGGCTTCAACTACGCCCGCCCGGCGGTCAGGACCGGCGTCGCGGCCGGCCTGCTGGTACTCGCCGCATCCTACGTCTGGCTGATCATCCGGGTGCTGTCCATCCTGTAAAGCGAACCGCCGGCCGCAGGGCCGGGCGGTTCGCCTGTCATTTCGGAGTTCCGCCCACGCCAAACCCCCTGAACACGACCTCGCCCCGCTCGCAAAACATCCCCAGCAGCGTCCCGGTGAACGTCATCGACGCCGTGCCCTCGGTACACAGCCCCGCCGTGGCTCCCCGCGCCAGCTCCGCCGGATTGCCGGACGGGTCCAGCCAGTATAACGTATAGAAATCTTTTCCTGCGATAATACGGAGCGTAGCCGTTTCGCCGTAGATTTGCACCCGCTCCGACCGCGCCTCCAGATCATGTACGCGCCGCACCGTCCGCAGGTAGGTCACGCCGCCGTACCGGGTCAGATAGACCGCGTAGTGGTAATCGGGGCCGTAATAGGCGACGAGACCGCCCTTGCCGCCGTCCTCCGTGACGGTGACCTCGGCCTGCGCGGCCATATCAAACTCCGTCTGCCGCACGCCCAGGAATACCGGCGGCGCCCCCTCCGTTTCGCGCAGGGCCATGCCGTTGCCGCGCAAGGTCAGCGTGTTGTTCTGCGGATCGCGGAGATAGCGGGACGGTTCGGGGTTGCGGATATAGAGGAAATCCGGCCCGGAGGGCGAAACCCAATCCGCCTCGCCGGGGGAACAATCGCAACGCGCCGCCGGTTCGCCGGGCAGGGGGCCGGTCATGGTGAGAGCCAGCACGCCGCCCCGGTGAGAGGATACGGATTGCTCATCGTTTGCCCCGGACGCCCGCTCCGGCGCGACGGCGGGCCAGCCGTCCTCATCCCACGCAACGGGGGCGAGGAAAGTCTCGCGGCCCAGATTGTGCAGAAAGACGCCCGGAAGCTGGCGCACCCCCAGCGCGGCCATCCACCAGTTGCCGTTGTGATCCTCGAACAGTTCCGCGTGGCCGGTACACTGGACGGGGCTGTGCTGCGCGTCCATACCCCTGTGGGTCAGGATGGGGTTGCGCGGGCACGGCTCATACGGCCCGGCAACGGCAAGACTGCGGAAGATCGTGACCATGTGTCCGTACTCGGTGCCGCCTTCGGCTAACAACAAATAGTAATATTTCCCTATTTTATACAAATGCGGCGCTTCGGCGAACCGTCCCCCGCCGCCCGCCGTCAGGAAAACAGGCTCCGTCCGCCGCTCAAGGCTTTCCGGGTCCAGCTCGCACAGGAAGATACCGGTCCGCCCGCCTATGGTGTCGGTGGAGGTGAAGTACACCGCGCCGCCGTCAAAGAGGAGCGACGGGTCGATGCCGCCCTGCGTCACCCAGACCGGGTCGCTCCACGGGCCGCGCGGGTCGGACGCGGTGACGATAAAATTGCCCCGGTGGGAGACGTTGGTCGTTGTCATATAAAACCGCCCGCCGTGGACCCGTATGGTCGGCGCGTAAATGCCGCCGGAGGGGCGGGCGCCGTCGAGGACAAGCTGTTCCCTCCGGGTCAGGCAGTGGCCGACCAGCGTCCAGTCGGCGAGGTTTTTGCTGTGGTAGACGGGCACGCCCGGGAAATACTCGAACGAGGACGTGACGAGATAGTAGTCCTCCCCCGCGCGGCAGACGCTGGGATCGGGGTTAAAGCCTTTGATAACGGGATTTTGATACGTATACACGCCACATCATCCTTTCGGTCCGTCCACAGCGCCGTTCACGGTTCCCGGCACTCCGTCAGTGTAAAGGTAAATTCCGTACGCCCATCCGCGCTTGTGACGCTTATGCCCTCGTCGTGGGCGCTGAGGATGCTGCGCACCAGAAACAGGCCCAGCCCCAGCCCGGTGCGGTCGGCGCTGCGGGAGCGGTCGGCTTTGTAGAAGCGGTCGAAGACATACGGCAGGTCCCCGGGCGGGATGGTGGGGCCGTGATTCGAGACCGACACCCGCGCCTTGCCCGCGAGGGGGCGGACGGCCAATCCCAGTTCGCCGCCCCGGACGGAGAATTTGACGGCGTTGTCGAGCAGGTTGGTCAGCACCTGCGTGATCGAATCGGGGTCGGCGCGGACATAGAGCGTCTCCTGTTCCGGCACGTCGAGCCTGACCTCCAGCTCTTTTTCCTCGATCCGCCCCTCAAAACCCAGCAGGATGCGCAGCGACAGCTCGGCAATGTCGAACGGGCGCGGATGCAGTTCCAGCTGCCCCGTCTGGAGGCGGGAGAGGCTGGCGGTGCTCTCCACCAGGCGGGAAAGGCGCATGACCTCGTCCCGCACGATCTGCAGCGTCTCCCCCCGCTTTCCCTCCGGCACCGTGCCGTCCAAAATGCCGCCGATGAAGCCCGATATGGTGGTCATCGGCGTCTTGAGCTCGTGCGACACGTTGGCGATGAAGCCGCGCCGCAGCTCCTCGCCGCGCTGCAGCGTCTCCGCCATGCCGTTGAAAGCCTGCGCGAGGTCGTGTATCTCGCCGTCCTGAAACTCCTCCACGTCCGCCCGCGCGGAGAAGTCGCCCCGCTCAAAACTGTGGGCGCAGGCCGCCATCTGCCGCAGCGGCCGCGTCTGCCTCCGGGCGGAAAAATACGCCGTGACGCCGCTCAGCAGCACCACAATCACGCTCATCAGGCTCCAGTTGCGCAGAAATTCGTTCATCAGCATCCGGGTGCCGGACTGATAGGTGCTGACCAGAATATACCCCATTACCATTTCGGCGGCGCCGACGCCCGGCTGTATGACATTGACGATGAGCGGGGCCGCTATGGTCATCGCCGCGTCGGGGACAAGCTCCCCCATTATACGCGGGGGCAGGGCGGCGTCCCCGCCGGTCTTCAGCAGTTCCAGGGCCTTTTCCGGCAGCCGCTGCTCCGCCGTTCCCGTCAGGGAAGCGGCGGAATTGAGGACGACCGCGCCGTCCGGGCCGCAGATGAGGATGTTCATCTCACCGATACCGGCCATCAGCGGCAGGACGCCGAGGAGCTCCCGCTGAACGGCAAGCCCTATGCCCTCTAAAGTGATACGGGGCACCACATATTCCCGCACCTGCTGCGCCGCCGCGCGCATCTTGACCCGCTGCTGCGCGCCCAGGATACGGGACGCCCCCACCACGAACGACGCCGAGAGCGCCAGCATACTGACCGAGAGCAGGATAACGGAGCGTATGAAGTAGCGGTAAAAGATCGTCTTACGCATGGGACTCGAATTTATATCCCACGCCCCAAACCGTCTTGAGCGACCACAGCTCCGAGATGCCCTCCAGCTTTTCGCGCAGGCGCTTGACATGGACGTCCACCGTGCGGCTGTCGCCGAAGTAATCAAACCCCCACACCTCGTCCAGCAGCTGGTTGCGCGTAAAGACGCGGTTGGGCAAGGACGCGAGATGATAGAGCAGTTCCAGCTCCTTGGGCGGGGTATCGACAGCCTTGCCGCCGACGGTAAGGGTAAACGAGTCCATGTCGATAACAAGGTTATCAAACGCCAGCCGCCGGGGTTTGTCGCCTCCGCCCGCCCGCCGCAGCACCGCGTGGACGCGCGCCATGACCTCCTTCATGTCAAAGGGTTTGCCGATATAATCGTCGGCGCCCATCTCCAGCCCCTGCACCTTGTCAAAGGTCTCGGTTTTGGCGGTGATCATGATGACCGGGGTCCTGCCCTGCGCGCGGATCTCCCTGCACACCTCCCAGCCGTCCGTCAGGGGCAGCATGAGGTCAAGCAGCACGATAGCCGGCGACGTGTCCGCGAACAGTTTCAGGCCGGCGCGCCCGTCACCGGCGGTAAGGACGGAAAAGCCATCCTTTTCCATATAGAGGCGGAGCAGTTCCGCGATATTCCGGTCGTCCTCGATGATAAGCGCTGTTTTTTGTGTCATGGCCGCCACTCCTGTCGTCCGCCGCGGGTTTTAATTTTTCGTGTTTTCCGCACCTTTTGATTATAGTCTGAAAGGGGTGTCGAAATGATGAAATTTTTGTAAAATGTTGGCGCGGTTGACATAAAGGTTGTGTATAACCCTGTGGATAATGTGCATAACTTGCGGGATTGGGCTGTTCTTTCCGGTTTACGCATCCGGAACGGCGTTTGGCGGAATAAGGGAGCATTTATAAGGAAAGGAAAAATCCCCCTTGCGCCGGACAGTGGGATATGGTATAATCGTAACTGGAATTCACATCTGTAAATATAATTCACAAGTCACGGGAGAGCGCGGAATATGTGTCCGTTTGGCGTTTTTTCGCGGCGTGACACGGTACGGAAAGGGGACGGCGAACTGTGATCGAACTGAAAAACCTCACCAAAAGCTACGCGCGCGGGCGCGTAAAAGCGGTGGACGACCTCAGCCTGAAGACGGAGCGCGGCGAGATCTTCGGGTTCATCGGGCCCAACGGTGCGGGCAAGACCACCACCATCAAGATGATTGCCGGCATCCTGGCCCCGGACGCGGGCGGCGTGTCCGTCGGCGGAGCCGACATGCTCGCGGAGCCGGTCAGGGCCAAGAAGCTGATCGGGTACGTGCCGGACAGCCACGACGTCTTCGACAGGCTCAAGGGCATCGAATATCTCAATTTCATCGGCGACGTCTACGGCGTGCCGGAGAAAGAGCGGCGGGAGCGGATCGAAAAATACCTCGCCATGTTTGAGATAACCGACGCGGCGGGTGAGCTTGTCCGCTCCTACAGCCACGGCATGAAGCAGAAGCTGGCGCTGACCGGCGCGCTGCTCCACAAGCCGCCGCTGTGGCTGCTGGACGAGCCGATGACCGGCCTCGACCCCAAGAGCGCGCTGGCGCTCAAGGAGGAAATGCGCGCCCACTGCCGGGAGGGCAACACCGTCTTCTTCTCGACGCACATCCTGGAGGTGGCCGAGCGGCTGTGTGACCGGATCGGCATCATCTACAAGGGAAAACTCGCGGCCCTCGGCACGATGGACGCGCTGCGCACCGGCGAGAAGGACGCGACGCTGGAGTCGATCTTCTTTGAGCTGACCGAAACCGCCTAGGGGCGGTACCGACAAACGGGCGGGCGCCGCCCTTACGGAGAGGGATGACAGAATGAACGCGTGGCAAGAATACCGGCGTGTGCTGTTCCTGCATATACGAATGCAGTTTTCCCTGTCGGCGCTCGGCGCGAAAGGGCGGAAGCGTTCCGGCAGGGAAACGGCCAAGCTCCTCGGATTCGGCTTTTTGCTGCTGTACGCCGTGGGGGCCGTCCTGCTCTTTTACGGGCTTATCCTCTTCCCCTTCCTGCGCGGCGCGGCGGAGATGGGGCTGCAGGTCCCGGTGATGGGCATTGTCATCCTGCTCTGCATGATTATTGTGATGTTTTTCGGGACGATGTCGCTGTTTTCTCTCGTCTTCGGCGCGAGGGACGCCGAAACATACGCGGCGCTGCCGCTGCGGGAGCAGACGGTGTTCGCGGTAAAATTCACGATGACGTACGGCATCGAGGCCGCGACGACGGCAGTTTTCCTGTGGCCCGCCGTGGTGATATACGGCGTTGTGAGCGAGCTGCCCGCCCCGTCTTTTCTGCTGCTGATCTTACGCGCGCTGCCGGTGTGGCTGCTGCTGCCCGCCGTGCCGATGGCGCTCGCCGCCCTGCTCTCGATGCTGCTGACCCGCCTCACGGCGCTGTCCAGACACCGCGACGCGCTGATGCTGGTTTTCGGCATGGTGCTGGTGCTGGGGATGACACTGGGACAGGGCCTGTTATCGGGGCGGCTCGCCACGGCGCTGGGCGACGCGGACAAGGTGACGGAGATGCTCACCGACACCGGCGCGATGCTAAAGGCCGTGACGCGCGCCTTCCCGCCGGCGATGTGGGGCGCGCAGGCTCTGATCGGAGCCGCCGCCGAAACGGCTCTGGGATACTTCGGCCTGGCCGCAGCCGCGGCCGCCGGGGCCGCGGTCTGCCTTCCGCTGAGCCGCCGCCTCTATTATAAGGGCGTATTGGCGCAATTGGAAGCCCCCCGCTCCAAAAAAAAAGGATACAAACAGGGAGGCGTCAAGGCCGGCGGCGCGCTGGGAGCATTCTATTCCAAGGAAATGCGCACCATATTCCGCACGCCGGTATACGCGCTCAATATTCTGACCGGTATCGTCATCCTGCCGCTGATGCTCGCCGTCGGCCTGATCGGCACCGGCGGCCTGTCGGCCGGGGCCGGGGAACTGAAGGACCTGCTCAATAGCCTTCTCGGCGGCTCGTCCGGCGACATGTTTTATCTGCTGGCCGCCGGTGTGGTGATGCTGACGGGCGTGATGGGCTCAACAGGGGTCTCGACCAGCTTTTCCCGCGAGGGGAGGATGCTGTGGCTCTCGCAGACGGTTCCGGTGCCGGCGCGGACGCAGGTCGCGGCGCGGCTGCTTGCCGGCTTTACGCTGTCGCTCGGCGGGGCCGTGCTGTCGCTCGCCGTACTCTCCATCCTTGCGGGATTCACCCCCGCCCAGGCCGTGTTCGGGCTGGTGGCAGGCTCCTGCGCCGCTTTTCCGCTGCTCGCGGCGGCGATCATCCCCGACGCGTTGAAACCTAAACGCAAATGGAACAGCGAGGCCGAGGCCATGAAACAGAATTTCAACAGCATTTTAGGCCTGCTGCTTGACATAGGGATCGCCGTTGTCATTGGTTTCGCGGCTTACGCGCTGCAAAAGCTGCTCCCGGTCTGGGCAGCCGCGGCCATCCTGGCGCCTGCCTGCCTGGGCGGCGGGTACGCCGTGTTTTGCTGCGCCGCCCGGATCGCGGATAAAATGATGAAAACGGCGGACGGGTAAACGAGTTTCTACGCGTCCCGCGCCGCGTAAATATCGCCTTGTCGCGCTTTGACGGATGTTTACCTCTGCCGTACAAAGCAAGCCCCCGCCCGGTTTGGGGCGGAGGCTTTGCGATTCGTTTATTGCACCATCTTCGCCACTTCGGCGGCCAGGTCGTCCACGCGCTTCTCCAGTCCCTCGCCCTTTTCAAACCGCTCGAACCGCGTCACCTTTATCCCGCCGCCCAGTTCCTTCGCCACCTGCGCCACATGCTGCCCGACGGTGATCTTATCCCCCTTGACATAGGACTGCATCAGCAGGCAGACGTCCGCGAGGTATTTGCGGACGCGGCCCTCGACGATCTTTTCCACGACGGCTTCAGGTTTTTTGGCGTTGCTCTCGTCCTGCTTCACCTGCGCCGTAAGGATCTCGCGCTCTTTGGCAACCGTATCGGCGTCGGCGTCGTTTTCGTCCACCCACAGCGGGCGCATCGCCGCGATCTGCATCGCCACGTCGCGTCCCAGTTCGGTGACGGCGGGATTCCCCCTGAGGGATTCGGCCACGTCCATATGCACAAGGACCGCGATCTTGCCGCCCATGTGGACGTACGCCGCGTTGACCGGCTCCGCGAAGCGCGCGAAGCGGCGGACGCGCATGTTCTCGCCTATCTTGAGCACCAGGCCGGACAGCGCCTCGCCTATGGTCTGCCCATCGCCCGCGTCACAGTTTTGCAGCGCCTCAAGATCGGCGGGGTCTTTTTTGAGGACGGTATCGGCAACCGTCCTGACAAACGCGGCGAACTGCTCGTTTTTAGCCACAAAGTCCGTCTCGCTGTTGCACTCCACAATAGCGCCCGCGCCGCATTCCTCACAGACCGCGGCATAGCACACGCCCTCGGCGGCAATGCGGGAGGCCTTTTTCGCGGCGGCGGCCATCCCTTTCTCGCGCAGCACCTCCACAGCCTTGTCCATATCGCCGTCCGTCTCGGCCAGGGCCTTTTTGCAGTCCATCATGCCGACGCCGGTCATTTCGCGCAGCGTCTGCACGTCTTTGGCGGTAAATGCCATTATTCCTCGTCTCCTTCGTCCCCGTCTTTCCCGTCTTCGCCCTCTTCGCCTTCCGCCGCCGCGCCCAGCCTGCCCTGCCGTCCCTCAAGGACGGCGTTGGCCATTGTCTGCGAAATGAGCTTGATGGCGCGGATGGCGTCGTCATTTCCGGGAATGGGGTAATCTATTTCGTCGGGATCGCAGTTGGTGTCCACGATCGCCACGATCGGCACGCCCAGTTTGCGCGCCTCGGCAATGGCGTTGCGCTCCTTGCGCGGGTCCACGATGAACAGCGCGCCGGGCAGCCGGTGCATTTCCTTGACGCCGCCGAGGTATTTTTCAAGTTTGTTGATCTCGCCGCGCAGCTTGATGACTTCCTTCTTGGGCAGCATGTCAAAGGTGCCGTCCGCCTCCATTTTGCGGAGTTGGTTCAAGCGGTCCACGCGGCGGCGCATGGTTTTGAAGTTGGTCAGCATACCGCCCAGCCAGCGCGCGTTGACGAAAAACATCCCCACGCGTTCCGCTTCCTCGCGGATGGCCTCCTGCGCCTGTTTCTTGGTCCCGACAAACAAAAGGGTCTGCCCCTCCGAGGCCATGTCGCGGACAAAGTTATACGCTTCCTCCAGTTTGCGGACGGTCTTTTGCAGGTCGATGATGTAGATGCCGTTGCGCTCGGTGAAGATAAACTGCGCCATTTTGGGGTTCCAGCGGCGGGTCTGATGGCCGAAATGCACGCCCGCCTCAAGCAATTGCTTCATGGATACGACTGCCATAGCCTGCTCCTCCTTTAATCCTCCGCGCGCGGGGAGCCGCGTCCCGCCCTGTGCGGGACACTGTTTTTATGCGCGCGCGTGTGTATTTCGCGCCCGTAAGGCGCGTTTGGCATTATACCACGGGTTTAGGCCGATTGCAAGCAAAATTTTGATGGGGCGGGAAATTATGAATATAAATGTTGACAGGCGGATAATAATCTGATATGCTATGTGGGCGTTTCTGTGCTTAAAAGCGCTAAAACCCCCGCATGACAAGGAGTTGAACGCCTATGGAAACCCTGCCGCTGATTTTGACCGTTATTCAAATCGTCACGTCGGTCTTCCTGATCGTCGTGGTGCTGTTCCAGTCGGGCAAGCGCTCGGGGCTGTCGGGCGCGATTTCCGGCGCCGCCGACGCTTTCCTCACAAAGAACAAGGCGCGGACATGGGACGCGCGGCTGGCCCGCATGACCAAATGGGTCGCCGTTCTCTTCATCGTCCTCACCATCGCCCTCAACCTTATCCCGCAGTGACTGAGCCGCCTGTCCCTCACGGAGGGATGTCCGAGTGGTCTAAGGAGCCGGTCTTGAAAACCGGTGTTCCCGCAAGGGACCGTGGGTTCGACTCCCACTCCCTCCGCCAAAGCCCTGAAGAAAGGAGGAACCTCATGCCAACCGTAAGCCAGCTTGTCCGCAAGGGACGCAAGAAAGCCACCCATAAATCCAAGGCTCCCGCGCTGCAAAAGGGCATCAACACCCTCAGAAAACGCCTGACCGACGATCCCAGCCCGCAGAAGCGCGGCGTCTGCACCAACGTGCGCACTGAGACGCCCCGTAAGCCCAATTCCGCGCTGCGCAAGGTCGCCCGCGTACGCCTGTCCAACGGCTATGAAGTCAGCGCGTACATCCCCGGCGTCGGGCACAATTTGCAGGAGCACAGCGTCGTGATGATCCGGGGCGGACGCGTCAAAGACGTCGGCGGCGTGCGCTATCACATCATCCGCGGCACCATGGACACCCAGGGCGTCGCCAACCGCCGCCAGGCCCGCTCCAAATACGGCGCGAAGACGCCTAAAACCGCAGCCCCCGCCAAGAAATAATTGACAATTGACAATGCACAGTTGACAATTATCCGGAAAGGGCCTCTCAAACGCAATTGTCTATTGTCAATTCCCAATTGTCAATTCTCAATTGCACAGTACCTGTGAACTCACGCATGTGAAGGAGGGAAGAAAGTGCCAAGAAGAGGATTTGTCCCCAGAAGGGAAGTCTTGCCCGACCCGCTGTTCAATTCGCGCGTCGTCACCAAACTCATCAACGGCGTGATGATCGACGGCAAGAAAGGCGTCGCCCAGAAGGTCGTCTACGGCGCGTTTGACATCATCCGCGATAAAAGCGGCAAGGAACCGCTCGACGTGTTTATGGCCGCCCTGGCCAACACGATGCCGTCGCTGGAGGTCAAGGCCCGCCGTGTCGGCGGCTCGACCTATCAGGTGCCGATCGAGGTGCGCGAGGAGCGCCGCCAGACGCTGGCCCTGCGCTGGCTGGTGGGCTTTGCCCGCAACCGCGGCGAGAAGACGATGGCGGAGCGGCTGGCCGGCGAGATACTCGACGCCGGCAACAACACCGGCTCCTCGGTCAAAAAGCGCGAGGATATGCACAAAATGGCCGACGCAAATAAAGCGTTTGCTCACTACCGCTGGTAGAGCGGCGACACGTAAAAATCAAATCGCCGGGACGCCCATAACCAAGCGTACGCTTGGCGCGGGGGCGTCCCCTACACAGTAAGGAGACATACTCATGCCACGGCAAGTATCCCTTGAAATGACCCGTAATATCGGCATCATGGCGCACATCGACGCCGGCAAGACGACGACGACCGAGCGCATCCTGTTCTATACCGGCCGCAACCATAAGCTGGGCGAGGTCCACGAGGGCAACGCCACGATGGACTGGATGGAACAGGAGCAGGAGCGCGGCATCACCATCACGTCGGCCGCCACCACGACAATGTGGAAGGACTGCCGCATCAATATCATCGACACCCCGGGCCATGTGGACTTCACGATGGAAGTCGAGCGGAGCCTGCGGGTTTTGGACGGCGCGGTCGCGGTTTTCTGCGCCAAAGGGGGCGTCGAGCCGCAGTCGGAGACGGTCTGGCGGCAGGCCGACCGCTACGGCGTTCCGCGTATCGCCTACGTCAACAAGATGGACATCACCGGCGCGGACTTTCACCATGTCGTCGGGATGATGCGCGACCGGCTCAAATGCAACGCCGTCCCCGTCCAGCTTCCTATCGGGGCGGAGGGTCTCTTTAAGGGCGTCATTGACCTGGTTGACATGCGCGCCTATATCGCCTATGACGAACTGGGCAAGGACATCCGCGAGGAGGACATTCCGGCGGAACTGCTGGACGAGGCGGAACGGTGCCGCGAGGTGATGCTTGACGCGCTCACCCTCTTTGACGACGGGCTGGCCGAAACCGTGCTGGGCGGCGAGGACGCCACGCCCGCTATGGTGCGCCCCGTCATCCGGAGGGCCGTCATCGCCAACAAGCTGGTGCCGGTACTGTGCGGCACGTCGTACCGCAATAAGGGCGTGCAGAACCTGCTCGACGCCATCGTGGATTATATGCCGTCCCCGCTCGACATCCCGCCCGTCATGGGGACCGACCCCGACGGCGGGGACGAGGCGGCCCGCCCGTCCGACGACGGCGCGCCGTTCTCCGCGCTGGCCTTTAAGATCATGACCGACCCCTATGTGGGCAAGCTGACCTTTTTCCGCGTCTATTCCGGCACGGCCGCGACCGGTTCCTCCGTCCTCAACGCCAACTGCGGCCGCAGCGAGAGGTTCGGGCGCATCCTGCTGATGCACGCCAACCACCGCGAGGACATCGACACGGTTTACGCGGGGGATATTGCCGCCGCCGTGGGTCTCAAAAACACCACCACCGGCGACACCCTGTGCGACGCGAAGGCGCCCGTGGTGCTGGAGTCGATGGAGTTTCCCGAACCGGTCATCCGCGTCGCCATCGAGCCGCGCACCAAAGCGGGCCAGGAAAAAATGAGCATCGCCCTGCAAAAGCTCTCCGAGGAAGACCCCACGTTCCGCGCCTACACCGATCAGGAGACCGGCCAGACCATCATCGCCGGCATGGGCGAGCTGCACCTGGAGATCATCGTAGACCGCCTGCTGCGCGAGTTCAAGGTCGAGGCAAACGTCGGCAAACCCTCGGTCGCCTTTAAGGAGACCATCCGCAAGCCCGCGGACGTCGACCACAAATACGCCCGGCAAACGGGCGGGCGCGGCCAGTACGGCCACGTCAAGCTCATGCTTGAACCCAACGAACCGGGCAAGGGGTATGAATTTATCAACAAAATTGTCGGCGGCACGGTCCCCAAGGAGTATATTCCCGCCGTCGATCAGGGCATTCAGGGGGCCATGAACTCCGGCATACTGGCGGGCTATCCCGTCGTGGACGTAAAGGTGACGCTCTATGACGGCTCGTTCCACGAGGTCGACTCGTCGGAGATGGCCTTCAAGATCGCCGCGTCCATGGCGTTCAAGGAAGGCTGCCGCAAGGCCGGGCCCGTGATACTGGAGCCGATTATGCTGGTTTCGGTCACCGTGCCGGAGGAATACCTCGGCGACGTGATGGGCGATCTGAATCGGCGGCGCGGCATGATCCAGGGCACCGAGGCCATCCCCGGCGCGCAGCAGGTTTCGGCTCACGTGCCGCTCTCCGAGATGTTCGGCTACGCCACCGACCTGCGCACCTTTACCCAGGGGCGCGGCGTCTATTCGATGGAACCGCACAGCTATGTCGAGGTACCGAAAGCGCTTCAGGAGAAAATGAGCGGATAACAGGGCGTTCCGCCGCCCGCGGGCGGGCGGGGGCGTCTTGCGGATCCCCGCCAAACATTTTACAAAAAACTCTTGCAATTTCAATGCCGGTCGTATACAATAGGCCATACGAATGACAATGGTAACAAAGGGAGGATATACCGCTATGGGCAAACAGAAATTTGAACGCAACAAACCCCACGTAAACATCGGCACCATCGGCCACGTCGACCACGGCAAAACCACCCTGACCGCCGCCATCACAAAAGTGCTGGGATTCAAAGGACAGGCCAGTTTTATGGCATACGACGCCATTGACAAGGCGCCGGAGGAAAAGGAACGCGGCATCACCATCAACACCGCCCACGTCGAGTACCAGACCGACGCGCGCCATTACGCGCACGTCGACTGCCCCGGCCACGCCGACTATGTAAAGAACATGATCACCGGCGCGGCGCAGATGGACGGTGCGGTCCTCGTCGTGTCCGCCGCCGACGGCCCCATGCCGCAGACCCGCGAGCACATCGTGCTTGCCCGTCAGGTGGGCGTGCCTTATATCGTTGTCTATATGAATAAGGTCGATCAGGTTGACGACGACGAGTTGCTTGACCTCGTCGACATGGAGATCCGCGACCTCTTAAGCAAATACGACTTCCCCGGCGACGACACCCCCATCATCCGGGGCTCCGCCCTGAAAGCCCTTGAGAGCGCTTCGACCGACCCCACCGCCGAGGAGTATAAGTCAATCCTTGAGCTGATGGACGCCGTTGACAGCTATATCCCGACCCCCGAACGCAAGGCCGACCTGCCTTTCCTGATGCCGGTGGAGGATGTCTTCACCATTCAGGGGCGCGGCACCGTCGTCACCGGGCGCGTCGAGCGCGGGCAGCTCAAGACGGGTGAGGAAGTTGAGATCGTCGGTATCCGCGACACCCGCAAGACGGTCGTTACCGGCATCGAGATGTTCCACAAGACCCTCGATTACGCCGAGGCGGGCGACAACGCCGGCTGTCTGTTGCGCGGCGTCGCCAAGAGCGAGGTCGAGCGCGGGCAGGTCCTTGCCAAACCCGGCACCATCAAACCGCACAAACACTTTATGGGCCAGGTGTACGTCCTCACCAAGGAAGAGGGCGGCCGCCATACCCCGTTCTTTCCCAACTACCGCCCGCAGTTCTATTTCCGCACCACCGACGTCACCGGCACCATCCAGCTTCCCAAGGACGTTGAGATGTGTATGCCCGGCGACAACATCGAGATGGAAGTCCAGCTCAACACCCCCATCGCCATTGAGGAGGGCCTCCGCTTCGCCATCCGCGAGGGCGGGCGCACCGTCGGCTCCGGCGTGGTCATCAAGGTCGTCGAGTAAACGATCCGATATACGAAAAATCCCTCCGCTTCACGGCGGGGGGATTTTTTGCGCAAAGCTACGGCCGCAACGGGGACGGCTCATATATAATGCCTTGTAAAAATTTTTTACCTGTACCCGCAAAAAAATACTTGACAATCTTAACGGTACCGTTTATACTATATTCAGACGGTACCGTTAAATTGTTGGGAGGTCGTTGTATGAACGAAGAACTGTATGAAAAGCTGGCGCGGCTTCAATGGCTGCTGCACAGGCAGCACATCCGCGGCTGGGCGCGGGGCGGCCCGATGGCCGACACCACCCGGGGGCAGGGGCGTATCCTTGCCATTTTGAAGATGAAAGACGGCATCAGCACAAAAGACCTGTCCTATCTGCTGGGGGTGCGGGTCTCGTCCCTCAACGAACTGCTGGCGAAACTGGAAAAAAGCAGTTACATCACCCGCGAACCGTCCGAGCGGGACAAACGGGTCATGCTGGTCAGGCTGACTGAAAAAGGCCGTTCGGAGGAATCGCCGGATACGCCTGAGGCCGGGGACATCTTCGCGTGCTTATCGGGGGATGAACGGCGGGCGTTCGGCGAATTCCTTGACCGTATCATCGGCGCGCTGACGGCGGGTTCCGGCGGGGACGAGGAGTGGTTTGCCCGTATGCGGACGGAACGCGAGCGTCTGGCGCCGTTTATCGGGGGACAGTTTCACGGCCGTCCGCACGGATTTACGGAGGATCGCGGGCGTCACGGCGGCTTTGCGGGATATGGAGGGTTTGGCCTCCGCGACGAAAATGAAGACGAATAGGAGGTATTTTCAATGTCATTTATTGTTTTGTTAATCTACGGGATCGAAAAACTGTGCAAATCACTGTTTGGCAGGAAGGAGAAGAAACCGTCATGGGGATGATCGAAGTGCGCGATCTGGTGAAACAGTACCGGGGCGCGAAAACCCCGTCGGTGGACGGCGTCAGCTTCGGGGTGGAGAAAGGCGAGTTCTTCGCCTTCCTCGGCCCCAACGGCGCGGGCAAGACCACCACTATTTCCATCCTGACCACTACCCTGGCCAAGACCTCCGGAGAGGTGAAAATCGCCGGGTACGACGTGGACAAAGAGGCGCGCCGGGTGCGCGAAAAAGTGGGGATCATCTTTCAGCAGCCCAGTCTTGACCCGCAGCTGACAGCGGAGCAGAACATCCGCTTCCACGCCTGTCTGTATGGAATGTGCGGCTACCGCCCGACCTTTAAGCTGATGCCCGCGGCCTACCGTAAGCGGGTGTTGGATCTGGCCGAAATCGTGGGTATACAGGACGCGCTGTTCAAGCCTATCAAAAAGCTGTCCGGCGGGATGCAGCGCAAGCTGGAGATCATCCGCAGCCTTATCCACACGCCGGACGTGCTGTTCCTCGACGAGCCGACGCAAGGACTGGACGCGGTGAGCCGCCGGGGGCTGTGGGAGTACATCAACGACGTCCGCAACCAATACGGCACGACGGTGTTCCTGACGACGCACTACATCGACGAGGCGGAAAAGGTCGATACGGTGTGCATCATCAACCGCGGTAAAATCGCCGCCTGCTGTTCGCCGGACGAAATGAAGCGGACGGTTCAGTACGATCCCACGCCCAAAGTCTGCCTGCCCTCGCTGGAAGACGCGTATGTGGAGTTTTTGAACAGGACAGGGAGGGAAGCGGCATGAGCGCGCTGGCTCTGACACGGAAAAAATCCCGGCTGTTCCGGGAACTGAACACGGTATTAACCGTTATGGCGCGGGAAATCACGGTGTTTTTGAAATCGCCCGGCACGGCGATCATGAGCCTTGCCATGCCGCTTGTGATGATGGGTATGATCGGCGGCAACCTGATGCAGAACATGGCGGGCGGCCTCGGTTTCGAGTTCGGGCAGTTTATGCTGGTCGGTATGCTGGTCAATATGCTGTTTATGATCACGTCAACGGGCATGGCGAGCCTTGTGGACGATCACGAAATCGACTTTAACCAGGAGATGCTGGTGTCGCCTGTGTCCCGCTACTCGCTGGTGGTCGGCAAAATCCTGGGCGGTTCCTTCGGCGCGATCGTCAGCATGGCCGGGACGCTGATCGTCGGGCTGATCATGGGGAACACCCTGCCGTTCGGCAAGCTGCTGCTTATTCTGGCGCTGTCCCCTCTGATGTGTTTGTCCGGCGGGGCGCTGGCGATGATCGTCATCGGGCTGATCAAAAGCAAAAAGACCGCGAGCATGGCGGTCATGCTGATCTCCATGCCGCAGATGTTCCTGTCCGGCGCGATCATTCCTATCGGAAACTCAAGCGGCGTGTTGATGATACTCAGCCGCCTGATGCCGATGACCTATTGTCTTGACCTTGTCCGCGCGGTTGTCTACGCCGGAACGCCGGAGTATGACAGCGTGGTGATGTTCAACCCTGTTGTGAACTTCGCCGCCATTGCCGCGCTGACGGTGGGGTGCCTGATCCTCGGCACCTTCTTCTTCGCGCAAAGTGAGAAGAACCGGTAGCCGGGGGGCGGGCTGTCCCTGCCCGTTCCGCCTTAAAACGTCTCCGCCAGTTCCGGCGCAAGTCCCCCGTCCATCGCCGCGCAAGCCCTGACAAACGCTTCCAGCGGCACGTCCTGCGCCTGTTTGCCGCCGCGTATCCTGACCGACACCGTGCCCGCCTCCGCCTCGCGGTCGCCGATGACCAGCGTATAGGGGACCTTGTCCTGGCGGAATTTGTTGACCTTTCCGCCCATGCCCTCGTCCCCCAGCAGTGCCTCACAGCGCAGGCCGGCTTTTCGCAGAGCCGACAAAACCTCGCCCGCGCGTCCGTTGTGGTGCTCCCGCACCGGGACGACGCCCACCTGCACCGGCGCGAGCCAGAGGGGAAACGCGCCGGCGAAATGTTCGATCAAAATGCCGATGAACCGCTCGAACGAACCCAGCACGACGTGGTGGATCATCACCGGGCGGTGGCGCGCGCCGTCCGGCCCGACATAATGCAGGTCAAACCGCTCCGGCATCTGAAAATCGAGCTGTATCGTGCCGCACTGCCACGTACGGCCCAGACAGTCCCGCAGATGGAAATCGATCTTCGGGCCGTAAAACGCGCCGTCGCCCTCGTTGACGGCGTATTCCTTCCCGGCTTTCTCCAGCGCCTGCTTCAGTGACGCCTCAGCGTGGTCCCAGTCGGCGATCTCGCCCATAAAATCCTCGGGGCGGGTGGACAGCTCGATGTTGTACGCGAAGCCGAACGTGCCGTAAAAGTCGTCGATCAGGCGGATAACGGATATGATCTCGCCCTCGATCTGCTCCGGTGTCATAAAGATGTGCGCGTCGTCCTGTGTGAAGCAGCGCACCCGCAGCAGCCCGTGCAGCGCGCCGGACAGTTCATGGCGGTGAACGAGGCCACGCTCGGCCATCCGGATGGGCAGCTCGCGGTAGCTGTGCAGGCCGTGCCTGTATATCAGCATCGCGCCGGGGCAGTTCATCGGCTTGACGGCGTACGCGCCCTCGTCTATCTCGGTGAAGTACATATTCTTTTGATAATGGTCCCAGTGGCCGGAACGGCGCCACAGATCCTCGCTGAGGATAACGGGGGTTTTCACCTCGTCGTATCCCGCCTCCAGATGCTTCCTCTCCCAAAACTTCTCCAAAACATTGCGCAGCAGCATCCCTTTGGGCAGGAAGAACGGAAAGCCCGGTCCCTCCTCGAAAAGCTCAAACAGATTCAGCTGCGGCCCCAATTTGCGGTGGTCGCGCTTCTGCGCCTCCTCGATCCCCGCGATATGGGCTTTGAGTTCGTCTTTTTTGGGAAAGGCGTAGGCGTAAAGCCGGGTCAGCATCGGGTTCTTCTCGCTCCCCCGCCAGTACGCGCCCGCCACGGCGTGGATCTTATACGCCCACGAAAGCAGTTCGCGGGTGTTTTCCACATGCGGGCCGCGGCAGAGGTCGCAAAACCCATTACCGGTGCGGTAGGAGGTGACGGGCTCGTCCGCCGGCAGGTCGCGGATCAGCTCCTCTTTATAGGACTGCCCGGCGAACGCCGCCAGCGCGGCGTCTTTGGACGGATACTCCTCCCGTGTCAGCGGGGCCTGGGTTTTGATGATCTCCGCCATCCGTTCCTCGATCTGCGGAAAGTGTTCGTTGGTGATCGGCCGGGGCAGGTCAAAGTCATAGTAAAACCCGTCGCTTATGCAGGGCCCGATGCCCAGCTTCACGCCGGGAAACAGCTCCGTGACGGCCTGCGCCATGATATGCGCCAGCGAGTGGCGGCCTGTGCCTATATCCATGATGAACCCTCCTACATTAAAACGGAACCGTTGATAATCAGTTTGAAGTGCAGGCCGAAGAACCCTGCGGCGCGGCGGCAGAGCAGCATACGTCCCATAAATATCTCAAAATAGTCCGTCACCGAACAGATCTCCGTGTCCACATCGAGGTCAAGAGTCAGGATACGGGCTTCCGCGTCCAGCTCCGTATCGGCGCGGGTGACGGCGTAGTTTACGCGGTCGTGGATGTCAAACGCGCTTATATCGTCGTTGCGCACCCGCGTGCGCCGCACGTCGGTCTTGTCGGCCAGGATCAGCGCGGCCGCGACGGCGTTGACGGGATACGCCGTGGCCTCGTCGTGGTTTCCGATGGCGGCGACGACGGCGGCCACCTCCTCCGGCGGCATCCCCAGCTTGCCGAGCAGGCCGAACGCCAGCACCGCGCCGATCTGGGCGTGGTTGTGGCGGTTTATCACGTTGCCGATGTCGTGCATATAGGCGGCGATCCGCGCGAGTTCCGCGTCCCGCCCGCTCCCGCCGAGTTCCAGCAGCCAGCGGCTGGCGAAGTCGGCGCAGCGCTCCACATGGGAAAACGCGTGCTCGGTAAAACCCATCGCCTTGAGCGACGCGTCGGCCTGGCGGATATAGGTGTTGATCTCCTCACAGTGTTTGACGTCGGCGTAGGTGATGTTTTCCAAAGGCCGTTCCAGTCCTTTGCATAAGAATAGGAGTATTATAGCACAGGGGGTATCAAATTTGCAATGATTTCTTCATGGCGTTGCCTGGCCGCGCAAGCGCTCTATTGACAAAAGCCCTCATACCGGCTATGATCTATATCATGTGACGGGAGGCGCGAACCATGCTGCTGGCGCTGGATATGGGCAATACCAATATTTTGGCGGGCGTTTTCGACGGCGCGCGGCTCGTCTGCACGGCGCGTGCGCACACCGCGCACTGGCGTACCGCCGACGAATGGGCGGTGCTGCTGCGTGACATACTGTCCCTGCACGGCTTGAAACCGGAGCAGATCACCGGCTCGATCGTCAGTTCCGTGGCCTGGCCCGCGACCGGCGCGCTGTGCGGCGGCATCGCCCTGATGACCGGCGGCGAACCGCTTATGGTCGGCCCCGGCGTGAAAACGGGTCTGGACATCCTCATCGACAACCCCGCGCAGCTGGGCAGCGATATGGTCTGCAACGCCGTCGCGGCGCTGGCGGCGGTCAGAGGACCCGTTATTATCTTTGACATGGGCACCGCCACGACGATGAGCGTCATCGACGCCAGGGGGCGTTTTCTCGGCGGGGCCATTATGCCCGGCCTCGTCACCTCGCTTGAGGCGCTCAGCGCAAAGGCCGCGCAGTTGCCCAAAATCAGCTTCGACACGCCGTCCCATGTCGTCGGCAGCAATACCGTCGACAGTATGCGCTCCGGCGCGGTCTTCGGCTGGGCGTCCATGCTCGACGGCATGACCGCGCGCGCCGAGGAGGAAACGGGATTGCCGTTCACCGTGTTCGCCACCGGCGGCCTCAGCGAGCGCATTGTTCCGCACATGCGCCGCGAGGTGCGCCACGAGCCGTATCTATTGCTGGAAGGTCTGCGTTTGATTTACGCGAAAAATGTTGTATAAGGACCGCGAGGTTCTATACATAAATAAAATATGTGCGCTGTATCCAATCGTGTCACGCTCCATCCGCGCCCTCGCGGGCGGTCAGATAAACCGCTCATGCTTATGCCAAACAGTCCGCCGTTTCACGGCTTTCTTCGGTTTGGCAAACGCTTCCGCGTTTTATCTGACCTGCTCGGGCGATGGAGCTGCTCGGGAGCAGCAGCAAGGAGGAATTTTCCATGCGACGCGACACTTTATCCCAAAGCAGCCGTATCCGTTCCCTGACGCAGTTTTCCATCCTGCTCGCCATAGAGGCCGTCTTCTGCTTTACCCCGCTCGGCTCCATCCCTATCGGCCCGATGGTCGCAACCCTTATGTACGTCCCGGTCATTATCGCGGCGATCCTGCTAGGCACGAGATCCGGCGCGGCCATGGGATTCTTTTCCGGCCTGTTCAGTTTCATTGTCTGGACTTTCATGCCGCCTTCCCCGCTGGCGTTCGTATTCACCCCGTTCTATTCGGTCGGCGACCTGCGGGGCAACGGCTGGAGCCTTGTCATCTGCTTTGTTCCGCGCGTTATGGTCGGCGTTGCTGCCGGCGCGCTGTATAAACTGTTTGAAAAACGGAAAATCCGCCCGGTGATTTCCTGCGCCCTGAGCGGCGTCCTGGGCGGTCTGACCGCGACGGTCCTCGTCCTTGGGGGTATTTATGTGTTTTTCGGCCAGCCATACGCTTCCGCGAACGACATTGCGTACAGCGCCCTGCTGGGCGCTCTCGCCGTAGTCGCCGCCACCAACGGCCTGCTGGAAGCCGCGATTGCCGGGATCGTAGGCGCCGGCGTTTGCGTTCCTCTGAAGAAAATTCTGAACGGACAGGGCTGACCCGCCGCGCTATATTCAGTCGTGTCACGCTCCATCCGCGCCAAGCGTACGCTAGGCGTTGCTCGGGCGATGGAGCAGCTCGGTGACAGCGGCAAGGAGGGATTATTATGCGAGGCAATCCTGTATCCCAATATGAAAAGGACCGCCGCACATTCCAGAATATCACAGGCTTCGTATTGAGCGTTAACGGCCTGCTGGAACTGGGTCTCGCGGTCGTGCTCGTTCCCGTGCTCGCCACACGCCTGCATAAACTGCCAAGGACAAGGTGTTTATGAAAACGGACCGGCCTATGACAGGGCTGACGCGCCGCCTGCTCACGCTGGCTGTGCCCATCATGCTGCAAAACCTTATCAACCAGTCGCTGGGGCTGTTCGACACCTTCATGGTGGGCACCCTGGGCGAAACGGAGCTTGCGGCGCTGACGCTGGCCAACGCATGGTTTTTTGTCATATCGCTGTTCATATTCGGCATACAGAGCGGGATGACGGTCCTTGTGGGCCAGTATTGGGGACGGGGCGACAAAGACGCCGTCAACCGGCTGCTCGGCATCGGGATCATGCTGGGCGGCGCGTCCACGCTGCTGGTGTGCGGCGTTATCACACTGTTTCCCCTGCAAATGATGTCGCTCACCACATCCGACCCCGCCCTCGCGGCGGTGGCGGCGGAGTATGCGCGCATTGTCGCGCCGTCGATGGTGCTGAACGGCGTGACCATGTTGCTTTTAGGCGCGCAGCGCGCGATGGAAAACCCGCGCATGGGGATGAATGTGCTTATCCTGTCGATGTCGGTCAATACGGTTCTCAATTATCTGCTCATTTTTGGCAAAGGCCCCTTCCCGGCCCTCGGCGTACGCGGCGCGGCGATTGCCACGCTGCTGGCCCGCGTGCTGGAGATCGCCGTCACCGTCTTTTTTGTCCTGCGCGACACCCGTTTCACCCTTAAACCGCGTTTGATGCTGCGGCCCGGGCGGACGCTGCGGGCGGACTATCTGCGTATCTGCGGGCCTATCATCGCCAACGAGGCGCTGTGGGGCCTCGGTTTCTCGCTGTTCCCCGTCATCCTCGCCTATATGCCGTCCGGCGCGTCGGGCGTCGCCGCCTATACCATCGCGCTCAATATCGAGCGCCTTGCTTCCGCGCTGTATTTCGGCGTGGGCCACGCCATCGCGGTCGTGATTTGCAAGGAACTGGGGTCGGGCCGTACGGAGGGGATGGCTGAAATGGGAGCGGCCATGCTCCGCCGGGCATTGGCGGCCGGTGTGTTTGCGGGCGGCCTTTTAGCCGCGCTGACGGTGTTTGTGCTGTCGCCCCATCTGATACCGCTCTTCGCCGAAAGCGCGGAAACGGAGGCGCTGGCGCGGGCAATGCTGTTTATATCCTGTCTGGCCGCCCCGGCGCGCGCCGTCAACTTCACCATTATCGTCGGCATTTTGCGCGGCGGCGGCGACGCCAGGGCGGCAATGCTGATCGACCTCATATCGATGTACTGTCTGGCGGTGCCGTTGGGCGCGCTCGCGGGCCTGGGGCTTCATTGGGGAGCGTTTGCGGTCTTCTGCGTGATGACCGCCGAGGAGATCTGGAAACTCGCCGCCTCCCTCTGGCGCTTCCGCCAAAGGAAATGGATAAAGGATATTACAAGGCCGGCGGTGTGATTCCGTCAGCTTAAAAACCCCTGCACGTCGTCCACGTCCATCTCCGGGTGCAGCGCGATACTCACCGCGTAGCCGATGACGCGGGCGAGCGTTTCCACCTGCGTGTCGATTTCCTTGGGCGTGACCATCAGCCCGCCTGAGAATTTGGAGATCTCGTCCCAATCCGGTTCGGGCTGGCCTGCCTGCTCGGTGAGGTCGGCCATCAGCGTCACCGCGTCGACGACCGTCGGCACGCCGACCGAGATGACCGGCACGCCCAGCGTCTTTTTGTTCAGCGCCGCCCGCGCGTTGCCTACGCCGGAGCCGGGGACGATCCCGCTGTCCGCGAGCTGCACCGTCGAACACAGCCGCGACAGGCGGCGCGAGGTCAGCGCGTCGATGATGACGACCGCGCCGGGCCGCGCGTACTGTATCGCGCCGAGGATGAGCTCGGCGCTCTCCATGCCGGTCGTGCCCAATACGCCGGGCGAGATGGCGGCGACGGGGCGCATGTGCCCGAAATTCTCCGGCATTTTGTCCACCAGATGCCGCGTTACGACGCTGTTCTGCATAGCCAGCGGCCCGATGGCGTCGGGCGTGATGTCGCGGTTGCCCAGTCCCGCCAGCAGGACGCCGTACATCCCGCCGACCGGCAGCATCGGGGAAAGCTCGTCTGCGATGGCCTGCACGGAACGCCTGAACGCGTCCTCTTCATGGCGCATAAGCCCCTGCATTTCCACGGTTACATAGTTTCCGACGGGTTTGCCCATCGCCTGCTCGCCCGCTTCGCTGATGATTTCCACCCGCGTGACGGGACAGCCGTGCCGCTTATATTCCCGCGCGACGACGCCTTCGATCTCGGTCGTCGCCTCGCTGCTCTCCTGGATCAGCTCCCGCGCCTCCAGCGCGAGGTCGGTGCGTTTGGACGCCGCCATTCGGATTCCCTCCATACGAAAAATAACAGGACACCCTATTGTGTCCTGTTATACGCCGTTCATGCGGATACACACCTGTTTTTATAGCCGATGATTGCGCTATGCCGTGGCCCGCCGCTTTTATTGATAGATATAATTCATCGGGTTCTTCGCCACGCCGTTGACCTGTACCTCGAAGTGGACGTGCGGTCCCGTGGTACGGCCCGTGTTGCCGATGTTGGCAATCCGCTCGCCCTGGCCCACCTTCTGCCCCTCTTTGACGAGCAGCTTGGAGCAGTGGCCGTAGAGCGTCTTGTAGCCGTTTTGATGGTCGATGATGACGCACAGCCCGTACCCGGCCTTGGTCCCGGCATAGGCAATGACGCCGCCGTCGGAGGCTACGATGGGATCCCCGATCGGCCCTCTGAAATCGACGCCGTAATGCATTTCATACTTGCCGAGCAGTTTGCGCATGCCGAATTTGGAGGAGATCTGGCCGTAATAAGGGCGAATGAAGGTGTTGGTGGCGCTGCGGGTCTTTGTCCCGTTGGCGATGACCTCATTGACCGGCGCCGTCACGGTCAGCATGCTGGTCACCTCGGTTTCGGGCGCGTAGCCGTCGAGGGAAGTCTGCACCGCCATGACCAGCGCCTCTCCGTCCACGCCCTCCGTGATCACCTTTGTTTCCCCCAGCCAGAGGGTCGGATCGTCAACGGTTTCCGTCTTGTACGCGACGGGCTGCAAATAGGAGACCTGCTCCTTATACATAACGGACAGCATCGGCTTCGCCCTCTGAACCAGCAGGGTCTGCCCGCTGACCGGCGTTCCGCCGTCCAGTAATGGGTTGAGCGAAAGCAGCGTTTCGACGGGGACTCTGCATGCCGCCGCGAGGGATTCAAGGGTGTCGCCCTCCCCTACGGTCACGCGGATCTCCTCGCGGACCGGGTGGGTCAGCGTCGAAAGAAGTTCGTCCTGAGTCCGGAGCAGCGAAATCGGGGCCAGCTGGCTCTGGATAGAAACTTCCTGCGGGAAAACCGTCTGGCCGTCGGACGGATATTCCGCCAAAAGCGCGCGCAAAACCTCCTGAAGGTCGGAAGGCGTCCACGCGGCGCCGACCGGCTGCCCGTCCACGGACAGCACGCACAGGCGGTCTATATCCGGGATGCTGCCGAGCAGTCCCGCCTCGACGCCCGCGCTGTCATACATCTGATTCCTGCTGACGATGGAGAAACGGTAGATGATGTCGGGCGAAACGGTAAACGAACGCCCTAAAATATCCCCGGCGCGCTGAGAAACGGCGGCGAGGGAAGTCTCAACGACGCTTTGGCTGGCGACATAGCCGATGCTCTCCCCATCGAGGAGCACCTCGAGGCCGACCCTGTATATGGAGGCGGCGAAGATGAGCACGCCCGCGGCGAGGAACGCCAGCGCCGTATTGAAGCGGACATGGTTATGCTTGCCGCGCGCCGCCCCTCCGGACCGCTCCAGGGAAAAGCTCCCGCTCCGGCCCATGTTGCGCAGGCGCGCGGCGCACCCGGCCGAACCGTAGACAAGCGCGGCGGCGGCGGTCCGGAACGGATCGGCCGCCCGCGAAAAGGCTGAGAGGAAAGCGGAAGAGCCACCCGACAGGCGAAGACGGAGGCTCTCCCGTCCGGCGCGGCGGCAGGCGCGTTTATACCGGCGGGCCGTCAGGCGCGAGACTTCCCAGCAGAGGTCATTGCCCGTGTATAGTCCCGTACGGGCATAGGGCCTTGACGGCGCACGCCCCCATACGGTTTCAGCCATGATCAAGACGCTCCTTCTGTCGATTGGTTACAAAACGGTAACAAGCCATTTCATCATACTCCCATCAGGCCCGTTCGTCAATAGGTTTTTCCCAATTTACCCAATAATTCTTGGTTTTGCCGAAAAAAGAGCAGAATGCACAAAGACGGCAATCATTTATTTCAAGATATAGTAGGTTTATATTATTCGAGTACGATATGTTGTTCAGTTTCAATTTCCTTTTTATGCAAACCGGCAATGACGGCCCACCTGTTTTTTCCAGACTGGCGGGCGGAAAATCCGGCGCAATATACTTGCGCCCCCGCGCACGGTATGGTATAATGCCGGTTGACATGAACGCGGGGAGGGAAGAGCATGGCCGGGCCTGTATATAAACGGGTGCTCGTCAAGATCAGCGGGGAGGCCATCGCGGGCGGCGGCGGCGAAGTCCTGTCCTTCGGCGTCATCGAGGGCATCTCCGGCGTCATCAGGCGCTGCCTTGACGAGGGCGTTCAGATCGGCCTGGTGATCGGCGGGGGGAATATCTGGCGCGGGGCCAAGGACGGCGGCGGCAGGATGGACCGTTCGCGGGCCGATCATATGGGGATGCTGGCCACCGCCATCAACTGCCTCGCCATCGCAGACGTGCTGGAGAGAAACGGCATTGAGGTGCGTGTGCAGACCGCCGTTGAAATGCGGCCTTTCGCCGAACCGTTCGCCCGCCTGCGCGCCATATCCCATCTTGACAAGGGCCGGGTGGTCGTCTTCGGCTGCGGGACGGGCAATCCCTATTTTACCACAGACACGGCGGCCCTGCTGCGCGGCGCGGAGATCGGGGCGAATATCGTCCTTCTCGCCAAGAATGTGGACGGCGTATACGACGACGACCCCAAAACCAACCCCGGCGCGCGCAGATACGACGAACTGTCCCCCGGCGATTTTCTCCGCGACGACCTCAAGGCGATGGACGCGGCGGCGGCCAGCTTTATCCGGGACAACCGCATTCCCGTCCTGCTGTTCGCGCTGAGCGACCCGGAAAATATATACCGCGCCGTTATGGGCGAAAAAATAGGTACCATGGTACGGTAAGAAAGGACGATCCGTATGGGCAGTTACCCCGAAATAGAGGACAGGATCGCAAAAACGCTGGAGATGCTGGGCCACAGTTACGCCACGATCCGCGCGGGGCGCGCCAGCGCCGCCGTGCTCGAGCGCGTGTCGGTCGACTACTACGGCGTCACCACGCCGGTGGCGCAGATCGCGTCGGTCTCCACGCCCGAGCCGCGCGTTCTGGTCATCCAGCCGTGGGACGCGTCGGTGCTCAAGGCCGTTGAAAAGGCCATACAGGCGTCCGACCTGGGCATCAACCCGACCAACGACGGCAAGGTCATCCGCCTGGCGTTCCCGCAGCTCACGGAAGAACGCCGCAAGGAACTGACCCGGCTTGTACACAAATACGGCGAGGAGGCCAAGGTGGCGGTGCGCAACATCCGGCGCGACGCCATCGAGGCCTATAAGAAGCAGCAGAAAAAGAGCGAGATCACCGAGGACGACCTGCGCGACACCGAGCGCGACGTTCAGGAACTGACCGACAATGCGGTCAGGGACATCGACGCGCTTACCGCAAAAAAGGAAAAGGAATTGATGGAAGTTTGAAGCTGCCTGCGACACTGCCGGGCCACATCGCCGTCATCATGGACGGAAACGGGCGCTGGGCGCGGCGGCGCGGCCTGCCGCGCAAGGCGGGGCACGCGGCGGGAGCGGAGACGTTCCGCACCATCGCCACGTTTTGCCGCGACATCGGCGTCCGGAACCTTACCGTCTACGCCCTTTCCACCGAAAACAGGCGGCTGCGACCGGGGGAGGAGGTAGAGGAGATCTATGACCTTCTGCGCCGTTATATCTCCGAATCGCTGGAGAAAATGGAGCGCGACCGCGTGCGGCTGAAATTCCTGGGGGACCTTGAGCCGCTCCCCGGGGATATACGGGAGCAGATGGAGCGGGCGGAGAAGGTCTCGGCGCGGTATGACGGCTGTCTGTGCGGCATCTGCGTCAACTACGGCGGACGCGACGAGATCGTGCGCGCGGCCCGCGAGCTGATGCACCTTTCCTCGGGCGCGGAGACCGGAGACGTGACCGAGGACACCTTTTCGCGCCACCTTGACACGGCGTTCCTTCCCGACCCCGATCTCTGTATCCGGACCGGGGGCGAGTGGCGCCTGTCCAACTTCATGCCGTGGCAGCTCGCCTATGCCGAGCTGTTTTTCACCGATACGCTGTGGCCAGACTTTTCAAAAAAAGAACTGGTCTCCATTCTTGAGAATTATTCCGATCGAAACCGCAGATACGGGGGACTGTAAGGGATACGGCCCCCGTGTTTTGTCCGCGGCTTGTCAGGAGGCGGTCGTTTTTATGCGTGTGCGGATCATTGTGGGAATCATCCTTTTGCCCGTCCTGCCGCTTGTCCTGTTTTTCGCGCCGGACTGGACGCTTGCGGCGGTTATCTCCCTCATTTCCGCTCTGTCCGTCTGGGAACTGCTGGGCAACACGGGCTTTGCCCCTAAAAAAAGGCTGTCCGCCTGCGCCGTTGTCTTTGCCGCCTGCGTGCCCGTCTGGTTTTACATAAGACCCTGCCTCGGGGATTATGCCGGCTCGCTCCGGCTCGCGGGCCCGCTGCTCTTCCTGATGGCGCTTTTCGGGGAAGCCGTCGCCGACCATGAACGGGTCACATTCAAGCATATCGGCGTCATCTTTACGACGGCTGTCTGTATTCCCTCGTTTTTTTCCTCGCTCATCCGCGTCATGGCGTTTGCCGGCGGAAAATACGTTATCATGCTGCCGTTTATAGCCGCGCTTTTGGGGGATACCTGCGCCTACTTCACAGGGTCGGCCTGGGGCAGGCATAAGCTCACTCCCGTCAGCCCCAAAAAAACGGTTGAAGGCTCCGTTGGCGGCCTGATTGGCGTCCTGGCCGGCATGGTCCTTTACGGCGTTCTGATGCAGACAGTTTTCGGCCGTGCTGTCAGCTACCCGCTGCTGCTGCTGTACGGTCTTGCGGGAAGCCTTGCGGGGCAGCTGGGCGATCTTTCGATGAGCCTCGTCAAGCGCGAGTTTCAGATCAAGGATTTTGGCTCGCTGCTGCCGGGGCACGGCGGCGTTCTCGACCGCTTTGACAGTTTGCTGTTCGCCGCGCCGGTACTGGAGGTTCTGATTATTTTGCTGCCCGCGATAGAGGCTGTTTCATGACGCTCTCCTTGCTCGGTTCCACCGGTTCGATCGGCCGTCAGGCGCTCGCCGTCTGCGAGGCGCTGCGGACGTCCGGGCCGGACCGTGGGAGAGAGGGAACGCACTTCCTGCCTTTTGAGCCGGGGATCGCCGTTCTCGCGGCGGGACGCAACACCCCGCTGCTGGAGGAGCAGGCGCGGCGGTTTTTGCCGGAGCTCGTCTGCGTCGCGGACGCGGAAGCTGGGCGCGCCCTCAAAAGTTCGCTGGCCGATACGCCGGTCAAAGTCCTCTGCGGCGCGGAGAGCATTCTTGAGGCGGCGGTTTTTCCCGGCGCGGATACCGTTCTCAACGCCCTGTCGGGGATAAGCGGCCTGCGCCCCACTCTCGCGGCGCTGGACTCGGGCAAACGGCTGCTGCTGGCCAACAAGGAAAGCCTTGTCTGCGGCGGCGGACTGGTAACAAATGCCGCCAAACGGGGCATTATACCGGTGGACAGCGAACACAGCGCAATTTTTCAGTGCCTGCAAGGCGGGCGGCGGGAGGAGGTTTCCCGCGTTATTCTTACCGCGTCCGGCGGGCCGTTCAGGGACTTTTCCAAAGAACAGCTCCGTTCCGTCACGCCGGAGATGGCGCTGAAACACCCGACATGGCGTATGGGCCCCAAGGTCACCGTCGATTCGGCAACTCTGCTGAACAAGGGGCTGGAAATTATCGAGGCGATCCACCTGTTTTCCCTGCGCCCGGAACAGACAGACGTGGTACTGCACCCGGAGAGCATTATTCATTCGATGGTGGAATATACTGACGGCGCGGTCATCGCGCAGCTCGCCCCGCCCGACATGCGCCTGCCGATACAGTACGCGCTGACCTATCCGGCGCGCCTGCCCGGCCCGGCGGCGAAGCTCGGTTTTACCGCGCGAAGTACCCTGACCTTTGAGGAACCTGACCGCGGCCGCTTCCCTTGCCTTGCGCTGGCGGAACGCGCGGCGCGGCGCGGCGGCAACATGGGCGCGGCGCTGTGCGGCGCGGGCGAGGCGGCGGTAACGGCGTTCCTGCGCGGGGAATGCGGATTTACGGAGATCGCGGAACGGGTGGAGCGGGCGCTGGACGACGCGCCGTATATCGAAAACCCCTCCGTTGAAGATGTTTTACAGACAGTCAATTTATATAGGTGGTGATATTTTGCCGGTTATCTCCGCGCTCATCCTGATCCTCATCCTCGGCGTGCTGATCACGGCGCACGAGCTGGGGCATTTTCTCGCGGCCCGGCTCTGCGGCATGCGGGTGCGCGAGTTTGCCATCGGCATGGGGCCCGTCCTCTACAGGCGGCAGAAAAAAGACGAAAACGGGGAGCCGATGGGAACAAAATTTTCCCTTCGCGCCTTTCCCGTCGGCGGCTTCTGCGATTTGGGCGAGGACGAGGCCTCCGACGACCCTGCGCATTTCCGCAACAAGGGAATCTGGCAGAAGGTTTTCATGCTGGTCAGCGGGGCCGCGATGAATTTTTTGCTGGGCTTTCTCTTCTTTCTCATCCTCTTTAGCTCCGTCAATTACGTCGCCATGCCCGACATCACCTCCCTGGAGCCGGATTTCCCCTATGCCGGCCAAATACAGACGGGAGACCGCTTTTATTCCATTAACGGCCACCGTATTTACAACCTCAGCGACTTCTATCTCTTTCTCGGGCGTGACGCCGATACGCCCTATACGTTCGTGATGGAGCGCGGCGGCGAAAGGGTCACCGTCTCCGATGTGACCCGGCAGCTGGACGGCGGGCAGAAATTCGGCTTCACCGTCGGCGCCGCCGAGGAACTGACCGCTTCCAAAACGCTGTGGCACGCCGGCGCGTCCACCGTGGATTTTGTGCGGCTGGTTTGGATCAGCCTGGGCGACCTCATCTCCGGCGCGGCCGGAGCGGGCGACCTGGTGGGCTTTGTGGGCCTCGGCGGCGCCGTCAACGAGATCATCAGCGAGGAAGAAACCGCCCTGTCCGACCAGATGCGCCAGCTGCTGCAATTGGCCGGGCTGGTGGCCGTCAACCTCGCGGTGGTCAACCTGCTGCCGATCCCGGCGCTGGACGGCGGGCGGATTTTCTTCCTGTTCATTTCGGCCTTTTTGGTGCTGGTGCGCAAAAAGCCCCTCAGCGCGAAAGTGGAAGGCTATATCCACGGCGTTACGATGCTGCTGCTGTTCGGGCTGATGATATTCATTTTTTTCAACGACATACGGCGGCTGGTGGGGCTGTGACGCGCCAAATCAGCGCCGGCGGCGTTCTGATCGGCGGGGGCGCGCCGGTAACGGTGCAGTCGATGTGCGATACCGACACGCGCGACGCGGAGGCGACACTGTCGCAGATACGGGACCTGCACGCCGCCGGGTGCGACCTCGTACGGGTCGCGGTGCCGGACGCGGACGCGGCGGAGGCGCTGCGGGATATTGTAAGGGGCAGTCCCCTCCCCGTCGTGGCTGACATCCATTTTGACTATAAACTCGCTGTCCGCGCCGCCGAGAACGGCGCGGCCAAGGTGCGCGTCAACCCCGGCAATATCGGCTCAAAGGAACGGGTGCGCGAGGTCGCGCGCGCCTGCGGCGAGCGAAAGATACCGATACGCATCGGCGTCAACGGCGGCTCGGTCAAGCGGGCGCTGATTGAAAAACACGGCCTGCGCGAGGCGATGCTGCGGTCGGGGCTGGAACAGGCGGCCATCCTGGAGGACATGGGATTTACCGGGATATGCCTCTCTTTCAAAGCGTCCGGCGTCGCCGATACCGTCGCCGTCAACCGCATGGCGGCGGAGCGCACCGATTTGCCCTTGCACCTTGGCGTGACCGAAGCGGGGACAGGCTATCACGGGCTGATCAAGTCCGCCGCCGGGATCGGCGCGCTGCTGCTTGACGGGATCGGCGATACGATCCGCGTTTCGCTGACCGCGCCGCCGGTCGAAGAGGCGCGCGCCGGGATCGCGCTGCTGAAAGCCGTCGGGCTGCGGACGGGCGGCGTTGAAATCATTTCCTGCCCCACCTGCGCCCGGCGCGGCATCGATGTGGCGGCGCTGGCCCGCGCGGCGGAGGAGCGGCTTTCCGGCATTCGCGCGCCGCTCAAAGTCGCCGTGATGGGCTGCGCGGTCAACGGCCCGGGCGAGGCGCGGGACGCGGACATAGGCGTGGCGGGCTGGCGGGGCGCGAGACCCAATGCCCGGCTTAGCGGATTGCGGGACGAGGGCCATTCGCCCGCTCACGAGGGAGATGCTCTTCTGTTCCGCAAGGGCGAGGCCGTGAGGATCATCCGTGAGGACGAGATTCTGGAGGCGCTGGTAACGGAGGCGCGCGGGATGGCCGGGGAATTACCACAACCGCGGGATTAAGTTTACAATTTTTTCGGGGGAGTTACTTTTGGTGAAACCCTTTTCAGAGGTCTTTCCGTCCTGCCTGCCCGCCGGTTCTTCCGACCCGGCGGTTAAAGCCCTGCGCGTCAAGCGGGAGGAGAACCGCCTGACCGTGGAACTGGCCGGGACCGAGCCCGTACCGGGCTGGGCGGAGGACGCCGGGCGGCGCATCCGCGAGGCGATGGGACTGGCGGATGTGAGGGTTCTGTTCACCGGCGCGCGGCCGGACGCGGTTGCGGAGCGCGGGCGGAAAGCCGCGGCGCCACGGCGATCCGAACCGGACGGGCGCCGCGGCCCGCGGGTTCTGTTCGGAAAACCGCCCCGCATGGAGGTCATGTCCATCGACACGCTGCCCAGAGAAAAGGCCAAAGCCTGCGCGCGCGGGCGCGTCTTCGCCGTCGGGGAGACGCGGGAACGCCGGATGCGCCTGCAAAACCGCTGGCGCGACGCCGTAATGACCGAATTTTATATCACCGACGGCACCGGCTCGGTCTGTGTGCGGTGCGTTTTTGAAAAGGGCAAAGTCCCGCCGGGGCTGGAGAAGCGTATCGGGGAGATTTGTGAGGGCAGGGGGCATGTCACGGTTTTCGGGGAGATGGAGTCCTATACGGTGATGGAAAAAGAGGAATGGGCCCTCGCGGCGGCCTGTGTTGAAAGCGCGGAAGCGCCCCCGCGGGAGGACACGGCGCCGGAAAAGCGCGTGGAATTGCATTTACATACGCAGATGAGCGAGAAAGACGCCGTTACGCCCGTCGCGGAAGCGATTGCCCTGGCGGCGAGGTGGAGGCATCCCGCCGTCGCCGTGACCGACCACGGCGTCTGCCACGCCTTCCCGGAGGCGATGGCCGCGGGGAAGAAGTACGGCGTCAAAGTGCTGTACGGCTGCGAGGGTTACCTTACCGTGCCGGGCGGCGGCGCGCCCAAAGTTCCGTCCGGGCCGGAGGACGGCGGCGAGCGGGCAAAAACCCAATTGGACAGGATGTATCATATCATCCTCATTGCCCGCACCCAGGACGGGCTGCGCAACCTTTACCGGCTCGTATCCCTTGCCCATCTGGAGCATTTTAAGCGCCGCCCCTGCCTCACGCGGGAACTGCTGGAACAGTGGCGCGAGGGGATCGTTATCGGCGCGGCCTGCGAGCGCGGCGAGGTGTTTTCCGCCGTCCGGGAAGGACTGCCGTGGGAGGACGCTTTACAAACCGCGTCTTTTTATGATTTTCTGGAAATACAGCCCCTCTGCAATAACCGGTTTTTGGTCCGCAACGGGCACGCCAGGGACGACGAACATCTCCGCGAGTGGAACCGCTCCGTCGTACGGCTGGGCAGGGAACTGAATAAGCCCGTCTGCGCCACCGGCGACGTGCATTTTCTCGACCCGGAGGACGAGATTCACCGGAACATCCTGCTCGCGAATAAAAACATGCTTGATCCCTACCCTCTGCCGCTGTATTTCAAAACGACGGACGAAATGCTTGAGGAATTTTCCTATCTGGGCGCGGAGACCGCCTATGAAGTGGTCGTAACCGCGCCCCGGGCCGTCGCGGATTCGGTCGGGGACATATCCCCCGTGCGCGGGGGAGAGTATTTCCCCGTCCTCAAGGGAAGCGCGGAGGAACTGCGCGGGCTTGCGTACGAGCGCGCCCGCGCCCTGTACGGCGACGAGCTGCCGCCGCTGATCGGGGAACGGCTGGAGAAGGAATTGAGTTCCATCATCGGCAAGGGATACGACATCATCTACACCATCTCTCAAAAGCTGGTGCGGCGCAGTATGAAAAAAGGATACCTTGTCGGTTCGCGCGGCTCGGTCGGCTCCAGCGTCGCGGCGTATTTCGCGGGCATTACCGAGGTCAACGCCCTGCCGCCGCACTACCGCTGCCCGGAATGCCGATACAGCGAGTTTCCGGGAACCGTCCGGGAAGATGATTCGTCCCCGCCGCAATCCGGCGCGGACGGGCACGCGGCGTACGCAGGCTGCGGCATCGACCTGCCGGACAAAAATTGCCCCGTCTGCGGGGCGAACCTTGAAAAAGACGGTTTTGACATTCCGTTCGCGACCTTTCTGGGCTTCGACGCCGACAAAAAACCCGACATCGACCTCAATTTCTCCAGCGACTACCACGAACACGCCGGGGCGCACCTCACCAAGCTGTTCGGCGCGGACAAGGTTTTCCGGGCCGGCACGATTACCACCATCGGCGGGAAGAACGCGCTGGGGTATACGCTTAAATACCTTGAGGCGGCCGGGCTGGACGTATCCGACGCGGAATTGAGGCGTCTGGCGAAAGGCTGCGAGGGCGTCAAAACGACCACCGGGCAGCACCCCGGCGGCATGATCATCGTCCCTCAGGATCTTGAGATCTATGATTTCTGCCCCGTCCACTTTGCCGCCAATAAGCGCGGCGGCACGGTCTGCACCCATTTCGACTACCACGCCATCGAGGAAAACCTGCTCAAGCTCGACATCCTCGGCCACGACTGCCCGACCTTCATCCGCCGCATGGAAGAACTGACCAAAGAGGACTCCCTGAGCCACCCGCTGGACGACCCCGTCACTATGAGCCTCTTTTCCTCCACCTCGGCGCTGGGCTTTGAAAACGACGACCTGATCGGTCCCGTGGGCACCGTCGGCATCCCCGAATACGGCACCCGTTTTGTGCGGGGGATGCTGCAAAAGACAAAGCCCTCCACCTTTGACGAGCTGGTGCGGATCGCCGGGCTGTCGCACGGCACCGACGTCTGGCGCGGCAACGCCGAAAAGCTGATCGATGACGGAAAGGCCACGCTGCGCGAGGTCATCTGCGCCCGTGACGACATTACTCTGTACCTCATTTCCAGGGGAATTTCCGCCAAGCAGAGCCTTTCTATCAGCGAGAGCGTCCGCAGGGGCAAGGGTTTACAGGCCGAATGGGAGGCCGCCATGCGCTCCGCCGGCGTGCCGGACTGGTATATCGGCTCGTGCAGGGCGATCAAGTATCTGTTCCCCAAAGCGCACGCCGCCGCCTACGCGATGATGAGCGCCCGCATCGCGTGGTACAAGGCGCACAGGCCCGAGGCGTTCTACGCCGTCTATTTCACGCTGAAAATTGACGATTTCAGCTACGACGTATGCCGCGGGGGCGCAGACGCCATTAAGTCCGCCGTCAGGCGGACGGAACAGGACAAGGACGCCTCAAAGACGGAGCAGGACAAGGCGGTCGTTCTGGAAGCCGCGTATGAAATGCTGCGGCGCGGCATCACCTTCAAGCCGCCGGACGTCCACACCTCGCCGGGCATGCGCTTTACGCCGGCGGGGCCGGGGCTCGTTGCCGTACCGCTGATGGCTTTGGCGGGGCTGGGCAGGGAGGCGGTGAAAAATATCGCCAGACAGCGGGCAAAAGGCCCGTTTCTCGCAGAGGATAATCTGGCGTCGCGCTGCGGCGCGGTAACCAAGGCGCATATCGAGACCCTGCGCGCCGCCGGGGCGTTCGGCGGGCTGCCGGAAACCGCGCAGACGACACTGTTCGGATAGGCGATTATGTCGCCTTGTGTCATGTCCGGCGGGCGGACACGGAGGCCTCTTCCGTATATGCCCGCGGACCCGGGAGCGACGCGAATTCTCTTGTACCGCCAGGTACCACAAGAGTTTATTTATATTTTATGGAACAAAACCCCGGTTTCTCCGTCTAAGGAAAAATAGGGGGTTTTTTGTGCGCCGCCCCCGGTTTGTTAAGGAAATGTTAATAGTTTGTTTCTAGTTTGTTATTGTCTTGTCCACCCAAAAGGCGTATAATGGGTTATGCAGGACAACAATGCCAATTTTCCCAAAGAAAAGGAGACGCGCATGGACGATAAGACCTATACCGCGGTCGCGGAAGCGCCGAAGACGGCGGAAGTTCCCCGGGAGATGGAGAGGCAGTCCGCCACTCCGCCGCCTGTCAGGCGAAACCGCCCCGGACGGCGGAAACGCATCCTGAAGAGGATACTGTTTATCGCCATCGGCCTGGCGACGGCGGGCGGACTGGCGCTGCTCACCTACTATGTCTTCTTTGCCCCGGCGCCGGAGTATTACCTCACCGGCCGGATCGAGCTCTGGGACGGGACCGACAACAAACCCGCCGAGATCAAGAACACGATCAGCGGCTACGGCTACCTCCAGCCCGAGAACAGCGAGACGGTCACGGTCATGGGGGAGGGCGCGGTGCTGCAAAGCAACGTTATGTACGGGATGCCGGTGCAGGAGGGCGATATTCTGGTCGTCCTTGACTCCTCCGCCATCGACAAGGCCGTGGCCGACCTGAATAAACAGATCGCCGCCGCCGGGACGGACATCGCGGGCTTTGAAACAAGGATCGCGGAGACGCGGGAACAGATCGGCAAAGTCTATGAGGATCTGCAAAAAGCCAACGCCGAGCAGATCGCCATGCAGGCGGCGGCGCGGCTTTACGCGCCTTTTTCGGGGCGCGTCGAGCGCGCCAAGGACGCTCTGCCGCTGACGCTGGGCAGCCTGATCACCGAAAACAGCTATCTCGGCTTTCTGGTCGATGATTCGCAGATGACGCTGACCCTTTATTTTTCCTACGGGTACGAGAACGACATCTATATCGGCCAGCCCTGCGACGTGTCGATCCCCGGCGCTATGGCGACGGTGGACGGCAAGGTGACGGCCGTTGAAAAGATACGCAATATCGGCGAGGACGGCTCGGTGTCCTTTGAAGTCGAGATCACGATGGACAATCCCGGCGCGCTCAAGGCGGGCATGCTGGCCACCGCGTCGATGCGCTCGGCGGGCGGCGAGCCTATCCTCCCGGCGGAGTCCGGCCTTCTGAAGTGCATCAACGAGATAGAACTGAGTATGAAATCGTATGGGCGGCTCAATTATATCAACCTGCGCGACCGTTATACATACAATAAAGGCGACCTGCTGCTGGAGCTGGACTTCATCCCGGACACCAGCATCGAAGAGGGTTACACGGGGCAGATCCGCATCCTCGAGGAAACCATCGCCGGATATGAGGCCAGTATCGAGGGTAAGAACGAACAGATCCAGTCGCTGCTGGATTCGATCGATCAAGAATACCAGAAAATGGACGACCTGACCTTCCGCGCCCCCATTTCCGGCGCCGTCATGAGCTATGTGGACCTTTGGCCGGGGATGACGATTTCCCCGAACAACCCCGTACAGATCGTCGTCGCGCTGATGGATACCCTGACGCTGCGGGGCGAGATCTACCAGAGCGACATTCAAAAGGTCAGTGTGGGCATGTCCGTCGATGTGGACGCCTACGTCAACGGCGAGATGACCACCATCCCCGGGACTCTCACCAGCATCGACCGGACGGCCAACCAGACCGGCGGCGGGGCGTACTTCCCCGTTATTATCGCGGTCGATAACAGCAAGGGGCAATTGATGGAGGGGACCGGCGCCAACTTCAGCATCACCCTTGACATCTCCGAAAACCCGATCGTCGTGCCCATCCAGGCCATTAAAAACTACGGAAGGGACGACTATGTGTTCCTCAAAACGAGGGACGGCAAAGCGCCCGAAAGCGCCGTCGAGCTGCCCGAGGGGATCGTGCCGCCCGGATTTTACGCCGTCATGGTCAAATGCGGCATCCAGAGCGCCCGGTATATCGAGGTCACAGAGGGACTGCTGCCCGAATGGGACAACTGGGAGGTTTTCACCCAGAAGACCGACATCCTGCCTTCGCCCGCCCCCACCTATGATTTTGAGGTCGATTACGAGGGGGAGGCCAGGGACGCTTTTGACGACGGCTATAACAGGGGCTGGGAGGACAGGGATAAGGTATCGCCTTCGCCCGACGAGGAGGAACCCCTTGGCGACGGGTACTACGACGAATGGGGCAACTGGATCCCGCTCGACCCGTTTGACCCCGGCGCTCCCGGCGGCGACTTTGGCAAGCCGGTGCTGCCGGGCGGCGAATGGCCCGCGGACGACGGTTTTGTGGACGGCGGCTTCCCTGACGATGGGTTTTCTGACGGCGGCGAAGACCCTGCTGACGACGGCGGGGACAGCGGGGACGAGCCCTCTCCCGACGGAGGGGATGAACCCGCCGGGGATGACAAGTCCGGCGGCGACGGGCCCGTCATCAGCAGGCCCATGCCCAGCGGCGGGGGCGGCGTGGTTGGCGGGGGCGGCGTAGTCATTGATGGCGGCGGCGGTGTTGTCGTTATGCCGGCGCCAGGCCGGTGAGCGGGATGGGGAACTTGACGGGAGCTCTGATCGAGCTGTACAACATCTATAAGATTTACAACGAAGGCCACGAGAGCGAGGTGCGCGCCCTTGACGGCGTGTCGCTGTCGGTGTCGCAGGGCGAGTATATCGCCATTGTCGGCGCGTCCGGCTCCGGCAAATCGACGCTGATGAACATTCTGGGCTGCCTCGACATCCCCACCTACGGGGATTACTACCTCAACGGCGAGAACGTCTGTAATTTGTACGACTATGAGCTGGCCCAGGTCCGCAACGAGCAGATCGGGTTTATCTTTCAGGGCTTCAACCTCCTGAGCGGGCTGACGGCGCTGGAGAATGTGGAGCTGCCGCTGATATATCAGGGCGTCCACGGCTCGAAGCGCCGCCAGATGGCGATGGACGCGCTTGACAGGGTGGGGCTCTATGAGCGGATGGACCACAAGCCGGGGCAGATGTCGGGCGGACAGCAGCAGCGCGTCGCCATCGCGCGGGCGCTGGCGACCAATCCCAACATCATTCTGGCCGACGAGCCGACCGGCAATCTCGACTCCCGCACCGGCGAGCATGTCATACAGATACTCGACGCCCTGAACACCGCCGGCACCACCATCGTCCTGATCACCCACGACCCGGCGGTCGCGCAGATGGCCAGGCGGAATGTCCGGATCAAGGACGGGCGGATCGTGGAGGACACCGGGCTTATCGATGCCGACGCGGGCCCGCGGGCCGCTTTCGCGGGCGGGAACGGGCCTCCTTCCCAGATTTCTACCCACGGGGAGAGCGGGTCCGGACAAAACGCCCGTTCCCCGGAAGCAGGAGGAAGCGCCTTATGAAGTTCTGGCAGTCGGTCCGCATGGCGTTTCAGACCCTTCTGGCCAAAAAGGGGCGCACTTTCCTCACCATGCTCGGCACCGCCATCGGCGTCACGGCGGTCATCGCGCTGGTCAGCGTCACCAAGGCGCAGAACGCCGCCAATATGGACCTGTGGCGGAAACTGAGCGAGAATATGGTTCAGGTGTATTTTTACAGCTACGAGTATATGGCGGGCGCCACCCCCAACTCGGTCATCGCGCGGGAGCTGAACGCCTATATCAACAACGACCTGGCCGACCTGACGGAGGGGATCACGCCCAGCGCCAGCGAGTGGCGGGCTTCCGCCAGCTGGAGCGACCGGGACATGGAAGTGCGCCAGATCTACTACGGCAGCGAGCAATTCTCCTATGTGCAGCAGTATGAGCTGGATTCCGGGCGGGATCTCACCTATATGGACATCGAGCGGGGCAATCAGGTGGTGGTCATCGGCTCGATGGTGCGCGACAGGCTTTTCTCCTACCGCGACCCCCTCGGTGAAACCGTTTATATTAAGAATATACCGTTCACCATCGTCGGCGTCTACCGCGAGCGGATGAAAAAGCCGGATTATTACAGCGACGAGGATTTTTTGATGTACTCCGAAGACAATATGATGGTCGTCCCCTACACCGCCTCGCGCTACATAAACCCGGAGATGACCATCAACGAATATATGATCAAGGTATTTGACCCCAACGCCGCCCGCGAGGTGGTGGAGCTGCTCAACGACTTCCTCGGCACCATGATTACACAGATGGACTGGAACAACTACGACGGTATGGGCTTTATAGACTGGAACAGCTTCAACGGCAGCTACAATGTCTGGAGCAACTTTCAGTGGTATGACGACATGGACGCCGCGGAGCAGCAGCAGACGCGCTTTCTGACGCTGATCGCCGCCATCTCCCTCTTTGTCGGCGGCATCGGCATCATGAACATCATGCTGGTGACGGTGACCGAGCGGACGCGCGAGATCGGCGTGCGCAAGGCCATCGGCGCGCCGCGCCGCACCATCGTCACGCAGTTCCTCATCGAGGCGGCGATCCTGTCCGGCGCGGGCGGCCTGCTGGGCGTGATCGCCGGGTTCACCGTGACCCTCTACTGGGGCAAAATGCAATACGACCTCATCGCGCAGCCCGACCTGCCGATCACCTTCGTGGCGTTCTCCGGTTCTCTGGCGATGGGGATCATCTTCGGTATCTACCCGGCTATCAAGGCCGCGTCGCTTCAGCCTGTGGACGCGCTGAGAACGGAATAGGAGGAAATTATGAAACGGTTTGTCAGCTTTTTGCTTATACTCTGCCTGCTCCCCATCTTCGGCATACCCCCCGCCGGCGCGGCCGGGCCGTTTACCGACATCCCCGACGCCGCGACGCGGCAGGCGGCGGAGCTTTTGTACCGGCTCAAGATCGTCAGCGGCACCGGCGGCTCCAACTATTCCCCGGACCGGCTGTTTACCCGCGCCGATCTGGCAGTCATCGGCGTGCGGCTCTCCGGTACGTTCGACGTTTCTGTCTACGGCGGCACGGTGCGCTTCCCCGACGTGCTCGCCAGTCACTGGGCGCACAGGTGGATCAACGCCGCCACCTCGCGTATAAACGATCAGCCCCCCGTCATGGTCGGCAGCACCGACGGGCTGTTCCATCCCAACGACCCCATGCTGTACGGGCAGCTCATCACCGTGCTGATGAAACTGCTGGGCTACAAGGACGAGCATGTCGGCCTCAACTGGCCGTACAGCTATATCGCCAAGGCGGAGGCGCTGGGCACCAGCAGGGGCATGTCTTTCGGGGCGGACCATAAGATGACGCGCGGGGAGGCCGCCAGGCTTATTTATAACTTCCTCTTTGCCGAAATCAGGGACGGCGACGGCGTGACTTTTATGGAAAAAGCCTTTAAGGCGGAGCCTATTGAAACCGTCCTCGTCTTTGAAACGGACGGCGGGGTCACCGAGATTTTCCACGGTGACAAAACCTATACCTACCGCGGCACGCTGGACGAGTCCTATAAGGGCAGGCTGGCGTCCATGATGGCCGATAAGGGGAATAATATCCTCTCGGTCGCGCTTGACCAAACGGTATCCTACAGGCAGGTCACCGTCATGAAGAACCAGGCGGACGGCCTCTCGCTCAAGGGCGGCGCGTTTATACCGGTGGCCTCGTCGCTTAAGGTGTGGGACTGGGGCGGCTCCAGCAGCGCTTATGACAAGGCGGGCGACTTCTGGGAGGAGGAACCCGTCACGCTGGCCTACCGGGGGAACGCGCTGCTCTATATCGTGCGCGACAGTAAAGAGAATCAAATCGGCACGCCGTACAACACCGTGCTGAGGATGCTGACGTCGGGCGGGCAGACCTATGCCGCCGGCCCGGACGGGGCGCGCTATCCCGTCAGGGGGACGATCGACGCCGCGCTGTGCGGCCGCTGGGGACGGCTTTTGGTCGACCGCGAACGGTACGCCGTCAGCTTTACCCCCTCCCGCTCCTACACATACGCCTCCCTTACCGTCACCGGAATACAGTCCAACGGATTATTTGACGATAAGGGCGGATTCATCCCCATCTCCAAAAAGCTCCCGGTTTGGGGGGAGACGGAGGACGAGTTTGACGACGTCTGGGAGAACATCCGCACCGGCGAAATATTCCTGCTGGCCTACGACGAAAACAAAACCCTCCAGTATATTTACCGTTCCCTGACGCGCGGTTCCGGCAGCTACAAACTCGCGGTGCTGGAAAAGCAGCCCGTGAAAGGCGTCGACCCGCTCACCGGCGCGTTCGGCAAGACCGCCGAGGACGCGGTCCTCTACAAAAACGGTTTTCCGGCCGAGCGGGATATGCTCGAGAGATGGGACGTCCTGATGTTTTATGAAAGCGCGGGCATCGTGGAGGCGTACAGCATGCGCGTTTCAGGATACTACACCGATCCCAAGCCCAGCCCCGCGGCGCCCTCCACTCTCACCATGATGGGCAGGACATTTGAACTGCTGCCCGAAGCCACGGCAAAGATGCCCCAGTTCAGCGGACAGCGTTGTGTTTTCCTGCTGATCCCCGACACGGGAGCATCCGGGTGGCGGATCGCCGACGTGCGTGGTCCCGGTGAGGTTGCCGGAACCACTATCGGCCTTGTCACGGCGGATAACAGCGGCGTCCTCGTCGGCTGGACTCCGCTGACGCTGAGCGGCGAGCCGGCAGGCCCGTACGCGCTGATGACGGGCTGGGTGGGGCATTTTCAAGGCTCCTCCGGCGACAGGATCTATCTTACGCCGTTCGAGCCGCAGAGCGGCGGCAGGGGCGATCTCAACGTCACCGCGAAAAGGCTTGGTTCCGTCCCGCTCGCGCCGTGGTGTACCGTTTACGAGCAGGTGGGCAGCGCGGGGCGCGCCGTGCGCCTGTCGCTCTCCGACATCCCTATGGGCCGCGTCCCCGCCGCTAAGGTCATCCACGCCGAAACAGGATCCGCGGGATATGTGACCGCTATTGTTCTCAACGACGTGACCGGCGACGCGTACGCCTACGGCTATGCCGACAGCAAAGAAGAGGGCGGCTCCTCAATGTCCGGCGAACAGTACTCCTACACCGTAGCGGGCGTTTCCACCACCGGAGGCGGCGTCTCGGAATGGTTCCTTTGCAATTCGTTCACCCCCCCGCGCAAGGGGGCTGTCATAGGACTGGCGTCGGGCAACGCCCTCAGCGGCGACGGGGGCGTCGTCACAGGCCTTGTGGACTGTATCCGGTACGACGGACTGACGAGGGAGGATTTCAACGGCAACAGGTCTGTGACGCTTAAGGGCGACGAGGTGCCGGTTGCCTCGGCCTTAACGGGGGTGTACGTCCCATCTATCGGCGAGATGATGCCGCTCTCCGACGCGCGCGTATACTGCAATTATTTCGACGTCTACACCGACCCGTGGGGATATAAGGTGCGGTTGATTATCGGGCGGATGTAGGGTTTACGCAATTCATCCCCCGCCGGTAAAACGGCGGGGGATTTTTTACCCCGGTTTTAAGCACCCCATACCCCTACCGCACGTCGCTCACATACTCGTTGTTATAGCAGTCGGTCAGCAGAAATCCGCATACGCCGTCAACGGGCGAGAGGGCGAACGTCATCGGCTCGCCGACCGTAAACGTCGGAGAGCGCCCGTACTCCTCCTTATGCCCGGGGCGGCGCGTGTCGATTTTCGGATACAGCAGCGTCACGGTATCGCCTTTTTCAAGCGGAAGCATTTTAGGCAGCGGTATGCGTCCGTCCTTCACCTCCGGCACGGCCCCCAAAAAGGTGAAGCGCCCGTCCTTACAGGAAGCGGTCAGGTTGACCTTATTCCCGTCCAGCTCGGCGGGAACCGAATACAGTACGGACCCGTCGGACCCGTCTTCGCGGTAAGCGAAGGCGGGGGTTTTATTGACGGTAAGCCACACCTTGGGAGGGACCCCCAGCGCCCTGCCCTCCGTTTCGTCCAGCGTCACCCCGTCGTCCAGCCCGACCAGCAGGTAAACGCCGTAACCCCGCGGCCGGGCCAGCACCCACTGGGCTTTCAGGACTTGCCATTCGGGAGGAATGGGGGCGGTATACGCGCCGCTTTTCGTCTTTTGCGGTTTCAGCCCGACCATATACAGCGACGCGTCCCCCTGTTCCAGCCGTGTTGTGAAATCGCGCACAAATTCGGCATAGGGTTCTGAGAAACCGCATTGCAGATAGAGGTCGAGGTGATTTTTGTAAACGCCCTCGTTTTCATAGGGAAAGTAGATCGAAAGCCCGTTGGAATTGGGCGCGCTTGCCGTATGCCGGTTGATCAGAACGCAGTTCCGCACGGCGCCGGCCAGGCGCGCCGCCTCTTCCGGGTACTCACTGTGCAGGCGCTGCGCGAGATGTACGAGGTCGATCATGTCCACGCTCTGGTTGGGCCCCCCGTAATACTTCACGCGGGACCGGATGCGCGATACGTGGAAAAAGCCCTCTTCGTCCAGCAGCCGTTTAATCCCCCCTGCCATTTCATCCACAGCCCCGATCACCGGCCCGAGCTTCCGCAAATCGGTCACCGAAAGGGTCAGCGTCTCCCCCGCGTTCCTGCGCGAGGCAAAATAGGCGTTGACGATAACGCGCCCGATTTCCTCCGCGTCGGTAGCCGGGTTTTTTCCCAGCGCCCCCATCAGCTCTGTATACGACCAGCCGCCGAACGGTTCCAGCTCCTCCGACGCGATCAGGATGTCGGCATACGGCGCGCAGGTTGCCGCCGTCTCGACGGTCGCCATCAGGCATGTGTCGAACCCGATAAAGGCCAGGCGCCCGCCGCGCAGGCCGTTTTCCAGCCCTTCCCCAAGCGCGGTCAGATCCATATAGCGCGGCTCGCGCAGCTCGTCATACCCAAACCCGACCGGCACCCCGCTGCCGTGGTCCCAGAAGATAAGCCCGTAACGGCCGGCGGGAAACGTTTCCAAGCCATACCGTAAAAAGGCCGCGAGCGTTCTGGACTCCGCGACGCTGCCCTCCGGCAGCGCCGGGCCGTGCGTCAACCCCTCATCGGTGACGAGATGGACCTGGTTTTGCTCCGGGGAAAACCCCTCCGTTTTCCACTCCCGCGTTCCCCCTGTAAAAATCAGAACCCGGAAGCGTTCGTCGGACGGAAGCGCGGAGAGCATCTCACGCAGGTTTTCGGTGAACGCGCCGCCTATGTTGTTCTCGCCGCCCGATTCCAGATCGCTCCCGTTTACATACCAGAAAAGCGTAAAGGAAGCCTCTTTGCCCCGCTCCTCCGGCGTGGCCGCCGGCCTTGGCGGACGGTCCGGCGCGAACGTCGGGCGCGCGCAGGACGCAAAGATGCAAAAAAGAAGACAAAACGCGAAAAACCTCTTCATCGGACAACCCCCGCCTGTTTTTGCGTTTATTCTTTACCAAAACGCCGGAGGATACACATAAACCACTCATCCGGAATAGGATGGGATAAAAACGGAAAGGGGAGAATTACGGCAATGGGAAAGGGTACCCTGATGATTGAGACCCGCGCGGCTGACGACGCCTTGCCGATCAGCGGCGTAAGAGTTGTTATCCGTGAGCATGGCCGGATACTGGCGGACATGATGTCCGACGCGGACGGCAATACGAATAAGATCGACATGGAAGCGCCCGACAGAGAACACACGCTGGAGCCCAACGATCCCGGGCCGCGCTATAATACGGTGGAGGTCACGATCAGCAAACCCGGATTTGTAACGACGGTCATCAGCAATATTCCCGTTTTTGACGGGATCGAAGCCTTCCTGCCGGTACATATGATGCCCGCAACGTCTGCCAATCAGCAACCGGAACATTTCGAGATCCCCCCGCCCGCCGTCGAGATGCCCGGAGAGCGCCTCATGCCGGGCCCGGTGGACGAAGACGACGCGCCCGGATACGTCACCGCCTATGTCGGGCAGGCCGGACAGGACCCGCCCCCGGAACCGTATATTCTCAACGAAGTCATCGTTCCAGATTACATCACCGTCCATCTGGGCACGCCCAACAACACGGCGGCGCGCAACATACGCGTCCCGTTCAGGGAGTACATCAAAAACGTCGTCTCCAGTGAAATTTTCCCCACATGGCCTCAAGCCTCGCTGCTGGCCAACATCCACGCCATCGTCACCTTTGCCCTCAACCGCGTCTATACCGAGTGGTACCGTTCCCGCGGATTTCCGTTTGACATCACAAATTCCACGCAGTTTGACATGGCCTTTGTGGAAAACCGGGACATCTTCTCCAACATCAGCCAGCTTGTGGACCAATACTTCAACACCTACGCAAGGCGCATAGGCCACCGGAACCCGTTTTTCACCGAGTTTTGCAACGGCACCACCGCCACCTGTCCCGGCATGTCGCAGTGGGGCACCGTGACGCTCGCCAATCAGGGCCTCACGCCGCTGCAGATCCTGCGCCGGTATTATCCGAACGATCTGGAGCTGGTCGAGAGCAACAATTTTCAGTCCATCACCGAATCCTATCCCGGAACCGTGCTCCGCGAAGGCAGCAACGGGCCGGACGTGGCGCGGATGCAGCGCTTTCTCAACCGCATACGGGCCAACTACCCGCTGATCCCGCTGATCGCCAATCCCAACGGCACCTTCGGTCCCGACACGACCGCCGCCGTCAAAGCGTATCAGGAAATATTCCACCTTGTCCCCGACGGGGTTATCGGCAGGGCGACCTGGTTCAGCATCTCCTATATCTATGTCGCCGTCACCAAGCTGGCCGAGCTCAGCAGCGAGGGGGAACGCATCGGCCTCGGAGCCGCCCCGCCCGCGTCGGTTCTGCAAATAGGTTCGCGCGGCGGGGATGTGGCGGAATTACAGTTTTTAATCAACTTTATTTCGGCGTTTTTCCCCATGGTCCCGACGGTCATTCCCGACAGCGTATTCGGCACCGGCACGCGGGACGCCGTTACCGCCTTCCAGCGCCAGTTCGGCCTGACCCCGGACGGCATTGTCGGCCCCGCCACATGGAACAGGCTGTACTCCGTTTTCAGAAGCATCGAAAACGAGATCCCCGTCCCCCCAAACCCGTCGCTGCCGGCGTATCCAGGGTCTCCGCTGCGCAACGGGTCCAGAGGCGAAGCCGTGCGCACGATACAGAACGCGATCAACGCGGTCGCCGCGTCCGTCCCCGGCATCCCGCGCCTGACGGTGGACGGTATCTTCGGCAACATGACGCAGAACGCGGTGACCGCCTTCCAGCGCCAGTTCGGCCTGACCCCCGACGGCATCGTCGGCCCGATCACATGGGAGCGCCTGATCCGCGAGGCGGGCGGAACGGGCGGAGGGACCGCGCCGCCGCCCGGTATCCCGCCCTTCCCCGGCTTCTACATTGCCCAAGGGTCTGTCGGCGGCTATGTGCTGTCGATCCAGCAAGCTCTCAACAGGATCGCGGCGAATTACCCCTCGGTTCCGCGCGTGGCGGAGGACAGCGTATTCGGCACCGGCACCCGCAACGCCGTCATCGCGTTCCAGCGCCAGTTCGGCCTGACCCCAGACGGCATCGTCGGCCAGCTAACGTGGAACAGACTGTTTGAAACGGCCGGCGGATTATAAACGGCAAAACGTGCAATAATACCCCCAACAAACTGTTGGGGGTATGCTCCGTGATCAACATGACGAAGAAAGAATACGCGCAATATGTGAAATCCAAAGCCCCGTCAAGCCGCCTTGCGCGCGACACGGCGCTCGCGTGGCTGAGCGGGGGGGCTATCTGCGTGCTGGGGCAGGGCTTGATCGACTGGTACAAGGCGTTGGGACTGCCCGTGGAAACGGCGTCCGCCACAGCCTCGATGACGCTGGTCGCCGCGGCCGCCGTCCTGACGGCTTTCCGCGCCTACGACAGCGTCGCCAAATGGGCGGGCGCGGGTACGCTCGTCCCCATCACCGGATTTTCCAACTCGATGGTCGCGCCCGCGATGGAGTTTAAGAGCGAGGGTCTGGTCGCGGGCATGGCGGCGAAGATGTTTGTCATCGCGGGGCCGGTGCTGGTCTACGGCGTGCTTGCGTCTATGCTGTACGGCGCGGTGCTGTGGGTGATGAAGCTAGTCAAGGGCGGTTGAGCCGCCCCTATACATAGCGGCCGGATCACCCGGATTTATGCTCTGTAATCCTCGATTCGGATGACCTTCCCTTTTTGCTGTTATACGTGACAAACAGCTTACACTGCTCAAGAAATAATTCCTGCTGGTCCTTTGTAAGCGAACGAAAAAGCCGCAGCAGCTCGTCTTCCCGATGGGTCGCCGTCTGGCTTACTCTGTGGTCAAGCAAATAGTCTGTCGTCACACGGAAATAGTCCGCAAAGCGTTTTAGCGTATCATAATCCGGTTCCCGCGTGTTTTGGATATAGTTACCAATTGTTGACGCGCTTATATATAAACTGTCCGCAAGCTGTTTCTGCGTTATATCCCGCTCTGCCAGCAGATCCCGCAGGATTTCCCCCAGTTTCATCCCCATCACCTCTATTATGATTGTAATAGGGGTGCAAAAAATATTCGTGTTAGGCGCTCATAATGTGTTGACAACACCCGAAACGTGTTGTATAGTAAAAGCAATCATCAGCGGACGGGGGATTTATTTTTAAAATCAGAGACACATACGGCAACAGAATCAGCAGACGGGTAGGCGACAGAATCGTGGATAACGGCGGCAACCGGGTCTATGAAATCCGGGGCGACCGTATCTACGACACATGCGGCAATTGGAAGTATGAACTGCGCGGCGACCGCATCTATGACACCGGCGGAAACTGGAAATACGAAATCCGGGGCGACAGGGTGTATGATACGTCTGGCAATTGGCTGGGAAGTAATTTTTGAGGAGGGATGTAAATGAATAGCCCTATAGATTTATTTGAATTATTGGCTTCTTTGCTCTCATTTGTGTTTAATAACATTATTTTTATACTTCTATTAAGTGTTCCTATTATTTTTCTTGTTTTGAAAATTCGTGATTTTTTAGAATGGAAAGAATATGCAATGAGTCATATTGCGGAGGCAATAGATATAGCACAAAAAGCCCTGAAGAAATCACATTCTAAGAAAGTAGTAGATCAAGCACATTCAGCAATGTCGATGGCTGACACAGCAGTACAAAATCATTTATTTCGTTCATGGTATAGTACATTACAAATAGCAAAACAAGCCATTGAAGTTGCAAAGAAAGCAAACTATACTGCAGAAGATGAGGTAAGGATAGCGGAAAGAGACGATGAGGAGCGCAAACGCAAAGATGAGGAAGCCGCGCTTATAGCTGTTGCCTTAAACGGGAGCGCAGAATCGCAATATCAACTTGGCTTATCATACTTAGAAGGAAAATCCCCAGTACATAAGAATATTGACAAGGCTAATGAATGGTTTCAAAGGGCGGCAGGACAAGGTTATGCTGCCGCTCAAAATGAAATGGAAAAATTTGAAGAACGGAGGCGTAAACGGGAAGCCTTAGCGCTTGAAATTACTGATCTTCGTCATCAAATTGATTCTATTAATAAAAATATAAATTTTTTATCCGATGATATTGATAAAACAACAGGAACAGGTAAATATGCACCATCTAGTCGGCCTTCAGACTGGGATTACAGAATAGACAGACGAGATAGACTATATAATGACCGGATAAATCCACTAGAATCTAAAATAATGGCGTTGAAGAGTGAAATTAATATAAAAGAACAACAAGTAAATAGAATAAATTAAATATAAAAATAAGTCTACCCCGGCAAGCCACCATTCGCCTTGCCGGGGTTTTTCTTCTGACTTATCAGATTGCTCGCGACACAGCGTCCCTTTTCGGCTACCACTAAACGCAACTCGCGCGCGTTTCCACCATGCCCCGCCTCACATTGCCGGCGGTCTGATACGGTACCGGCAACCCGGCGTGGGCGGCCAGCGCCTTTATCAGCGTCATGGTATCCCACGCGGCGGGACAGGCGACGGCCTTTTTCAGCAGCCGCGTCCTGCCGTCGGACCCGGTAAAGCTCCCGTCCGTCTCGGCGAATGAGGACGCGGGGAAAACGGCGTTCGCCCGTTTGGCGGTCTCCGTCATGTGCAGATCCTGCACAGCCAGAAAATCAAGCGCGCCAAGGTCAAGCCGGTCAAGTTCCTCCCCGAAGACAAACAGGCCGCGTATGCCACCCCCGGCAACTGCGCGGGTAAAATCCCCGGCGGAACCGAAGCCCAAGTCGGTCAGACCTTGGGAGTTGGCTTCCGGGAGCAGTTGAATGACGCCGTTTCTCGGCCCGGAAGCGTGCCCGCTCAGCACCGCCATGTCCGGAATCAACCGCGCGATCTGTGCGGGAGCGGCGTCTTTCTCAAATATGAACACCGCCTTTTTCGCCTTGATTATCATTTCCGCGGCCATCTGCGCCTCTTCATCCGCCGTTACGCCGCCCAAAGACGCCAACAGTTCCTCGCGCCCTTCAATGCCTTTGCCGTGCCCGCCGTCCAGTAAAGCCCTGACGATTTTCTCTAAAACCGGCAGGCCGCCGCCCATGTCGATCCGCAGGGCCGCCACGCCGCCGAGCAGGGTTTCCTCCCCGTCCGGCGCAGGCGAGAGCAGCAGCAGTTTCGCGCCATTGGCGACGGCGCGCCGTATCCTCATGGCGGCGACTTCGCGGTTTTTGAAAGGCTCCAAGGCGACAACCAGCCCGGTGTTTTCCATCTCGTCCAGCGTCGCGGTCCGGATGTCGCGGCCCAAGACACCGCCCGGCCCACCGTCCGGGATGCTCAGGGAGAAAATTTTATCCGTTTTAAGGGCTTTTTGCGCATACTCTTTCACCAAAAACGCCTCTTCGTTCGTGTAGCGCCCGGATACCGCTACCGCCACGCAATCGCCGCCGTATTGGGTTTGCAGGCTCTGCAAAGACTTGTTCGCGTAGACGACGGCCTGTTCAAAGGACGTTTCCTTAAACGCGTCTTTTCCGCGAATCAGCGGGACGGTGAGCCGCTCCTTTTGCGCGATCTCCCCGAATCCAAAACGGCCTTTCGTGCAGAGCAAAGATCCTTTTTCAGGCGAGGGGAGGGCGCGCGTCAGCAGATTGCCCCTCGACGCCAGCGTGACGCCGCACCCGGCGGAACAGGAGGCGCAAACCGTCCCGGTAAACGTCTCTTTCAGCGGGACCTGTTTTCTGAGCGGCGTCACCTCGGTCAGCGCCCCGGTGGGACAGACGTGGACGCACTGGCCGCACGCGATACACCCGCTCTGGCGCAGGTCGGCGTCAAACGCGGGCTTTACGATCGTGTCAAACCCTCTGTCCACAAACCCGAGCGCCCCCACCCCGACGACTTCGTCGCAGATACGGACGCACAGCCCGCACAGGATACACTTGTCAGGGTTGCGGCGGATGTTCGGATGGCCGTCCTCCCGGGCGCGGCGGTGTGTTTTGCCGGCGTATCTCTCGGGCCGCACGTTATACCGGTTCGCGTAATCGAGCAATTTGCACTCAAAGTAGTCCATACAGCCGCATTCCAGGCACCGCGCGGCCTCTTTCGCGGCGTCCTCTTCGGAAAGGCCGGGGCTGACCTCCAGAAAATCGTTCCGCCGCTCCCCGGCGGGACGGCACGGCATTTTCGCCCGGGGCAGTTTTTCCCTGCCGGCAAAGTCCGCCGCGGTCTTCTCCGCCGTCACAAGGTAAGGCTCCTCGTATGTCAGCGTCTCCCCGTTCAAATATCTGTCCGCCATTCCGGCGGCCCGCTGCGCCTCGCCGATCGCGGCGGCGGCAATGTCCGCGCCTTTATTGGTCGCGTCGCCTATGGCGAAAACCCCGTCCAGATTGGTGCGGAAGGTATGCTCGTCGGCGCTGAGAGTGCCGCGCTTTGTCAGTTCAAGCCCCTCAAAGCCGGAGGCGTTCAGTTTCTGCCCGATGGCGATG
>JAIRUE010000064.1 GCA_031254575.1 Oscillospiraceae bacterium | reverse complement strand
TTTTGCCCGCGCGATGCTGGTGTTCGTGATTATAGGCATCATACTCTGCGTGGCGCTGTATTTTCTTTTTCAATGGGTGTGGGACCACATAGTTGAGTACGCCAACGACGCTGCCGGCGGTGCGGCGTCCGGCTTCGGCGGATTGACAGACTTTTTCGATATTTTCAGGGGGCTTGACGGGATTGATATGCCGTCATTGCCCGGACAATAGGGAAAGGAGCAAAACACAATGGCTTTTTGCGGAAACTGCGGAACACAGGTACAGGACGGCGTAAAATTCTGTCCGTCTTGCGGCAAGGAGGTCGCGGCGTCTCCCGCGCGGCAGGGCTACACCCCGCCCGGAGGGTCAGACCAGGGCGTCAGCCAGGACGCGCAGGAGAACAAGGGAATGGCAATCATATCGTATATCCTCTTTTTTGTTCCCCTGCTGACAGGGGCGCACAAAACCTCTCCCTTCGTCAAATACCACGCCAATCAGGGGACGGCGCTGTTCCTTGTGGCGGCCGCGTATTCAGTTGCCAGCGGGATTCTCCGCGCCGTCATCAGAGTTCCCGTCACGATCTGGGGCCTTGTGGTATATACCACCCCCACCTGGCTGAGTACGATTTTATGGCTTATCAGCATCCCGATCCTGATCCTCTGTGTCCTCGGCATCATCAACGCGGTAAACGGCAGAACGAAGCCGCTGCCCGTGATCGGCGGGATCACTATCCTCAAGTAGCGCCGCAAATAACAGAGCAAACGGCTCAACGGGCGGAAAAGCCCCCTGTTCCCCCCGCAATCAGACAGAACGGAGTAAAAAGATGAAAAAGACAATTTGTATTTTTCTCGCGCTGATCCTTACGCTTGCCTTCGCCGCCTGCGACGGCAACGGCGGCGGCATCCGCTACACCACTACGCCAAGCGATAACTCCGGCGGCGGCTCAAACAGCGGCAACGACAGCGACGGCGGCTCTGAGGGGAAAATTGATCTCAATGACGCCGCGGACAAACTAATAAAGGAAGCGGAAGAGCAAAACGCCTTCAGTATGGCGGCGGCCTTTGCCGCGATGAAAGAGCGGGGCGTTGAAAAGGCCGACGTGGAACCGGTCTGGGATTACACCGTGGATGAGGACAATTATCAGGCATACGGTGATTCCGGCGCTTACGGTCACGGGGTCATCCGTTTTACCAAAAAAAACGGCGAGGTGTCCGACGAGGAATACGAAGCGTGGGCGCGCAAGCTCTATGACGCGACCGCCAAAATATCCGACGACGGCAATAATATTAACGGATACGACAACCTGTTTTCAGACGCCGACCCGCTTTCCGAAATCAGCTTTGACGACGCGTTCGGCAAAAATTCTACCGCAATAATCGTTATGCAGGGCTGGGGTTACAAATACAACGGGACCTTTATGCGCGTCAGCATCGAGCGAAAGGAAGCCCCGGGCTTTGATTCCGAATACCTTCAGGACGACGGCGGCAATTGGTATTTTACCCATAATTACACCGCGGTGGAGGCGGACGTCGCGACCGGTCTGCAAAAGAGTTTTGACGACGCGTGGGCGGACATGGAGGACGCTTTTGAGGAGCATGAGGACGAAATCAAAAAAGCCCTGGAAGATTATATGGGTTAGGCGGGGCGCGCCTCCCCGCGCCGCCTGTAATGCAGAATGAAATGGAGTGAAACGATGAAAAAGACAATTTGTATTCTTTTCGCGCTGATCCTTACGCTCACTCTCGCCGCCTGCGGCGGTGACGGCGGCGGCATCCGCTACACCACCACGCCGAGCGATAACTCCGGCGGCGGCACATACAACGATACGCCAAGCGCGCAGGCCCCGGCGGGAAATGAGCCGTCGGAAACCGCACCCTCGCAGTCTTCCGGCGACGGCGGCATTCCGGAGGGCGCCGTGATGGCGTCCCTCATCAAATGGATGAAGGACGGCACATACAGTTTCGACTACACCATGACGGCCGAGGGCCTCGGCGAAACGATGTCAGGCAGCGGCAGCATGGCCGCGGACGGCGACAAGACGGCGATGAGTCAGGAGATGACGGTGGACGGCCAGCGCATCCGGTCGCGGACGATCCGGCACGGCGACAAGATGTATGTCATTGACGACGAAAACAAAACGATCATGGAAATGAGCGGCATGGACGCGATGGAAGGCATGATCGAGGATTACTCCGGCATGGCGCTGACCGGGACCGGCACGGGCGAGATCAACGGGAAAACCCTGCCTTACGAGGAATACACATTAGACGCTTTGGGCGCGACGACAAAATATTTTCTCGACGGCGGGGAGGTCTATGGCATGGTAACCGAAGTCGACGGGATGAAAACGACGATGATTCTCTCCAACGTGAAAGATAAGCCCTCCGCCGGCGCGTTCGATCTGCCGTCAGGCTATACGGATCCATTCGATCTGAGCGGTTTTGGCCTGGATGGTTTCGACATAAGTCAATATCTGCCCGACGGCTTTACGATGCCCTGACGACGTGAGGTGAATCCAAAATGGACCTGTCAGCCCTGATGGGCGGCAACGCGCCCAAGAAAGAGCAAAAACCCGCAACCGAATATACGGCGCAGGCGGCTTCGTCCCTCGTGAACGGCGAGATTAAAATGACGATCGGTGACAACGCTCTAACCGTGACCGCGCTGTTTGACGCCGCAGAAATCACCTTTGCCGGGGTAAACGCGCTGACCCTTACGGATCATACCGTCACAGTCAAGGCGGACAGCGGGGATATTGTATTTACCCGCATGGGCAGCTGGTGTCAGCCGTTTTATGACGAGTTGTGCGACGCCTATAACAAAGCGGTGCTGCGCTCCCTGTTTATTTCCGGCAAGCCGCTCGTCACGGCGAAGGGCGAAACCTTCTATACCGAAAAGGGCGCAAAAGGGGGAGCTTCCGCGGCGATTCATGTGTACGAAAACAACGTGACCGCCCTGCCGCCCGATTTGTCGGCCCGGCGCGTCCCGCTGTGCTTCGTGACAGGCATTGACAAAGACAATTATAAATTGACCCTGCGGCTGGACACAGGCGAAAGCTATGCTTATACCAAATTAGGATATGACACCGCCCCGTTCGCGGACGCGGTGGAAAAGCAAATCCGCAAGCTGCGCGAGGAATCGCTTGCGGCGGTCAAGGAAATCGACCCCACCCTGACGGCGGCGCAGGCTTCGCAGCTTGCCAGACTCATGCCGCAAGGCGCGGCGGCTTCCATTGGGCGGCTTGCCGAAATCGCCCCTTCCTTTTCCGCGGCATTGGAAGATAAAATCACCGCCACCCGCGCCGCCGAAAGTTATACGACGTTCAGAGAATTATGTGATCCCTCAAAGATTTGGGTTGGCTTTCGGAAAACCGAAACCGCCGCCTCTGACCCGTATTTGCTGTGGCTGATCGCTTCTTCCCCGGACGGACAACACGCGGCCGTGGAGTTTGCGGAGGCTGACAGCGCAACCTTTGTCTACCAGACAGGCGGTGATTTCGACAGCTTTGCCCGCCAAATCAACCGGGCGTTAGAGGCTATCAATTTCAAGCGCGAGGTAATACGGCTGTCCGACGAGGAATTGAGGAAACCTGAAAACGCCGATTATCACATGGCGGCAAAACGCACCTCAGCTTTACAGTTTGTACGGTCAAATTTTGCCGGGCGGGTGATACACTCCGGCGCGGAAGCGTGGAAACGCGGTCTGACGGAATTATGGAGAGCGGGAACGCCAGCGCAAGCCGGCTCCACACCTACAAGGGCGGGTTCAAAATTCTGCGGGCAATGCGGCGCGGCGATTGCGCCCGGCGTGAATTTCTGCGAAAGCTGCGGAGCACAAATCTGAACACTTCTTATTTTGTGGCAGGAGATGAATATGGAAATTTTCCGCTTTCATCTCAAACTGTTTCAGGGACGCGGGATGAAAAAGAGCTTGCCAAGCTAAAAGCGCTGTGCTATACTGTATTTAGAGATATTTCCGGGTGTGGCGCAGCTTGGTAGCGCGCTTGAATGGGGTTCAAGAGGCCGCAGGTTCAACTCCTGTCACTCGGACCAGTCGGAGTGTTCTTACAGCATTTGAAGTGTTGTAGGAACACTCCGCTTTTATATAGCCGCCCGCAGCGGCTCATAGCTGACCGTTACGCCTTTCCGGGTCTGCATTGTTATCTCCGGCATGGTCAGCGTTTCGGGAATCTCAATCGCGCCGACGCAGTTGTAATGTATCGTGAGTTTTTGAACGTGTACCCCGTCAATCTTTTCGGATTGATGTACCTCTATCCG
>JAIRUE010000031.1 GCA_031254575.1 Oscillospiraceae bacterium | reverse complement strand
AACGGGCCGTGCGTTCCAGCAGCGAAGCCCTGCGGGGACGGCTCCCGTCCGGTGTCGTGACGATCAGCCCCGCGCCGGCAAAAAGATTTGCGTCGGCCCGGGCGTAGCCGCCCGTCTCTTTGCCCGCCATCGGATGCAGCGGAAGATAGTCCACTCCCGGCGGCAGGGCCCTTGCAATCCGCGGTACGAGCGCCGCCTTGACACCGCAGATCTCGCAGAAGAGACAGCCCGGTTTCAGAAAAGAGGCGTATCGTCCGGCCAGCGCAACAGTTTCAGCCGGCGGCAGACAGATGATGACCACATCCGCTCCGGCGGGCAGTTCCTCAAATACGGCGTCGGCCCCGCCGGATTCGAGCGCCGCCTCCCTCGCGGCGGGGTCGGTATCCACGCCCCACAGATTCATCTTTTCAAAACCCCGCAGCGCCAGCGCCAGCGAACCGCCCATCAGGCCAAGTCCCACGATCGCGATCGTCATATCCCTTCCCCCATCACATACTCAGCGCCTGCCGGACACACTCGAGTTTTTGCATCAGCCGTCCGAACGCCTCCGGTGTTAGCGACTGCGCGCCGTCACAGAGAGCCGCCTCAGGTTTGTTATGCACCTCGATGATGAGGCCGTCGGCGCCAGCCGCCGCCGCCGCGAGCGACATAGACTCGACCAGCTGCCACTGTCCGGTGGCGTGGGACGGGTCTATGATGACGGGCAGGTGGCTTTTTTGCTTGAGAACGGGCACAGCGGAGATGTCCAGCGTATTCCTGGTCGCCGTTTCAAAGGTGCGGATACCCCGTTCGCAAAGGATCACCTCGGGAGAACCGCCCGCCATGACATATTCCGCCGCCATCAGCAGTTCGTCAATGGTGGACGACAGGCCGCGCTTGAGCAGCACCGGTTTTTTAAGCTGCCCGACCTCCCGCAGCAAAGAAAAGTTCTGCATATTGCGCGCGCCGATCTGGATCACGTCAACATCTTTGGCAAAAGCGTCAAGATGCTCGCTCGACAGCAGTTCCGTGACGATGGGCATTCCCGTCTCCTCCCGCGCGAGCTTCAGCAGTTCCAGACCATCCAGCCCCAATCCCATAAACGCGTACGGCGAAGAGCGCGGCTTGAACGCGCCGCCACGCAAAAATCCCGCGCCGCAAGCCTTGACGCCGCGAGCAACCGCCAGGATCTGCTCCTCGCTCTCCACCGAACAGGGACCCGCCATGACGGCAAACGCGCCGCCGCCGATTGCCTGCCCCCGCACCGTGAACACACTGTCCTCCGGGTGGAATTTACGCCCGGCCAGCTTATACGGCTCCTGTACCCGAACGATGCGTTCGACGCACCGGTAAGTCATCAGCCAGTCGGCGGAGACGGCCGAGGTGTCGCCCGCAAGACCCAGCATCGTCGTCGACGCGCCAACGATGTCCTGCAAAATGATACCGCGCGCCGAAAGCGCCTCGCGGATAGGCGCGACGTCGGCCTCGGCGGTATCCGGTTTCAACACCAAAATCATGAGTAACCCTCCCGAATTTTTGATATTGGCGCACGTTTTTGACAAAACGGGCATATTCTGTGATGGGAACAAAGATAAACTGAAAGGACTGGTATCCGTGGCGAGCAACGGGATGAACTACCGCCTGACGCCGGAACTGCTGATGAAAGCCATTGAGGGGGAGCAAAACGCCATAGCGGGATACGAGCATATGAAGCAGATGACACCGGACAGAAAGAATCTGGAAACGCTCGAACACATCATCGGTGACGGGCAAAAGCATCTGGACGTCTTTACCGAGATGTACAAACGCCGCTTCGGAGAACTCTCCGGCCTTCCCGGGCCGGCCGGACCGGCCGCCTGCAATTTTACGGACTGCGTCGCCCGCGCGGCAGACAAAGAACTGGAAACGTATGAGCTGTACCGGAACATCTATATGAACAACGGCGGCGAACAGATACGGATGCCGTTTTTTGAGGCGATGACCGACAAGAGCGGGCACGCGGTCCGGTTGAACATGATGTTTGCGCGGGAGTTGGAGCGGCGGTTAGTGTAGCATTGAGCGCTTCGCGTCGCCGATCATATACAGGGACCCGCAGGCCAGCACCACGTCGTCCGGCCCGGCCAGTTCCAGCGCGCGCCGGACGGCCCGGTCTGTATCGGCAATGACCTCAACAGAGAGCGGATACCGCGCCGGGTCACGGCTCTGTGGATCGGGCACATACCGCGCCAATACGTCCGCTTTGGCCGGGTGCATATCCTTAAACTCCGTCGTGATGAAGCAAGAGGAGCGCCCCGCCAGCATAGGAACGCACAGGTCATGCCGTTTGTCCGCGCTCATCGCCATAACGGTGATGATCCGGCGGCCCGCCAGCAGCGTGTCGAGGGCTTTGCAGAGCTGTTCGACCGCGTCCTGATTATGCGCGCCGTCGATCAGACACAGAGGTTCGCGCCGTATGATTTCGAGCCGCCCGCCCCATTGCGCGGCGCGAAGCCCCTCTTTCAGCGCGGCGCCTGACACCGGCCAGCCGCGCTCCCTCAGCGCGTTGACCGCCTCAATGGCGACGGCGGCGTTTTGCACCTGATGCGCGCCGATGAGGGATACGATATATTCCTCCTGTTTATAGGTGAAGCGAGAACCGGAAAGGGAAAGCTCCGCTTTTTCCGCCGGTGGCAGGGCGGAGGCGTCCACAACGGCGCAGCCGGGTTTGATGATGCCGCGCTTCTCGGCGGCGATCTGTTCCAGCGTGCCGCCCAGTATATGCGTGTGGTCGTAAGAAAGAGAGGTTATCACGGCAACCTCGGGGGAGGGGATGATGTTGGTGGCGTCCAGCCTGCCTCCCAGTCCCACTTCCAGAACAACGACGTCGCACCGCTGTTCGGCAAAGTAGGTGAGAGCGACAGCCGTTTCGATCTCAAACTTTCTGGCGTGTTCGCCGCCGCCCGCGGTAATTCTTTGAATATGACCGTCCGCCTCAGTGATCAATCCGGCCAGTTTCTCCCTTGGAATCCATTCCCGGCTGACCTGTATGCGTTCGCAATAATCCTCCAGATAGGGCGAGATAAAAAATCCGGTTTTATACCCCGCCGCCCGCAGGACGCTTTCAACCATCGCGCAGACGCTGCCCTTGCCATTAGTCCCGGCGACGTGGACAAATTTCAGCCTTTTATGCGGGTTGCCGAACGCGTCCAACAACGCGGCGATCCGTTCCAGCCCCGGCTTGCTGCCCATTTGCGCCGTGCGGTTGATATAGTCCAGCGCCTGTCGGTAATTCATTGTGTCAGCCTTTCGATGCGTTCTCTCAGCGCCGCCAGCCGTTCGCGCTCCGCCGCCACGATCTTGGCGGGCGCCTTCCGCGTAAAGCCGGGGTTGTTCAGCTTGGTCTCAAGCGCCCCGTATTCCTCCTGCGCGGCGGCAAGCTCCTTTGCCAGACGGGCGCGTTCGGCCTCAAGGTCGACAAGCTGGCCGAGAGGCAGGGTTACGGTCGCGCCGGACGTGACTATCTGTACCGTGCCGTCCTGTATGGACCCACCTTGTAGGCCCGTACTTACAACCTTCACGTCGCCAGCCCCGGCTAACGCCCTGAAAAGCTCGGTATGCGTTTCAAACAATTCCCGATGCGGCGTTTCGACCGTCCAAGCCGCTTTTTTTGACGGCGGT
>JAIRUE010000092.1 GCA_031254575.1 Oscillospiraceae bacterium | reverse complement strand
TGCTCCGCAAAGTTGTCAAACAGCCGCTCATCGTCAACCAGATGCAATGGAGCCTTGCCGAAAGCCGCATGGTGGACGCCGGCCTGAACGTCAACACCGGCAGCGAAAACGGGGTCATGCGGGAGGGCGGCGTCCTGGAGTTCTGCCGCGCGGAGGGCATCGCCATACAGGCGTGGTCTCCGCTGCAATTCGGCCCCATCCAGGGCGTTTTCCTCAACAATCCCGCGTACGCCGCGCTGAACACCGAGATCGGCCGCCTCGCCGGACAGTACGGCGTGAGCGACACCGCCGTGGCGCTGGCGTGGATCCTGCGCCACCCCGCCGCGCCGCAGGTCATCACCGGCACGGTCAGCCGCAGGCGCATCCCCGCCCTGCTGGAAGCGGGCCGGGTCGAGCTGACCCGCCCCGAATGGTACGGGCTCTACCGCGCGGCGGGGAATCCGCTGCCGTAAGGCCTTTCCCGCTCGCCTGTTCAGACAGAAAACCGCCCGCCCGTATGTCACGGACGGGCGGTTTTTACCGCGCCGAAAAATCGACGTGTATCACATTGCCTGTTTTTTTGCCCCGCCCTGCGCCAGCTCAAAGGCCAGCGTCGCCCGGACGCTGCCTTTGCCGCGCCCGTCGAGGCCGCGGTAGTCTTTGACAAGGGCGATCTCGTCGTCGTCGCTGAGCAGAAAGGGTTTGACGTCATAGCGGCCGAACAGGTAGTCTATCGAAACGCCGTAAAAATCCGCCAGCTTCTGAAGGGACTGCAAATCCATCTCATGCTTGCCCACCTCATACGTGGAATACGCCTGCCTGCTGATTTGCAGAAAGGCGGCCACGTCCACTTGCGTCAGGCCCCTCTTTTTGCGCAGCTCCGCGAGCTTATCCCCCAGCATTCAACCCACCTCAACACGGCTAGCGTACAATACCCGCGGCCGTGCTTCAAGTGTACGCAACGTAAATGGGAATTATTCATTTTTTCTGTTGACAATGCCAGAATCTCTTGCTATACTGAGCTTGACAAACCCAAATATGAAAGGAAGGTTTCCCATGAACAAGCTGCGTAAAACCAAGCGCAAGGGCTTTACCCTGATCGAGCTCATCGTGGTCATCGTCATCATCGCCATTCTGGTGGCGGCGCTCACCCCCGCGATTCTCGGCGTGATTAACCGCGCCAACAGATCCGCCGACGAGGCGGACGCGCGAACCATATTGATGGCTGCCTCAGTTGTGACAACATCAACGAATCCTCCGGCGGTTCCGACTCAAGCGGTTTTTACGCCCGCAATGACGACCCAACTCCTCGGGGGCAGTCTCAGACCAGGGATGGCATTTTCTATAACCTTTAAGGGAGAATTGGCTGTTACTTGCACAGTTACTGGCGGTTCCAGAAGCGATAATACTCCCCAAATAGTAATTGGTACCAACCCGGCCCCACCAGCTACTGATCCTGGTATTAGCGTACTCACATATACAGTTCCCTAATCCTACCATAGCCTAATCTCCGGGGGCGCCGCCCTGTCTGTTGTCCGCTCTCCGCGAAACGACGGCACAGCTTTACCTTTTTGCCTGTGCCCGAGCAAGCGGAAAAGCCGGGATATTGCACCTATCCCGGTGTCCCCCGCAAACGCCCGGCGTATGCCCGGCGCGGGGGTCGCGGCCAAACGGACGGGGCGGCGCCCCCGGAGGGTTATTTGTCAGCGCGCCGCGCCGCCGCGAGCGCGTAGGCCTCCCCGTCCGCGCGGGCCGCTATGACGATGATCTTCATAATGCCGTCCGTGCGCACGGCCTTATAGATCACACGGACGCCCGGTTTCAGCAGCTTTATCCTGCATAAACCCGTCAGGTCGTTCCCGCCCCTGTTGCCGAGCGGTTCCCCATAGCCGCCCTCATTTTTGGGCAGGGGATTTTCAGCCACCCTGTCTATCAGTTTTCGGATGATTCTTCGCGGAGACTCATTAAAACCTTCCAAATCCGCTTTGGCCTCATCCGTGTACTCAACCCTGCAACTCACTCAAAATCAACCCCGTACTCCATCGGGATTTCATTAAGCTCATCCTCTTTTATACCGAGCCTCGCGTAAACCTCCGCCGCCGGATAGGTGACGCCGCTGCCGTTTTTCATCCGCTCCTCCGCGAGGGCAAGCAGATAATGGTCTTCAATCAGGTCCATCATCTCCCGGTACTGTTCCGGGGCGAGCAATACGCAGACCGGCGCGTTGTTCTTCACGACGATTTTACACCCCGCCGAGCGTACCTCGTCGAATATCCTGCCGGCCTCTCCCCTGTTGAAGCGCGAGATGGGAACGAACGCGTCCAGCGCGTTATTGGCGGCTATGATGTCCAGCATGTTCAAAACTCCCCGCAATCTGACGGTTATTTTTTTGTCTTCCCGCACTCATTATACAATCGCGCCGCAATAATGTCAATATATTTATCGATTTTTTAACTGACAATAAAAGAATCCCCCGCCGGCGGCGGGGGATTCTTTTATTCCGGGTCCGGCGGCGGGTCCGTCAGTTCCTCCTCACTTTCGGCGAGCCTGATAACGGAGATTTCGTACGCCGTCATATCGACGGATTCCCCGTCGATGACTTTGGTGTAGGCGCGCGACTGGAAACGCCCCGCGACATACAGGGACTGCCCCGTTTCCATCACGGCGCAGGCGCGGGCGGCCCCGCCCCACGCGATCAGGGGCAGGTAATCGGTCCGGCTGTAAGTGCGCGGCACGGCGAGCATGATGTCGCAGATTTCGCGTCCCAGCGGCGTCTTGCGGTATCCCGGCGGGCGGCAGAGCGTGCCGCTCAGCAGGACTTTGTTTTCATGCGGGCCGTCGGAGAGGGCCGCGTCACGGGCCAGCGCGGACACGATAAGGCGTCCCCCGACGCCGCTTTTATTGTTGTATGTACGCATCTGCCCGGATATTTCCACCCCGGCGCCCTCCGGCAGCCCGCCGCACCGCAGCGCGTCCTCCCCGGCCAGCACGCGCAGGCGGTCGTGCTTTCCGGACAGGCGGCACACATCCAGCCACAAACGAAAAAACCGCGCCTCGTGCGAAGTGTGGCTCCACTCGGGCGGCTTGGCAAGGGTCCCGCGCAGGAAAACGCTGTTCATACATTCCACCTCAACGGTCTTTCATCGGTTTGTGGAATGTATATGCGAAAAGGACGGCAATCATGTCAACGGCAGCATCGCCTCATACAGCCTGTCCGGGGGGCAATCCGCCACCAGCAGGGCCCCGGCCGCGGCCAGCCCGGCTTCGGGGCGCGGCAGCGGGGGCAGGGGTATCTCCTGGCGCTCAAGACGCCTGCCGCTCAGCGTTACGATGTCGCGCTGCAGCGACAGCAGGCAGCCGTCGCCGGAGCGGCTGGACAGCGTGAGGGTATTCTGCGCCCCGAGGCCGTAGGTGACGGTCTGACGGGCCGTCACATGCGCCGACGGCGGCACGACCGCCGTCCGGTACGCCCCTCCGGGCGGTTCGCCATGCTCCGGCATGACCACCAGCGCTTTCATAAAAATATCACGCTCCCGCGGTATGTTATGCGGGAGCGTTTTTGCGTATACGCTTTATTTTCTGCCTTTTACGGGATGAAAAGGCTCACACTTCCATAATGACCGGCAGAATGAGCGGCTTGCCCTTCTGCCGGCGGTTGAGGTGGCTGCTCAGCGCGCTGCGCAGGCTCTGTTTGATGGTCGCCCAGTCGGTGTAGCGTTTTTCGATACAGTCGTCGAGCGTATCGGCGGCGATCCTGCGCAATTCCTCCAGAATGGCGTCCGAATCGCGCGGCAGCGCGAAGCCGCGCGTGATGATGTCGGGCCCCGCGACGACGGTGGAGCCGTCCGCGTCCATCGTCACCACCACCAGCAGGATGCCGTCGGTGGCGAGGTGCTGGCGGTCGTGGAGCACGGCGCTGCCGACGTCACCCGCCTCGCCCGGCCCCATCCCGTCCACCAGAACGCGTCCCGACGGGACAGCGGCGAGCACTTTCAGCCCCTTGTCGGACACCTCTATGGGGCGGCCCAGCTCGGGTATGAGCGTGTTTTTATATGGAACGCCGGTCAGCGCGGCAAGGTCGGCGTGCGTTTTCATCATGCGGTACTCGCCGTGGACGGGGATAAAATATTTCGGCCTGGTCAGCGCTAGGATAATCTTCAGCTCCTCCTGGCAGGCGTGCCCCGACACATGGATGTCGGCCAGGCGCCTGTAAACGACCTCGCAGCCGCGTTTGAACAGCTCGTCGATCATCTTTGACACCGTTTTTTCATTCCCGGGCACAGGCGACGCCGATACGATAACGCGGTCGCCCATCCCCAGATCGACCTGCCTATGCGCCCCGAACGCCATGCGGTGCAGCGCCGACATAGGCTCTCCCTGGCTACCCGTCGTGATGACGCAAACCTTGTCTCTGGGCAGGCTTTTGACCTGCGACAGCTCGACGATGGTCCCGGGCGGGATGTCGATACAGCCGAGGTCTATGGAGAGGGCCAGAATGTTTTCCATACTGCGGCCCGTGATGGCCACCTTGCGCCCGGTCTCGACCGCCGCGTTGATGATCTGCTGGATGCGGTGGATATTGCTTGCGAACGTGGTGACGACGATACGCTTCTCACACCCCCGGAACTGGTTGAGCAGCGCCTCCCCCACCGTGCGTTCGCTCATCGCGAAGCCCGGCCGCTCGACGTTGGTGGAGTCGGAGAGCAGCGCGAGGACGCCCTGGCGTCCCAGCTCGCCCAAACGGGCAAGGTCGATCATATCGCCGTCCACCGGGGTGCTGTCGATCTTGAAGTCGCCGGTATGGATGACCGTCCCGAGCGGCGTGTGGACGGCGAGCGCCGCCGCGCCCGCGATCGAGTGGTTGACGTGGATGAACTCCACGTCGATAGACCCGGCCTGAATGATCTGCCCGGGCTCCACGCAGCGGATGTCGGCTTTGGCGGAAAGGCCTGCTTCATCCAGCTTGATCTTGATAAGGCCCGCCGTCAGCCTGGTGCAGTAAATAGGGCAGTTGAGGACCCGCAGCAGGAAACTGACGGCTCCGATGTGGTCTTCATGCCCGTGGGTGACGCAAAGCGCGCGGACACGGTTCTTGTGCTTTTCCAGATAGGTAAAGTCGGGGATGACAATATCGACCCCGAACATGTCCTCGTCGGGAAATGAAAGCCCGCAGTCCACCAGCAGTATATCGCCGCCGTGTTCATAAACCGTCAGGTTCTTGCCCACTTCGTTAATACCGCCCAGGGGGATAATTTTCAATTTTTGCGACATTTGATATGAATTCACTCCTATAAATGTTATTATGTAACGCGCGGCGCACCGCGCGGTATACTCCACTATTGCCTACAGTATAACATGCCGTTCCCCGGTCCGCAATGTTTATTTTTGCTCGCCCAAAGACCGCACTTTCTGCATAAATTCCACGCACAGTTCCCCGGCCAGTTCCGCGCTCATCCCCTCCGCCACGATACGCAGGGCGCGGCGGTTTGGCAGCGGCGCCACGCGCACCCAGCCGCCGCGGGCACGGGTACGGATTCCCTCGCCAAGCTCCGCGCCCGGAAACTGGCGCGCCAGTTCCCGCATGACGGCGCCGCGGTCGGCCTTGACGGCGACCTCTCCCGAGGTCAGATGGAAAGAGGGAAGCCGATCGGCCAGCGCCGGCAGCGTAGTCTTAAATTTGCGGCACCCGTGCGCCAGGTGCGCCGCCATATAAACGGGGTCACGCATATAGGGCTGGTCTGCGAGCAGGGCGCGCGCCTTCTCGCCGTCGCGCTCCGGACGCAGGGTTCGGATACCCTGCCGCGCCGCAACGTCGTCTAAGAACGCGGGCGCGTCGCAGGGAAGGGCAAGCCTGTCCGCGCCGCAGGCGGCCTCGACGCCGATCAGTATTCCGAGCAGGCACGCGGGGTCTGCCTCGCGCCCGTTTTCAAATACGGCTGAGAGCGAAAGCCCATCATTGAAAAGTGTCGGACCTCCGGCCGGAACACATCCCGCCGCGGTCAGCGCGCGCCGCAGCAGATCGGCCTCGGGACCGCTTCCCCCGGCGGACAAAGCCACGGGCGCAAAACCGCCGGCGGCCCAGCGCGGCGGCGCGGCGGCCGATACGGCGTACTGTTCCGTGAGGCCGGACACCGTGCGGGACGGACGGAGGCTTCGCGGGTCGGCCAGCGTCACGTCGCCGCGCAGGACGGCCGCTTCAAGCCTGCGTTCCTCCGTCCTGCCGGGCGCGACACCGCCGCCGTCATAGAAATACAGCGTGAGCATCCGCCCGTCCTGCCAAACAAAGACGCTGAGCGGAATGCCGTAGGTCTTGCCGGCGAAAGCCGCGCAGGTCGGCGTCAGCGCGTCGGTGAGCACCGCCTGCCCGCCCCCGGCGCAGACACCCGCTTCCAGCGCAAGAGCGGCCAGGCGGGCCGCCTCGCCGCCCCGCCACGACAGGGCGACTTCCCCCCGCGAGGATTGCGCCGCGGCTGTGCCCAGCCTGTAGCAAAAATCCGGCGTCAGGTCCACATGCGGAAGCCCCCGCGCCACGCCGCCGCCGTCGAAGACCTCGCCTCGCCGCGCCATACCTTTGGTGACGCTGCCCGATATGCGAGCGCCGGGTTGTATTTCCTTGCGCGGCCAAACGCGCGACAGTTCCAGCACGACCGCGTCCGCCCCAATAACAGCCCCCTCGCCGATGACCGCCCCCTCCATAACCGACGCGTGTTCACCCAAGACCGCGCCCCGCCCCAAAAACGCCCCGGTACAGCGCGAGCGGGCCTCCATGACCGCCCCGTCCAAAACGCAGCCTTCCGCCGAGACGCCGTCACCCAGAATACTGCCCGCCCCGGCAACGGTGTACGGGCCGAGCGATACGCAGTCGCCAAATGACACGCCATGCCCGATATAGCAGGGCTGCGCAACGGCAACGTTTGCGGGCGGAGGCGTTTGCGCGGGCAGGGAGAGGCGGGCGCGCCCGTCGAGGATGTCGCGGCAGCATTGCAGATAGGCGTCGCTGTCGCCGATGTCGCACCAGTACCCGGCGGCGGGACAGCCGTACAGGTTCATTCCTATGTCCAGCATAAGCGGGAAAAGGTCACGGGCGAAATCAAACGCCGTGCCGCCGGGAATCATCTTCAGCGCGGCGGGAGAGAGGATATAGACGCCGGTGTTAACCGTGTCGGTGAAGACCTGGCCCCACGACGGCTTTTCAATGAACCGCGTCACGCGCCCGTCGTTTCCGGTCATCACAAGGCCGTATTCCAGCACATTGGGCCGCCGCGTCAGGAGCAGGGTGGCGTCGGCGTCCTTTTGGTTATGGTATGCCAGCGCAGCGCTCAGGTCAAAATCGGTCACCGCGTCGCCCGACAGCACCACAACCGTTTCGTCAAACGACTCGTCCAGAGCCGCGCGGACGCCGCCCGCCGTCCCCAGCGGCTCTTTTTCAATATTGTAGCGCATCAGAACGCCCCATGCCGAACCGTCGCCGAAATAATCGGTGATTTTTTGCGGCATGGACTGCAATGTAACGGCAATACGGTTAAACCCGTGTTTCTTCAGAAGCTCCACGCCGTATTCCATCACCGGCTTGTCAAAGAGTCGCACCATTGGCTTTGGGCATTCGGCGCTGATAGGGCGCAGGCGCGTTCCCTCGCCTCCGGCGAGTAGCACAGCTTTCATAAGTAAACGCTCCTTTCACCCCCTCAGTATGAGCAGCTTTTCACCCCTTTAGTCATGTCCCGCCTGCTTTGGCATAGGCTTGTAACAGCCGATAAGGGGGGATTGCGGGATGTGGGTCATACTTTTGCTGGCGGGGCTGTGGTTTACGCTGGGCAGCGGTTTTTGGCAGTGCTTTCATATCGGGCGCATCTTCCGCGAGACGCTGGGCTCCCTCCGCCGCCCCGCGCCGCGGCAAAAGGGGGAAAAATCCTCCGGTGTCACGCCGTTTCAGGCCATGTCGGCCGCGCTGGCGTCCACCGTCGGCACCGGCAACATCGCGGGCGTCGCCACGGCGATCGTCGCGGGCGGCCCCGGCGCCGTATTCTGGATGTGGGTGTCGGCGCTGTTCGGGATGATGACCAAGTACGCCGAGGTGTTTCTGGCTGTGAAACACCGCAAAAAATCAAAAGCCCCCGGCGGGGGCTTTTACGGCGGGCCTATGTATTATATGGAATCCATCGGGTGGAAAACGCCCGCCGCCGTCTTTGCCGCGCTCTGCATGATTTCGGCGCTGGGCGTGGGCAACCTCACCCAGATCAATACGCTGGCCGACGCGGCCTATACCGTCTTCGACGCGCCTAAGATCGTTACGGGTATCGTCACGGCGGCGCTGGCGGCGCTGGTCGTGCTGGGCGGCATACGCTCCGTCGCGTCGGTGACGGAGAAACTGGTGCCGTTTATGTCGGTGCTGTATATCCTCCTGAGCGCCGCCGTGCTGATCCTGTGCCGCGACGGAATCCTCCCGGCCCTGCGGGTCATCATCGGCGGGGCGTTCTCGCCCCGGGCGGCAATGGGCGCCGCCGCCGGGTACACCGTCTTCCGCGCCATGCGCTACGGCGTCAACCGGGGCGTCTTCTCCAATGAAGCCGGTCTCGGAAGCGCGCCGATCGCCCACGCCTGCGCCGACACCGACAGCGCCGCGCGGCAGGGGATGTGGGGCGCGCTGGAAGTCTTTATCGACACCCTCCTCCTCTGTACGCTGACCGCCCTCGTCATTCTGGCGGCGGGGGTATTTGTGCCGGGTACGGCCTCCCCGGACGGCGCGGCGCTGACTGTGGCCGCCTTTGAGCACGCCCTCGGCCCGTTCGGCGCGGGCGCGGTCGCCGTCTGCACGGCGCTGTTCGCGTTCGCAACCATCCCCGGCTGGTGTTTTTACGGCGAGCAGTGCTGCCGCTATCTCTTCCAAAGCCCGCGCGCCGAATACGCCTACCGCGCCGCGTTCATCCTGCTGCTGCTGCCCGGCGCGGTGCTGCGCCTCGAAACCGTATGGCGTTTCGCGGACGTGATGAACGCCGCGATGGCGCTGCCCAACCTCGCCGCGCTGCTGGTAATGAGCCCGCAGGTGTTCGCCGGGCTGCGGAAGGAATAAACGCCTCCCGTGGCAGCCCTCAAAACTTGACGTCTCCCCCCAAAACTTGCTACAATATAACCCAGCACACTGAAGGGGTGTGCGGGGCGGTCTGCCGACCTGACCCATCGAACGTCATGGGAAGGGAGGTGGTAAAACGTTGTGAATGAGCGCACGAAAACAGTCATCCGCTACATAATCAGCTTTCTGATTACGTTAGCCTTAATGCATCTGTTTGCGCCAAAAGCAATGTAGCCGTCCCCCCAGCAAGGTGTACGGCTACACGCTTTAGCAAAACAACTTAGGTAGCCCGCCCTAAGCGGCGCCCCTCTTTGTGCTTTCATCGTATCACGCCGCTTAACGTTTGTCAAGCGGGTTTTCGCGTCCCCGTCCCCCTCCCCCGCAAACGTCAACCCCCCGCCGCAGAACGCGGCGGGGGGTCTTGGTGCTGTGGGACTGGGTTGCTGTGCGGGATTAGGTCACGCTGAAGGTGACTGTCAGGTCGTCAGCGTCTACGAATACGTTGAGCACACTTCCGTCAATAACCACTTGGACTGTCGCGCCGGAGGCGACCGCTCCCGGCAGCTCTATTGTCAATGTGTTGGTGCCCGAGGCCGTCGCGTCGAACGTAACGCCGAATCCATCAACCGTGACTGTCAAGCCGGTGACGCCGCCGTTGGTCAATGCGCCTGTGGTAAAGCCTGTGATTACGATGGTGTTCAGTCCGGTCAGCGGGGGAACTGTCCCCGATACCGTGACGTCTTCCGGAGCCTTCGGCCCGGCAAGCGTCGCGGTTGCCGCCGCCGCCGCCGCGACGTTCGCGGCAGTCAGGTCAAGCGCTGTCACTTCGAGTGTGACCGTAAGTATGTCGCCGTTTGCCGCCGCAGTGCCGAAGGTCAATACTCCAGATGTTGTCAAGCTCGGAGTGGCGGCAGTACCGGTACCAGTAACGGTCACGGCATACGTCGTGCCTAACGTCAGCGTTCCCAAATCCGCTCCGGTAAGGGTCAGGTAGAAGGTAGGCCCGGCTGTTGCAGCTGTTACTGCCAGAGCATTTGTCGTAATGGGTTTCAGCACCGTCGCGGTACCAACACTGGTTGCGTCGCCTATGGCGGCTCCGGTGATGGCGACGGTATAGGTTTCTCCGGCGTCGTAATCTGCTGTCGTGACCTCTATCAGCATAAGCGCTCCGCCTGTTGCCGGGGTGATATAGCTGGGTGACACGCCGACGTCAGAAGTCGTCTCATCAGGATCTCCCTTTTCGTAAACGTCCACGGTGCCTGTGCCAGCGGTATAGCCGGGCAGAGAAATGGCCACATGTGTCATGCCGGTGATTGCCGTGAAGTCCACGAGGTACGGTGTCACGGCAACTTTCAGGTCGCCGGCGGTTATGGCTGTGTCGATTACATTCCCCATGATTTCAATTGACAGGGTCATGTTTTCTTTGGCCAGGTCAGCAAGTGTAATTGTTAATACGTTGCCGGCGGAGGCTACGGTGTAACCGGTAAGCTGCTTCCCGTTCGCGTCCCTCACAACGGCGTCGTTCACGCCGGTTGCGCTAAACACGAGGGCGGCCGGCCCGGTGATCGTGATCGTGTCTTGTTCCGCCTTCACGGCCACGCCCGTCAGCTTCACGCCTTTGATCTCGTTGCCGTCGGAGGCGGTCGCGCCCGTGACAAACGTGTCGCCGGCTTCAAACGCGTCTGCTTTGATAGTAACTGTGTAACTGGCGCCGGTTACCGCTGCGGTCAGCGTCAGGGTTGCGGTCTTGCCGTCGGCGCTTATGACAACGGAATCAACTGTTGCGGCGGGTGTGCCGTTGACAATGAAATCCGTTGCGGCTGCGTCGGCCGCAAACGCGCCTGTCGCGAGTTCGATCGTGATCTTGTCGCTGGCGTCCAGCGCGAATCTGTTCGTGGTGAGATCCTGCTGGCTCGGGTTCACATGCCGGTCTCCGGCTCTGACAATGATCGCGGCGGTGACGTTGCCGGTCAGGTTCTCCCTGTTGTCGCGGATGATGACCAGGTTGTAGACGTCGCTCTCATTCGGGCCCTTAAAGCCTTTTCCGAGGGCCTTGACATCCATGCCCGTGTAGAACGCGGGCTTTGCCGCGACGTGCGCGCCGTCACCGGAATCATTACGCGCGTCCACATAGACGAACGGGGTGTTGCCGGGATACGAGAACCACGGGCCGATGTCATTGGCGTCGTCGAATGTCCCGTCCGCGGAGTAAATACCCAGCGCCGCAGTATTTCTGTTGGGAGCGGTGGAAGCGTCGGCCACCAGGTAGGTCGGGTTGATCTTCGAGATCTCCCATACCTTTTCGGCGGAATCGTCCTCGCTGAAGTAGGTGAAGACGTCGCCCTTCTGGATGCCCCAGCCGGTGCCGTAAGGAGTTCCGTCCTCTTTAAGCGCGCGCTCCTGTCCGAAGGTGGTTTTGTTATTGTCGATGCAGTAGAGCCATCTCGGCTCGGTTTCGCCCGCGAGCAGCGCGTAAACTTTGTCGCGGTAATAGAAGGTCTTATCGTTCTGGTTCGCTTCCCACACGGCGAGGGCCACGGCCCATTTCTCGCGCACGTTGCTCGCCTTGGCGGTGCTCGCGTCGATGTAGGCGGCGCGCATGGCGGGGCCTGCGGGGTTATGGTCGTTGTTGCTGATGTTCGCGCGGAGTGTCTCGTAGGGCAGGTCGCCGGCTTCGAGGGTGAAGCCCGGGAACGCCTGCTTGTGGTAGACGTTAAAGACCGTTTTGTTGCTGTTTTTGTCGATCGTCTTGACAAACATGGCGGAGCTTTCGGTGGTCAGGATGCCCCGTGTGTTGTCATAGCCGTTGAGAACGCCCAGGCCGTATGTGCCGCTGCCCCATGTTTCATCAAAACGGCTCGTGGCCGCGCTGACTTTGCCGTTCACGGCAGCCGTTGTGTTTTCGCGCGCGGGAATCTCGTACAGGGTGATGTTATCGCCGTCAAGGGTGTACCGGAAGAGGTGCTCGTCGATCCTGCCGATCGGATCCGTATATACTACAGGGTTTGTAGCTGCAATTGGGGTCGGAGCTTGCGGCGGTTGTGTAAAGATGCTCGGCTGCTTCGGGTTCGCGTCGCCGCCATCTTGACCTGTGAGGCCGGCGCTCTGGTAGTAGATTTTTTTGTCAACAGGGGCCCCAATATTGAAACCATCGGCGTTGTTGCCATAATAGCCCTTGCCAACAGACTCGCCGTTCTTTTCGCGTTTGGCGCTCTTGTCGTCGATGCCGACGATCTTATCCAGCGTATACTCCTTGCGGGTGCCGTCCTCCAGCAGAACTTCCACCTTGTCCGTATACCTATTTGTCCAGCCGGACCCGATGTCGATGAGGGACTCGATGACAAGGCAGTAGGTCTGCGGAATGCTGACGCCGGGAATGTCCACGATCTGCCCGTGCCACAGCACGAGGGTGCGCTCTTTGGTGCTGTCGTTGGTGTTGAAGCTGCGGACGCGCGATTTGAAGCTGTGGCTCATGATCCAGTCTTTCCCGCCCAGCTGCAGCGCGCCGAAGCCGGTGCCGTTCTCCAGAATATCGCCGCTGGAGTTATAAGCGTTGGCGTTACCGGTGACGTTGGTGACAACGCCGTTCTCGCGGTCAGGCACTTCCTGGACGAGATACTTGTTGCTCCGGAAGTAGTTCGATGACGGGCTGTTTCCCCAGTCGTCGTCGCCGATGATCGGGCATACGGCCATGTAGTCGCCTCTGGCCCAACTGACCGAATAACCCATGTTGTAGGCGATCTGCCACTTGGCAACCTCCGGTGCCCAAGCTGCTTCAAAATCCCATTTGACATTCTCCATGTTGATTGCGTCATTGTCGCCAAGGCCGGAGATTTTGCCGACGATGTAGTTTTCAATGAAAACGTAGCTGATCCTGCCGTCGTCGGTGACGACGCGGACGTCGGCGTTTTGCCAGACGTTCGGCTGGATGCGGTAGGTGTTCGCTAAATCATTGTCGCCTACCTTCAGTTTGGGATTGCCGTTGTTCTCGTTCCAGTAGTTTATGATGTCGGGGTCAACGTCTTGGACATCCTTGTATTTAGTCGAGCCGTCTGCGTTAGTTCCGTCCTCCACTTGTCTCCAGTTTTTAGTCCAGTCGTGGCTGTAATCGAGGAAGACGCGGGTTTTTTTGTCGTCGCTTCCAATCATGCTGTTAAACGACGTCGCGGTCGCCGCGTCGATGCCGATCGTCTCTTTGATTTCGGACAGCCATTTCACGCCGCCGTAGACCTTCTGGATGGGTTTGCGGTGCTGCTGGCCGGGGCGGTGGGTGCCGCTCACGGTGTAGTTTTCCCATTCCCAGTCGGGATGGCGGAAGGTGATGTGGATTTTCTGACCGACCGACTTGATGTCGATGTTGAGGGCCTTGGTGTCGGCTTCGGAGAGGATATAGCTGTCCCATTCATCCACGTCGCCGGTGGTGCGGTTATAGTTCAGCGGGCGCTGGATGACGGCGCGGCCGCTGCCGAGGGAACCTTTCGTGTTGCTGTCGTCGCTGTTGTTGATGCCGGTGTTGGAGCCGACCCAGTTTGTGATCTCCGGCAGGCCGAAGGTCACGCCGTCGGTGATGATGGTGAAGTCGCCGGAAACGAGGTGGAACGCGTACTCGGCGAGCGTCCAGCTCGGGTTTTTCTGCGCGCCGGCCATGACGGTGTCG
>JAIRUE010000059.1 GCA_031254575.1 Oscillospiraceae bacterium | reverse complement strand
GTCTTGTAAACGCTGTAATATCTCTCATAATCCCTTCCGTTTGCCTCGACCGGCGGCTGAGGTTCGTTATAATGGATCAGCGCCGCGCAAGCCTCCGGAACCGACGGGTACAGTCCCGCGCCCACGCCGGCCAGTATGGCGGCGCCCAACGCCGGGCCCTCCCGCGAGGCCGCCGTGCGGACATGGCAGCCGAATAAGTCGGCCAGCATTTGCCGCCACAGCGCGCTGGTACCGCCGCCGCCGCAGGCCAGCATTTCCGAAGTCCGCACGCCCATGCCGCGCAAAACCTCCACGCAATCCCGCAGCGAATACGCCACGCCTTCCAGCACGGCGCGCAGCATGTCGGGACGGGTATGCATTCCCGACAGGCCTAAAAACACGCCCCGGCAGTCCGCGTCCAGATGCGGCGTGCGCTCGCCCATCAAATACGGCAGATAGAGCAGCCGCCGCGCCCCGATGGGCACCTCCGCCGCGATCTCGTCAATCTGTTTATATGTCAAATCCATGCAGAACTGTTCACGGAACCACTTTAGCGACAATCCCGCCGCCTGCGTGACGCCCATGACGTGCCACGCGCCCGGCACGGCACAACAGAAAGTATGCACCCGCCCCTTGGGGTCGATCGTGACATGATCGGTGTGGGCAAATACGACGCCCGACGTGCCGATCGTGGTAAACGCCTTGCCGTCCGTGACGACGCCCGTCCCGACCGCCGCCGCCGCGTTGTCGCCCGCGCCGCCGACCACGGCCGTTTTGACCGACAGCCCCGTGGCGCGCGCCGCCTCGCCGCTGACGGTGCCCGTTATAGCGGGCGACTCATAGACCTTTGCCAGCAGCGAGGGGTCAATGTCAAGTTTTTTCAGCACCTCGTCCGACCATTCGCGCGCGGGTACGTCCAAAAGCTGCATACCGGAGGCGTCCGACACCTCCGTGGCGAACTCCCCGGTCAGTTTATAGCGCAAATAGTCCTTGGGCAGCAATATATGGCGGCATTTGGCGTAAAGCTCGGGCTGATGCTTCTTAACCCACATGATTTTCGAGGCGGTGAAGCCTGTCAGCGCAGGGTTGGCGGTTATCTCCACCAATCGATCCGCGCCCACAAGGCGTGTGATCTCAACGCATTCCGCTCCGGTCCGCTGGTCGCACCAAATGATGGACGGGCGTAAAACCTCCCCGTCCGGGCCCAGCATCACAAGGCCGTGCATCTGCCCGGATATGCCGACGGCAATCACATCGTCCGACGGGACGCCGCTTTTTTGCAAAACGGCGCCGATCGTTTCCACGGCGGCTCTCCACCAGTCTTGCGGATCCTGTTCCGCCCAGCCGTTATGCGGCTGGTTCAGCGGATATTCCACGGACGCCGAGGCCAGCGGCTCGCACAGCTCGTTAAAAAGGACGGTCTTGGTCGCCGACGTTCCGAGGTCGATCCCCAACAGCGCTTTCATATGGTCAGGACAAGAGGCAGAGTTTCACTACGTCCCAAAGCTGTTCGGCGTTGCCGCCCGCTTTGGCGCGGAGGCACAGCGCCTGAAGAAGCTGCGCGGCGTTGTCGGCGTCAAGGCGCTCGACGGCGGCCCGCATTTGCGGCGTGTTGCTGAGCGTAATGGTAACGGTAACTGTTTCATCGTCACTCGCAACGGGTTCCGCGAGTGATTTGCGCGGGGCGCGGGCGGGTTTTCCCTCCTCCGGAGCGGCTGCCGCTCTTTTGCCCTTTGCGGCCTGCTTGGGAGAGAATTTATAACCGCGCCCGTCAAGAAAACTCAGGATAAGGGCGTCGGTGCAGGGATCCATTTCGTCGCTCTCCCCGGTAAACCAAAACGGGGTGATATTGAGCACTTCCGATAGAGGAAGCAGCACTTTCGCGTTGAGGCTGCCGGTTTTGAACACGCGGTAAATAGCCGTGCGCTTTTGACCCGACAGGCTTTCGATCTCCTGTTTTTGTTTGCGGGAAGCGGATGAAAAGGCGTTTTTGACGCGTTCCATCGTTTTCTCCTTATCTTTGCTGATATTGACCTGTTTTACACGCTCAATCAATTCGGGTGTAACCATTTTTGATTCCTCCAATATTTAGTCTGGCAGAGAAAGTATACCACATCTTTATATGAATTACAATATAAAATCATAAAAAAAATACTCACAACATATATTTCATTTCGCCTTTTGGAGTAACCTGTACAGGATATTCAACGCTTCAAGGGGTGTTACCGTGTTAATATCAATAGATTTGAGAATCTCCAAAATCTCCCCCGCCGCCAGATATTCCAATGATATTTGGGGCGGCGGCCCGCCGGCGTCCGCCCCGGTTTTACGCGTTTTTTCCGTTTGGCCGCTCCCTTTCTCTGAAAAATTGCCGCCCGCTTCGAGCTTTTTCAGGATCGCCCGCGCCCTCGTGATGACGGGTTCCGGAAGCCCCGCGAGCCTCGCGACCTCCACGCCGTAACTGTCGTCCGCGCCGCCGGGCACGACGCGCCGCAGGAAAACAATCTCCTCACCGCGCTTCTTAACCGATACGTGATAATTCCTAAGTCCCGGCAGCGCCTGCTCCAGCGCGGTCAGTTCATGGTAATGGGTGGCGAACAGCGTCTTCGCGCCCGTCTTTTTATGCGTATGCTCCAATACGGCCTGCGCGACGCTCATACCGTCAAATGTGGACGTGCCGCGCCCCACCTCGTCAAAGAGGATGAGGCTCTTTTTGGTGGCGAAGCGCAGGATTTCGGCAACCTCCGTCATCTCGACCATAAACGTGGAGCGCCCGCCCGCCACGTCGTCCGACGCCCCGACGCGGGTAAAGATCCTGTCGCATACGCCGATATGCGCGCTTTGAGCCGGTACGAACGAACCCGCTTGCGCCATCAGCGTTATCAGGGCGATCTGGCGCATATAGGTCGATTTGCCCGCCATATTCGGGCCGGTAATGACGGCCGTCGGCATGGCGCGGGTCAGTTCGGTATCGTTTGGGACAAAGATTCCGGGCATCCTCTCGACAACGGGATGGCGGCCTTCTTTGATAAGGCAGACGTCAGAGTAGTCCACGATTGGCAGGCAATAGTCATATTTCCGCGCCGCCCCGGCAAAGGAGCAGAGCGCGTCAAGCCTCGCCAGCGCGTGCGCGGTTCCCTGAATGCGGTGCGCGTTTTCCACGCAAAGATTTCGCAAAACCGCGAACAGTTCGCTTTCCATCGACGCGAGCCTGTCGCCCGCCGACAGGATCTCCGCTTCCGTCTCCTTGAGCCGCTGCGTCACATACCGCTCTCCCCCGGCGACCGTTTGTTTGCGCGTATACTCCGGCGGCACTTGGGTGAGATAGGATTTGCTGACCTCTATGTAATACCCGAATACCTTATTATAGCCGATCTTGAGCGTCTTAATGCCCGTCCGCAGCCGCTCTTCCGCCTCCATCCCCGCAAACGCCTCTCTCGCGCCGGTCATCAGCGCGCGCAGGCGGTCAACCTCCCGGTTATATCCATCCTTTATAAAGCCACCTTCGCGGATGGAAAAGGGCGGGTTTTCGGTAATCGCGGCGTCGAGCGCCGCGTAAACATCCTCCAGCGGGTCGCAGCCGGCGGATATGTCGCGCAGACCGGGTGAACGCAGCGGTTCCAAATGGCTCCTGACCGCGGGAACGCGCTCCAAAGCGCCGCACAGAGCCCGCAGGTCCCGCGCGTTGGCGGTCCCGTACAGGATGCGGGTCAGAATGCGCTCCATATCCGGCAGGTTTTGCAGCGCGTCCTGTATCTCGCCGCACGCAATAACCGCCTCAACCAATTCCGCCACGGCGTACAGGCGGCGGTTGATGTCGGCCGGATTTGCGAGCGGCCTCTCCAGCCAGCCGCGCAGCGTACGCCCGCCCATCGCGGTCTTAGTCATGTCCAAAACCCACAGCAGCGAGCCTTTTTTCTCCCCCGACCGCATCGTCTCGGTCAGTTCCAGCGTCTGTTTCGCGCTGTAATCCAATTCCAAAAACTTATCATGCTCATATACGTTGAGCGTCAGATGAACGTCGTCGCACATCATCTCCCTGAGATAGACCAAAAGCCCCCCGACGGCCCGCGCCGCTGCGGGCCTGTCCGCAAGCCCCTCCGCCTCGCCGTCCGGCCATTGCGCCGCCGCGCTGTCCGTGTCAAACACTTCCCGCGTCTGTACCGCGCAGGAGAGTTTATCCCGCAGGAAAGCCTGAAGACGCTCCTGCTTGGCCGCTTCGGGACAAAGCACCGCTTCCCTCGGCGCGTAACGGCCCAGTTCCGTGATGACACACCGCACAGACTCCCCGCCGCGAAATTCGGTCGCCGCCATTTCACCCGTCGAGACATCGCAAAAACAGACGCCCACCGCCGCCGGAGGCATGTCGGGGCGCCCGTCCGGACCGTCCTGGGATGACCGGGACAGTTCGTTCCCTGTCAGCCATGAGACGGCCGCGATATAGTTATTGCGCGTCTCGTCCAGAAGATTCGGCTCAATCAACGCGCCGGGCGACATAATGCGCACAATACCGCGCCTGACCAATCCTTTCGCCAGCGCCGGGTCCTCGGTCTGTTCGCAGATAGCGACGCGGTAACCCTTTTGGATGAGTTTTGCGATATAGCCCTCCGCGCTGTGATAGGGTACACCGCACATCGGCACGCGCTCATCTTCCGGCAGTCCCCTGTCGCGCGACGTAAGGGTCAGTGACAGCAGGTTTGAAACCAGCCGCGCGTCCTCGAAAAACATCTCGTAAAAATCACCCAGACGAAAAAAAAGAATGCAATCGGGGTTTTTCTCCTTCATATCCAGATACTGCCGCATCATGGGAGTAAGCTCAGCCACCTGATTCCTCCTCAATTCTTTTTTGGACTTCCAGCAGACGGAGAAACCGCTCCTTCATCTCCCCCTGCGATACTGTCTGCGGCCACTCCCCCGCGGGTGTTCCGGCGCGCGGAGAATATTGAAAGGTAAATAATTTTGCAAATCTGACCTCTTCCAGCAGTGACAGCGTATCCATAAAATCCTGTTCCGTCTCCCCCGGGAAGCCGACCATCACGTCGCTTGTCAGAGTGAGGCCGGGAATGACCGCCTTTGCCGCGCGTATTTTTTCCAAATATTCCGTGCGGGTATAGCCCCTGTTCATCGCCTTCAGGACCGCGCCGCTCCCCGACTGTACAGGCAGATGCAAGAAAGGCGCGATATGGGGCGTCCGCGCCATCACTTCAAAGAGGCGGGTTCCCGCGTCGCGCGGGTGGCTGGTCATAAAGCGGATTGAAAAATCCCCGTCCAGCGAGCCGCAGGCGCGTAAAAGGTCCGGGAAATCGGGCTTGTACGAGTTGACGTTTTGCCCCAGCAGCCATATCTCACGGGTACGGTCCGCCGTGAACGTCCGGTTTTGCGTGTCATATTCTGGCGTTTCCGTTTCTTCCACTAATCCCCGCACTTCGGCCAGCACAGCCTCCGGCGCGCGCGACCGCTCCCGTCCGCGCACATACGGCACGACGCAGTAGGAGCAGAAATTGTCACAGCCCGTCATGATCGTCACGTTGGCGCGGTTCAGTTCGGGATCGATGACCCGCGCGACGGGCAATCCTTCCTCAATCGGCGCGGTATCGGGCGATGTGATGATATGCCGCCCGCCTTCGGCCTCCAGACGGCGCAGATAGATAGGAAAACGCCCCAGATCGGCGGGGCCGAAAGAGAGGGACACCTGTTTATACCGCTTGCGCAGCAGTTCCCGTATTTCCTCTCTCTGGGCCATACAGCCGCACAAAACGACCTTGCGCCCCGGTTTCCCTCCGTGCAGATAGGTTCCCAGATGGCCCAGCAACTTGGTTTCGGCATGTTTGCGCACCGCGCAGGTCACCAGCACCACCAGATCGGCTTCCCCGCGGTCGTCCGTCAATGCGTATCCCATCTCCAGCAGAAAACCGCGCAGACGGTCGCCGTCGGCCTGATTCTGCTGGCATCCGTAAACGGCGAGGTGCGCAACCATCAAATCTGCCTCATCAATTTGCCCAGCCCATATACATAATGGGCGAACGCGACACCCGGCTCCTCCAATTCGTCATTCCACCGCTTGACCCACTCCATCGAAAGGTATCCCTGATACCCGCCGCGCTTCAATTGCGACAGCATGGCCTCCAGGGGCAGGTCGCCGTAGGTGAGCATTTTATACCGGAGTTTTCCCGCCTCCATCACGCTATCCTTTATATGGACATGCCGGACGTATTTGCCAATGTTCGCAAACGTCTCCTCGGGCGCTTCCCCAAAAAAGCGATACGGGTGATGGATGTCCCACAAAACCTGTACGGCGGGGCTGTTCACATCCTCAATCAGCCTCCTGAGCTTTGAGGATTCCGCCCAGACGCCGTTGGATTCGACCAGCAGCACCACTTCCGCATCGAAAGCCGGGGGGGCAAGGTCAATAAGCCTCTGACGCACCAGGTTTTCGTCGGTTCCGGGATCCGGATGGCCCCACGCGTCGCCCAGCACGCGGATATAACGGCAGCCGAGACCGTTGGCAAGCTCAAAGGTATGCCGCGCCTCCTCAAAATCAAAATCCGCTCCGTTCAGCAGTAAATTGGACGCCACGCAGGATATGGCAAGCCCTTTTTGTTCCAGCGTCTTCGCGGTATTGACAATCTGATCCGGCTGGAAGACGGGGACCGAACGCAGCGAAAGGTCGTCACCCATGCCCCGCAGCTCGATACCCTTAAAACCCAAATCGGACGCGCAGGCGGTGATTTCCGCCCATGTCCAGTTGGGGCACCCAACGGTGGAGAAGGATAGCTTCACGTGTGCACCGCCTCATTTCCTCGGTAAAATAGTCCGCCGTCACAGTATAACACGGCGCAGTGACGGCAGGCAAGATTACGTTTGCTCGTTTGCGATAATCGCGTCCGCGATTTCCGCGAAATCGCTGTTCAATATATACACGCGTATCCGTTCAAGCAATTCCAGCGTCTCACGGGGCCATTTTCTGACCTCCAGTTCCAGAAGGGCGGTATGAACGGACCTGCTGTCATATTCCAAAGCCGCCGCGCGGATCACGCGCAGTTTTTCACGCAGAAATCCCCTGTCTATATCCGTCATCTCTCCGTCCGCCTCTTTCGGCTCCGTTTTCTCAATAAGCGCGCGCAGCGCGTCTAAAAAGGGCGGAGTTTCCTTCGTCAGCAAAACCGTATTTCCTTCCCGCGCCGCCTGTTCCATTTTCTTCGCGGTGTCCGACAGCTCCGTTTCACCGATATTCAAAAGAGCGCTTTTCATCGCGTGGATACACACAATATATTTTTGCATATCCCAACGGTATTCGTTTGCCTGCGCGGCCTCCAGCACAGGGAGAGCCTTTTTGGCGTCCCGCGCAAACGCGGCGGACATATTCGGGGTAGGAAGATGTACGGGCCCGTCCGCGGTTTGGGGTTCCTTTTGGAGAGGCGCCGTTTTCACGGGCGGCCTGTTTATCAGCTTTTTCAGAATCGCGTCCATCTTGCGGGTATCTATCGGTTTGGAGAGATAGTCGTCAAACCCGTTCTCCAAAAACATCCTGGCTTGTCCCGACAGCGCGTTGGCCGTCAGCGCCACGATGGGGCGTTTATACCCGAGCTCCCGTATCAGCCCGGCGGCCTCGATCCCGTCCATATCCGGCATTGTGTGATCCATGAAGATAACATCATAGGACGCGCCGGACCTGATCCGTTCCACCGCCTTCGCTCCGCTCAGCAGGGTGTCTACTTTCAGCTGATACGGTGACAGCAGACCCTCCGCGACATACAGATTGGTTTCAACGTCGTCCACAAGCAGAACGCTGGCGTAAGGCATCGGTTCATACGCGAGCTGCGCTTTGTTGGTGCGGAGGACGTCGATCCTGAACAGCGACAGGCTGTCCGCCGTTTCCCTGCCAATCTCGCCTGAGCCGATCCTCTCCTGCGGCAGGCGTACGGTCAGCACCGTGCCTTTGCCCGGCTCGCTTTCTACCGAAATTTCGCCGCCCATCACATCGACCAGATGCTTTGTTATACTCATCCCAAGCCCCGCGCCCTGCGCCGCGCCGTTTGTTTCCGCGTTGAAACGCGTATACTCGTCAAAAAGGGTTTCCACCTGCTCCGGCGTCATTCCGACTCCCGTGTCCTCAACCGTGAAAATGAGCGTCACCTTGTTTCCGGCGGCGTCCGCGTAACAGTCCGCTTCAACCGACAGCGACACCCTGCCTTTTTTCGTATACTTAAACGCGTTGGAGAGCATGTTATTCAAAATCTGCCCGATGCGCAGGCTGTCGCCGCACAGCTCGGACGGGAGAGACGGGTCCGCGCGGAGACTAAACACGATCGGTTTGCTGCCGATGTGCGGGGCATTGATTTGAACGGTCTCGCTGATAAGCCTTGCGACATCATACGGCCCGGGAATGATCTCGATCTTCCCCTCCTCTATCTTGGAAAGGTCCAGCAAATCGTTGACGATCCCGAGCAAAGTATTGCCCGAAGCGTATATGATCTCATGCGCCTGCCGGGTATCCGGCGGGAGCGTGTCCTTTCGCATCTGCATCTCAATCACGCCGAGGATTGAGTTCATCGGCGTGCGTATTTCATGGCTGATCGTGGCGAGAAACTTCGTTTTGGCTTTGTTGGCGGATTCCGCCTCCACTTGTCTTCTCAGCAGCGTCTCTTTTTCAGTGATGTCCTGTATCACTTCGATATAACCGATCTCATGTCCGTTTATATCGGTGATGATTTTTGTGTCTACTTGACAGGTAAACCCCTGAAAGTGAGTAAATGTCCGGAATTGGCCCCCCTGCGCGCGCGCTATGGGGCAGTTCCCGGTATTACAAATCGGCGTGCCCGCGGTATTGCACGGCAATCCGATAAGATCCTCCCGTTTCCCGCCGATCAGGTTCTCGCAGGATTTGTTGATAAACGTCCATTTCATATCCATGTCCTGGGAAATGACCGCGAAAGGCAGACTGTCCAGCAGGGAGCCGTACCAGTGCGCCATCTCCCTGTTATTATCGTTTGCCTTATCCCTGGCAACAGTGATCCTTTTGAGGACCGCGCTCAGCCCGGCCGCCGAAAGGGAGCCAAGAATCAGGAGCGCCACCGCCATAAAGAATATGCTCCCGTAATACCCGGAGAAGGGTATTACATAGCCGAGATACCATCCGTTCTCCATTTTCCGCATAAAGATAACGGACAGCCGGCCTTCGTAATTCCGTCCCCTCCGCTTGGGGATTTCATTTGTCTGAGAAAAATCGTCCTCGACGCCGGCCAGGCTTTCATTTGTCATATCCATCCGCTGGCCGCGGTATTCCTCTTTGGGGTGAATGAAATAGTTCTGCCCGGAATCCGCCAGAATGCCGAACCCGCCGTTGGACTGTCCGAGCTTAAGGATCATATCCTCCAGATCATCGGTAAAGACGTCCAGCGCGAGTACGCCCAGCAGCCCGCCTTCCCTGTCCGACATTTGTATGGAATACGTGATCGCGAATTTCCCCGATATGGCGTCCTTGTATGGATTTGTCAGCACCATGGCGCCGTCCGCCCGTATGGCCGCGGTATACCACGGGCGGTCTGTATAGTCAAAATTATCCGGTATCGTCCGGGTCCCGCTGCCGATCAGTTTCCCGCCAAAGGGAGCGAACACGCCGTAAACCCCGTAAAAAGACTCGTTATGCAGCCCGCTGTCCCGTATATCCTGAAAGGTTGTGGCTAAATACGCCCGGATCGTTTCCTCCGTCTCATTCCGGATGAGCAGTTCCTCCAAAAACAGCGCGGAAACGCACAACATCGTTTCCGATTCCTTGATAGTCGCCTCGACCGTCTTCTGTGCGGATACCAGAGCGTCCCGCGCCTGTCCTTCCAATTTTCCGCGCAGGATCAATACGGAAGCGATGAGGCTTGATATAATCAGCAATGCGAATACAATCCAGATGAACGCTGTCTGGGTGCGTCCGGTATTGCGCCCTTTTTCATTTCCACGCGCCGCCGCGTTATTCATGCCGCCCATCGTCAGCATCCTCTCTGCCGCAGTTCCGGCATCACCGTCTACACCTGTGTGACTGACTGAAACCGGTCCTGAACGATGCGGAAAACATCCACAATAACGGGATCAAAATGGCCTCCCGCGCCCTCTATGATAATGTCGTTGGCTTTGTCGCATGTCATCATCGCTTTGTACGGCCTCTCCGAAACGAGCGCGTCGTACACGTCCGCTATGGACATGATACGCCCCTGCAGGGGAATGTCCACTCCCTTCAGGCCGCGGGGATAGCCGGAGCCGTCCCACCGCTCGTGATGGGAGCCCGCGAACAATCTCGCGTGGCGCAGGAACACCCCGTCGCCGGCATGATCCGCGATCCTGGTAATGATGCGTTCGCCTTCGATCGCGTGGGTCTTTATGATCTCATATTCCTCCGGGGTCAGTTTGCCCGGTTTTTTCAGAATCGCGTCCGGAATCGCTATTTTGCCAATATCATGCAGTAACGCCGAGGATACCACCGTCTCAATGTTCCAGTCGGCCATTTCATCCGCGTAAACACCCTGCTCCGTCATCGCCTCAAACAGGATCCTGATGTATGACGACGTGCGTTCGTTATGCCCTCCGGTGGACGCGTCCCGGGCTTCCACAATGTCCGCCAGGATGGTCACGATCCCGTTTTTCAGCGTCTTGACCTGTGTGGCGCTCTCGCGGATCACCTCGCTGATGTTTGTGTGGGTATGCACACGGTTCAGCAGCACGGAAGCGTTAAACGGTTTCGTGATGTAATCCACCGCTCCCAGCCGGAGGCCGTATATTTCGTCCTTGGGGTCGGTGCGGCTTGTGAGGAAAATAACGGGAATGCCGGCGTACACGGAGTTGGACTTCAGCTTCCGCAACGTGTCAAATCCGTCCATTTCCGGCATTTCAATGTCAAGCAGAATCAAATCCGGTGTTGTTTTCTCCAGCATGGCGAACATCTTCGCGGACGACAGCATCGTATACACCTGATACTGCGAACTCAGCGCGTCCATCGCCGTCATCAGGGTAGAAGTGTTGTCATCCGCAATAAAGATCGTTTTCATTTCCACCTGTCCCATATGCAAAATCAATCATTTTGCAGGAAAATATTCCCCGCAGCAACTATGTATACCCCCTGTTGCGTGCATGACCGAGCGTACCGCATAATATTCTATCACAATTTATCGTTCCGCGCAAATATTTGTCATGCCAGGCACGTCAATTTGCTTCTGTCGTGCTCATGCGGTTCCTTGCCGCTGTTCGCCGTTCCGAGCAGGACCGCGATCCCGAAGCAATAACCGTCCGGAAACTTCAATTTCTTTTTCATCTCTTCCCCGTGAGGCCCTGAAAGCGGAATGCCGGCCATGCCGCAGATAACACTGCCAAGGCCCAGCGAATGCCCGGCCAGCGCGATGTTTTGGCTCAGTATCCCGCAGTCCATAGAAGCGTAATCCGAACCGTCCGACGCCACCATGACCATGCAGGGCGCATTGTAAAAAATCTTTCCGCCGCGCGATTTGATACGCTCATAGCCGGCTTTGTCCCCGGCGGCGGCCAGGACACTCATTCCCTCCGCATCCAGCTCGTCAATGAGCGCCTTATCCGTGATCACGATCACATGCCACGGCTGGCGGTTCATGGCGCTGGGCGCGGCCAGCGCCGCCCCGGCGATGGCCCTGACCTGTTCCTCTGTGAGCGGCGTGTCCGCGAAGTCACGGCAGGAGTACCGTTCGGCAATGGTCTTCAAGGTTTCGTTCATAATCGTGCGCCTCCTCTGCTTTTTAGCGTGCGTCTGCAAAGATTATAACATATCCGTTCCCAAATTCCAAGACAAAGCCGAAATTATAAACGCACCGGCGGCGGAGCGGGCAGATGAAAACAGCGGAAACGGATAATTCCCGTTTCCGCTGCCGCCTGGCCCGTTCACCGCATAGCCTTTACACGCGGTTTATCTGCTGTAAAACGATTATATTGCCGCGAACGCCTGCCCCAGATCCCCGATGATGTCGTCGATATGCTCGGTGCCGACAGACAGCCTGACGGTGCCGGGTTTGATACCGGACGCCAGCAGTTCATCCCCGCTCATCTGCGAGTGCGTGGTTGAAGCCGGGTGAATGACCAGTGATTTCACATCCGCGACGTTCGCAAGGAGGGAGAACAGCTCCAGTTTGTCAATGAACGCCTTCGCCTCCGCCGCGCCGCCTTTGACCTCAAAGGTGAAAATGGAACCCCCGCCGTTAGGAAAATACTTTTTATATAGGGCGTTGTCCCTATGCCCCGGCAGTGACGGATGATTGACCTTCTCCACCTTCGGATGCGCCGCCAGCCACTCCACGACTTTCAAAGCGTTGTATACATGGCGCTCCACGCGCAGCGACAGCGTTTCCAAACCCTGGATGAACAGGAACGAATGGAACGGCGAGAGCGCCGCGCCGGTGTCGCGCATGAGCGTTGTGCGTATTTTGATGATATACGCGAGGTTTCCCGCGACCTCGCTGAACACCGCGCCGTGATAGCCGGGGCTCGGCTGTGACAGGCCGGGAAATTTGCCGTTTTGCGCCCAGTCAAAACGGCCGCTGTCCACAATAACGCCGCCGACAGATGTGCCGTGGCCCCCGATAAACTTTGTCGCCGAATGCACGATGATGTCCGCGCCGTACTCAATGGGACGCAGCATATAGGGCGTGGCAAACGTGTTGTCGGCGATCAGCGGTATACCGTGCCTGTGCGCGATTTCGGCGGCGGCTTCTATGTCCACGATGGTCGAGTTGGGGTTGCCGAGACTTTCAATAAAGATGGCTTTGGTATTGGGTTTTACAGCCTTTTCAAAATTTGCGGGATCGCTGCCGTCCACAAAGGTCGTTTCGATGCCGAACTCCGGCAGCGTGTGGGCGAAGAGGTTGTATGTACCGCCGTATATGGCGTTGTCCGATACGATGTGGTCGCCCCAACGCGCTATATTCTGAACGGCGTATGTGGTGGCCGCCGCGCCGGACGCCGTGGCAAGGGCCGCCGCGCCGCCCTCCAGGGCCGCGATACGCCGCTCAAAAACGTCGTTTGTCGGGTTCATCAGGCGGGTGTAGATATTGCCGCCCTCGCTCAGGGCGAAGCGGCCGGCCGCCTGCGCCGAATCCTTAAAAACATATGAGGCGGTCTGATAGATGGGAACTGCCCTCGCGTCGGTAACCGGGTCGGGCGTCTCCTGCCCCACATGGACCTGCAGGGTTTCAAATTTGTAGTTTTTCTCGTTACTCATGGTTCAACCGCTCCTTCATTTCGTTTTAAGATTTCCCGCATTTCCCTGTTTTCCGTGCCGTTACCCCCCAAATGCGGTCTCGGAGGTCTCCGATGGGATCATAATACTATATAATACCTATGTATATAGTAGATAATTTAATATAAACCCTTTCCCTGGGACTTGTCAAGTATTTTTTTCAGGGAGCGGACAAAATCGCAACCTGCGGGAAGTTCAAAACAGAAAATACAGATCACCGGTCCGGGGCGTTATCCGAAACTGAATCCCGGCCGCGTTAAGCACGACATAAACCCGCGTCTGTACAGACGCGGGTTTATCCTGGAGCTTCCATCCAGATTCGAACTGGAGACCTCGTCCTTACCAAGGACGCGCTCTGCCGCCTGAGCTATGGAAGCGTAAAATCTGCCGCTTGCGGCGCGGCATCTGTGCAATGGCGCCTCAGGGAGCTGTCCAGCCGCCGGCGCTCATTCATGCTAGCATATCCCGGCGCTTTTTGCAAGGGGTATTGTCATAAAAAATTCACCAGAGAAAAACATCCTATCCGGGCGGAATAGCGCGGAAAAGCGCAGGGAAGACTAGGGGCAATGTTTTTAGAAAGCCGGTGGCGCCCTGTGACTTTAACAAATGAACCCAATCGGTTGATCAGCGAAACGTCCCCCTACCTGCTTCAGCACGCCCGCAACCCCGTGGACTGGTACCCCTGGGGAGAAGAAGCCTTTGAGAGAGCCAGACAGGAAGATAAACCCGTTTTCCTCAGCGTCGGATATTCCTCCTGCCACTGGTGCCATGTCATGGAGCGCGAGTCGTTCACCGACCCGGAGGTCGCGGAGGCGCTGAACCGCGGTTTTATCCCGGTTAAGGTGGACCGCGAGGAGCGGCCCGACGTTGACCATGTGTATATGCTGGCCTGTATGGCGATGACCGGCAGCGGCGGCTGGCCGCTCTCTGTGTTTCTCACACCCGCGAAAAAACCCTTTTTCGCGGGGACGTATTTCCCAAAATATGATCACGGCGGGCGGGCGGGTTTTCTCACCCTGCTCGCCAACATCTCCCACAGCTGGCGGCACGGGCGTAAAAAGCTGGAAACGTCGGCTGAGCGTATCCTTGCGCATATCAGGGAGGATCCCGGCGGGACCGCCGGTTCGCGCGGCGGAGCGCGCCCGGATCAGGCGTCCGTCCGCCCGTCCCTTGCCCGGGAAACCGCCGGGGCTCTGATGCCCCGGTATGACGCCCGCTGGGGCGGCTTCGGGCCCGCGCCCAAGTTCCCGTCGCCCCATACGCTGATGTTCCTGATGCGCAAAGCGTACGCGGAAGCGATGGACAGCCCGGTCTGGAGCGCCGTGCGCCACACGCTTGCCGCCATGGCGGCGGGCGGGCTGCGCGACCATGTGGGCGGCGGCTTCTGCCGGTATTCGACCGACCGCATGTGGCTTGTGCCGCATTTTGAGAAGATGCTCTATGACAACGCCCTGCTCTGCATGGCGTATACCGAGTGCTATGAGAAGACAGGCGAGTTCGCGCCGGTCGTCCGGGAGATCATCGCCTATCTCTCGCGTGAAATGGCGGCTCCCGGCGGAGGGTTTTACACCGCGCAGGACGCTGAAAGCGAGGGCGTGGAAGGCCTGTATTACTGCTGGACGCCGGCGCAGGTCAAAGCCGTGCTGGGGGACGGCGACGGCCAGCGCTTCTGCTTTCTCTATGACATCACCGCCGGCGGCAATTTTGAGGGAATGAACATCCCGAATCTCATCCGGATGCCGCTTGGCGGCGACGACATGGTATTTGCCTCCATCGCCCTGCCCAAACTGCTGGAGGCGCGTTCCCGCCGCGTACCGCCGCTACGCGACGATAAAATACTGCTCACAGGCAGCGCGCTGACGGCGGCCGCGCTCGCCAAGGCCGGGCGCGCGCTGGAAGAACCGTCCTATACGCGGGACGCGGAGCGGTGCGTGGCGTTCCTTCTGGAAAACCTGCGCAACGGACGCGGACTGCTCGCGGTCTACAAAAGCGCGATACCGGGAACGCTTGACGGATACGCGTATTTGCTCTGGGCGCTGCTGGAGACGTATCACAGCACGCTCAACTCGCGCTGGCTCGACGAGGCCCGCTCGCTGGGCGGGCTGATGGTTGAGACCTTTTCGGGTGAAAACGGGATGCTGTATTACACCGCGCCGGACTGTGACGACCTGCCCATCCGCGGCGTCAACGCGCACGACGGCGCGACGCCCTCGGGCCAGTCGGTCGCGGCTCACTGTATGCTGCGCCTCTCCCGGCTGACAGGCGACGCCTTCTGGGAGGAGTGGTACGACAGCCTGACCCGGAGCCTTTCGGAGGCAATGGAAGCTAACCCCGAGGCCTACGCGTGGATGGCGGCGGCTCTGCTGCACGCCGAAAACGGGGGTATTGACGTGACGCTCGCTCCGGGCGGCCACGGCCCGCGGCAAGCGTCCGGGCAAAGTCTCTCCGCGCAGGAACCGCCCTCCGGCAGCGGGCTGCATACGCTCCTTGCCGCCCTGCGGGGCTTTCATCCGTTTATGACCGTGCGCCTGGACGAAACCTCCACGGACGGGCCGCTGGCCAAAGCCTATGTTTGCAGGGACAACACCTGCATGGCCCCGGTGACGGACGCGGCTATGCTCGGCAGGATCCTCTCTTCCCCGTCCCCTGTTTCTTAACCCTCCGCCCGCCGCGCCCGCCGGGTAAGGAGACCGGGCTCAAACCGGGACGGTTTGAAATCATGGCGACTCTTTTCCGCCGTTCTTGACGTTTTTTGCGCGGTGTGCTATGATGGCGGCGGTGATTGTTATCAAAATACTTCTGTTCGGACAATTTGACGGCGAGCGGGCTCAGGTCGCGCGTTATTTCGGCCGCGCGGAGCTTCTGGATTATGACGCCCCGCTCACCCCGTTCGTCACGTCGCGTTTCCGTGCCATGACGGCTGAAGCCGACGTTGCCATCCACTGCGGGGAGCCGAAATATAAGCCTTATGTATCCGCCGCCAAAAAGGCCGGATGCAAGCTGGCTCTCTGGGGCTGCGAGACCGCGTGGGTCAAGCGCTGTCACACCGTGCTGCCTCTGTTTGACCTCATCTTTGCGCTCGACAGGGAGGCGTATGCCGCTTTGCGCGGGGATGGGTATACGGATGTCGTCCTTCCAAAACCGGGCGGCAATGAGCCGGACGGGCCGGAGCCTTCCGGATCGCCGGAACCGGAACAACCGGAACAGTCAGAGAAGCAGGAAGGACTGGGGGAGCCAGAGGAGCCGCAGAAATCGGAAGAACCGGAAAAATTGGAGGAGCCGGAGACTCCGAAGGAATTAGAGCGACCGGAAGAAACGGAGAAGCAAGAAGGACCGGAACAAAACGCGGAGCCTATACCCGAGCCGGACGCCGCGCCGCACTCGCCGCCGATGATCGACCTCTCCTCCCTGCCCAAGCTGGAACCTCTGCCGGAGTTGGAACGCCTGCCGGAGAGAGGGCGCGATATGTCCAAACTCCTCACGCCCCGCACTCACGCCTACGGTGTCGTCAACCCCAACGAGAATGTCCGCGCGGCCAGCTCCGCCGGCGGGGTGTTCACGCTGCTGTGCGAGGAGATCATCGGTCAGGGCGGGGTCGTGTTCGGCGCGCGGTACAACGAGAAGTTTGAGACGGTGCATGTCAAGGCCGAACGGATGCCCGAATGTGTGCCGATGCGCGGCGTCAAATACGCGGCCGGCGAGACGGAGGGAATTTACGAACAGGCTGTTTCCTGTCTGCGCCAGGGGAAGCGGGTGCTGTTCACCGGCACCGCCTGCCAGATCGCGCGCCTGTATGCCCATCCGGGCGGGCGTCCCGACCACCCGCGCCTGCTGACCGCCGACATGGTGTGCGGCGGGATAGCCGACCCGGCGGTGTTCGCACAGTACTTAACCTATGTGGAGGAGAAAAACGGCGCGCCGGCCACGGCGGTCGATATGTCCGGCAAACCGATGGGCCTGGGCCGCGCGTCGGCCCGCGTCGGCTCCGAGAACGGCACCTATGAGGTGCCCGTGACCCGCGATCCGTTCCTGCGGGCTTATCGCGCGGGGCTGTGCCTCTTGCCCGAATGCCATCGCTGCTCCCATTTAGGGGAACGGCGCGGCAGCGACCTGACGCTGGGGGGGTTTCCGGACGGGCGCAGGCATATTCCCGAGCTGTACGACGACAAAGGCGCGTCACTGGTGCTCGCGCATACGCAAAAGGGGCGCGACATGATGGAGGCTTTGGTCAGGCGCGCCATTGTGCGCGAGGTCCCGCCCGACGCCCTGCCCTCCTATAACGCGGCGCTCGTCAGCATACCGGGTAAACACAAAAACCGCGACCGTTTTTACGAGGACGTCGGCAAGATGCCGTTCGACAAAGCGGTCGCCCGCAGCATCGGCCCGGCGGGCTGGAGTATTTTAACGGCAAAACGGTCTATACTTCCCGTATGGAGAAACATAACGCGCCTCGTCAAAAAGCGGTAAAAAGCGCCTGCGCCGGAACGGGCGCGGGGTTGCTGTGCGGTTTGCTGGGGGCGGGCGGTGGAATGCTGCTCGTCCCTTTACTGCGCGACTGGGTAGGGCTGGACGGCAAGAAGTCTATGGCGACGTCGGTTTTCTGCGTCGCGCCGCTCTGCGCCGTCAGCGCCGCGGCCTACGCGCTGAACGGCCGCCTGCCGTGGGGGGACGCGTGGCCATATGCGCTGGGCGGGCTTGCGGGCGGTCTGTTCGCGGGTTTTCTGTTTGCAAAGACCGCGCCCGGCTGGCTGCGCCGTGTTTTCGGGATACTGCTGCTGCTCGGGGCGGCGCGCACCTTTATCAATTGGCAGGCCGCCGTCCGGTGGGACGGATTCTGGCCTTCAACCGCCGCCGGGGCGGGTACCGGAGTTTTGAGCGGCTTCGGACTCGGCGGCGGTACGCTGCTGATTATCTGGACAACGGCTGTCGGGGGGCTGGAGCAGCACGCGGCGCAGGGGTGCAACCTGCTCTACTTTCTCCCCTGCGCCGCCGGCGCTATGGCCGGGCATATCAAAAACAGGCAAATCGCGTGGCGCGAAGGCTTTTCGGCCATCGGAGCGGGCCTTCCCGCCGCGTTGGCCGGGGCCTTCCTCGCCGCCCGCCTGGACGCCGCCCCGTTACGGACCGGGTTTGGCGTTCTGACGGCGCTCATCGGGTTGAGGGAGCTGTTTTTCAGAGAGAAGAAACCCCTCAAGGAGTAATGACGCCGCTACCGCGTCCACTTTCCGCCTGCGTTTTTTCCCAAAGTTATCCGTCGCGGCGAGAATGCGCTCCGCCTCCACGGTCGTGCGGCGCTCATCCCACAGGACGACGCGCAGGCCGCGACGTTCCAGCATGGCTTTGAGTTTCTCCGTCTTTTCCGCGCGCGGTCCCGCCGTGCCGTTCATGTTGAGGGGGTTTCCCAAAACGAGCGTATCCGCGCCGCGCGCTGCGGCTTCCGCCCGAAGCCTGTCGGCAAGTCTGCCCGCGTCCGGTTCCTCTATGACAAGGCATTCTCCGCACAGGGAACGCAAGCTGTCACTGACTGCGACGCCCGTGCGCCTGTCGCCGTAATCCACCGCCATAACGCGGGCCATACTCTCAACCCCGTTTCTTTCTGTAAAATCATTATCACGCACACCTTGACATCTGTCAAGGTTTTTGCTACAATATGTAGTATCCCCAAAAGGAGGGAGCGTACCGTATGAAAATTTTTTTTGCGGGTTGCAAGAAAGTATTGATAAACATAAGAGCATTTTTCACCGCCGTGTGGCGCTCTCTCAAGAAAACAGCGGGAAAAGTCTTCAGCCCGGAGATCAAGCCCGGACTGAAACGGGTCGGGCGTATGTTCGGCGCGGTGCTGGGCATGTTCGCCCGCATTCTCATGGTGATGCTGCTTATTCTGCTCCTCACAGGCACGATCATGGGAGTATTCGGCGCGATTTATGTGACAAAAAACCTCGACGTCAACACCGACATCGCTTTGGACCAGTTGTCACTGGACCTCACCTCGCACATCTACGCCGCGGACCCGGACAACCCCGGCCAGTATATCCTGCTTGAAAGCCTCTCGGGAGAGGAAAACCGCGTCTGGGTGCCTTATGACGAGATTCCGCGTATGATGATCGACGCCGTTGTCGCCATAGAGGACGAGCGATTCTGGACGCACGAGGGCGTGGACTGGAAACGCACGATCGGCGCCTTTTTATCCCTGGTCACCGGCGACAGCAATTATGGCGGTTCCACGCTCACACAGCAGCTCATCAAAAACACCACCGGCGAAAAGGACGCAACCGTGTCCCGCAAACTGCAGGAGATTTTCCGCGCGCTGGCGTTTGAGCGCCAGCACCCGGGGACGGCGGGAAAGGAGCTTATTCTGGAAGGGTATCTCAACACGGTCTATTTCGGCAGCGGCTGCTACGGCATCCTGACGGCGGCGGAGGAATACTTCGGAAAGTCTCTGGACGAACTGACGCTGGCCGAATGCGCCGCCCTGATAGGCATCACCAACAATCCCTCCGTATATAACCCTTACTCCAACCCCAAAAACAACAAACGGAGACAGGAAACTGTCCTTTTCAAGATGTTCGACCTGCAGATCATCACGCGGCACGAGTACAACGTATCAAAATACCAGCCCCTCGTCTTCGCGCGGGGCGCGGACGCTTCCGGCGGCGACAGGCTCCGTTCCTGGTATGTCGATCAGGTCATCCGCGACGTAACGGCCGACCTGATGGAGGCGTGGGGCTGCAACAGAGCCGTGGCGGGGCAGTATATCCGGTCCGGCGGCGTCAATATTTACGCCTGCGTGGACCTCAGAATGCAGGCGGCGATGGACGCCATATGGGCCGATGCTTCCTGCTGGCCCGCCTCCCCCGACGCGGAACCGGCCGAATCGGCGATGATGGTGGTCGATCATACGAACGGGGAGATCAGGGCGATGATCGGCGGGCGTGAAAAGATAGGAAACGCTGTGTTTGACCTTTCCACCATGGCAAAGCGGCCCCCCGGCTCCTCCATCAAGCCGCTGACCGTTTACAGCCCCGCGTTTGACCTGGGGCTTCTCACCCCCTACTCACCAATTGACGATATGCCGGTCAGAAAGATGTTCGACCGCGGCTGGCCGAAGAATTCCCCTGTCGGTTACGACGGACGCATGAGTATTTTGCAGGGCGTCACCGTGTCCAAAAATACGGTCGCCGTACAGGTCGTCGAAAAGGTGGGCGTTGAGCGTTCTTTTGACTACGGCGTAAACCGTTTCGGACTGTCCACGCTGGTCGAGAGCAAGACGCTCGGCACGCAGGTGCTGAGCGATATTGACGTCTCGCCGCTGGCGATGGGCTCGCTGACCGAGGGCGTGACGGTGCGCGACATGGCCGGAGGATACGCCGCCATCGCCAACCGCGGCGTCCGCAACAAGACGCGCACCTATACCCACATCACCGACCAAAACGGCGGT
>JAIRUE010000039.1 GCA_031254575.1 Oscillospiraceae bacterium | reverse complement strand
TTTGCGATATAAGGTATTCGCCGTTGTCGTTCTCAATCCAAACATAAACCTCAAGGTGATATTCGCCTTTGTTCATGGGCTTGCCGCGCTCGTGAACACGTCCTGTTACATTACCGTTTATATCAAATATATCCCAAAGTTCAACCAACTTTATTCCTTCATTCGTGGACGTTATACGTACAAAATATAAATTTTATTCCCCGCACTTTACCGACTGCCGAGCGCGGAAAATATCCATAAATATTATAGCATAAAAAATCGGATAATGCAATAAAAGTCAAAAACTATGTAAATATTACCAAAATAACAAGGAATTACCGCCTTGTTTTTAGGTATATTGCATAAATTTTTACGAGTTTGAAAAACGTCCTTGACAAATCAACCCGAACGAGTATCACGAAACGGAATTTTGGCCCTTTATGCTTGTGCATTTCGGCAATAAAGCCGAACGTCCTGCCGATGACGAGATCCTCCGCGCATCCTTACAAACGCTTGCGGATTCCTTTAACGCGCCGTGTGAACGCGGGTATTGGCAGGGCGGGGAAGCATATCAAAAATGGATTGCGGGACTGGGCAACGATTCGCTGTGGGATTTTGAAAATGCCCGCGACGATTTCTACCGCCGGTCAAGCGTGAACCAATGCACGCTTCGCAGCTTAACGGACGAGCGCCGCTGTGCCTGTGCATATCTTGGCGAGTGCGGCCAGGCAGAGCTTGCGGAAATGTATCGGGGCATTTATGAAAGCGTGGGCGCGTTTTATCGAAAATGGCTCGGCAAATGGGACAAGGTTCCCGATAGCGGCGCGGAATGGCGTGCCAAGGAAGTGCGTTTGCTTGAAAAAGCGCTGGATACGGAGCGGGCTATTGCGGAAAAAGCAAGGACTGTATTGGAACGGCAGGGGTAACACGCGAAATGCATTCATCATGTCATGAATGAACTGTAAAGAAGAAATAAATATACCTAAGCATCCGCAGTTTACAATGACTGAATGATAATGAATCAAGTTAATACTTGAATTATAAAACTTATTTCTTTTTCCAGTCAGAACCGTAAACTTCCTGCGCGGCATGATATTTGAACAATACCGCCGCCAAGTCACGGTTCATTGTTTCCCAGTTATGGCGGGAATAATTATCGGGGCAAAGGGTATATTCTTTGCCCTCATGTTTTACTTTGACGGCGAAGATTTTATTTCTGCCGCCCTTAGCGCAGAAAAGACAACTGTTGCAGGTTTTGCATACGGTTATAAAGAATTTCCGCAAGTCGTTATCAAGGTTTTCAAAGTCCTCCAGCATGGCTTTTACGCCGATACTGTTCATTGAGCCAAAGGAAAATTTCCAGCATTTATAAGGATTATACTCAATTATAAAGCCGCCGACTTTATTCTGGAATGTGATGCTAAAACCAAATCCCGACGCGCCAAAGCTGCATTTTATACTTTTCTCATATCCCCTTTCCAAGCATTTGTCTTGGATTTCAAGGAGCAAACCGTTCAAACCCGCCACATGATCAACTCTTGTAAGCAGAAAATTAAAATCGCCTGTAAATGAGCAGCAGGCGAAGTTTATAAGCGCGTAGGGGGTCCAGGGATTTACATTTACCGGGACCTTCTCGGCAAGGAGCCTGAGGCTTTGCAAAATATCATTTTCGGCGGTAGCGATTGTCTCTGTTTTACCCTTTTCAATATCGATTCCAATTTCTTTCAGCAAAGTTTTATATGGGGGTTTGCAGCCTGTTTTGTTCTCTTTCAAAACAGTGTTGCTGACTGATAAATGATTGCTGTTTATTTCGCCCCGTAAAAAAGAAATGTACAAAAATTTATAGAAATCGGACAGGCACTTGAATATGGATTTGTAACCCTTATCCAATTCCGGATTGGAATTATTGACTGCGGACCACTCATATGCCCCGTCCGCGCTGCCGGAGAGGTTCAGAAGCTCCGGGGTTTCATATAACCTGTCAATCATCGTCCCCATTAACCTATGAAGTTTTTTCTGACCTTGCTCATCCGCTTTTTCCGACTCAACCGGCACAAATTCCGAATACATGAAATTCAATCCATATATAACGCGCTGTGAGATTGTGTCAAAAGCTGATATTGGTTTGACGGTCACTTATATCCCTCCCAATATATAAATTTTATTCCTGCGCGCGGCAAGACCAATCCCTTACATTTTCAGTCATTATAGCATAAAAAATCCAACAATACAAGCCAAACACCGTACAAATATTACCCGCAAATTAAAGACTGATTGCCCTTACCCCGGACGCCGCATATACGCTTTCGTGGGGGCAAAGGGGTATTGACACGCGCCGTTCTCTCCCTCATAATCAAATGCAGGGACGGACGCTTTATTTTATACTTCAAGGAGGAGCCGAAATGAAACTCAAAAGGATCATTACGCTTACAGTATTCTTATTTTTGGTAATCGGGATTACCGCTTGTTCCGACGGAACCGACCCCGGCACACCCTCCGACGGCAGCACCGGGTCATTGCCCGGCAACGAGCCGCCGTATGAACCGGCGGAAAGCGCGGACATGCCGCCGTCACCCGATACGTCAGCGGACGACGGACCGGATACCGAGCCGCCGTATGAAATACCCGTACCTGACGTAACCAAAAAGGAAATCCCCGATACGGAAGCGCTACGTTTCACAGCCGGTATGATGAACGGCTGGAACCTTGGCAACACTTTCGACGCGTCCGGCGATTGGTATACGGGACCGGAAGAAAACTACGAAACGATATGGGTCGGCGTAAAAACCTCAAAGGCGATGATTGATACGCTCAAGACCGCCGGTTTTAATTCCATCCGCATTCCGGTGACATGGCACCCCCATGTGGACGAGGACTTTACGATCAGCGAGGTTTGGCTCAGCCGTGTCAATGAGGTGGTGGATTACGCATGGGATAACGGCATGACCGTTATCCTGAATATCCACCATGACGACGGGGTGGACTTTGTCTATCCCGACAGCGAGCATTTTGAAAGTTCGGCGCGGTATATCAGCCGCATTTGGGAGCAGGTGGCCGCGCGTTTCGCCGGTTATGGGGAAAACCTTATATTTGAGGGACTGAACGAGCCGCGTCTGGTGGGAACGCAGTATGAGTGGTGGCAGGACATGGGCAACGACATATGCAGGGACGCCCTTGACACCTTGTGTAACCTGAACCAGATTTTTGTTGATACCGTCCGCGCCGCGGGCGGCTGCAACGAAACGCGCTACTTAATGGTGAGCGGTTTGGGCGCCAACGCGGATACCGCCGTCCACAGCCGGTTCCGGCTTCCGGAGGACACGGCGGAAAATAAAATCATAATCTCTGTCCATGCGTACACGCCCTATAATTTCGCGTTGCAAGGCCCGAACGAAAGCGGCAGCGTTTCGGAATTCGACATGACAAAAACAAGCAACACAAAGGATATAGACAGTTTTATGGATAAACTTTACAAAACCTACATCAGCAACGGGATTCCGGTCGTCATCGGCGAATTCGGCGCGCGTAAAAAAGGCGACAACGACCGCAGCCGCGCAGAGTTTACCGCTTATTACACCGCCTCGGCGAGAGCGCGCGGAATCCCGTGCATTTGGTGGGACAACCACGGCTTGACCGGTGACGGAGAGTTGTTCGGGTTGCTTGACAGGAATAAATTGGAATGGGTATACCCAAAAATTGTGGAAGCGCTGCTCAGAGAGCTGGAATAATCCGGCATACCGTTCATATGAGCAGCCTTTCCCGCAACGCGGCAGCTGGGAAACTAGCCCTCTTTACGGTTCTTTTTCATGATCTCCAGTAAATCCTTATCCACGCTGAAACCGTCCATTTCCGTGAAGGCCGCGCCCGGCCTGCCATGCCCGATAATGCCGAACGGCCCTTTGAAATTCCAAAGGGCATATCCCCAGCCCAGTTCCCTGTACACGGACATAAGGTCGGACAGCCATCGCAGGGCTACGTCGTTGGGGGTCTTATTAAAGCATCCAAACTCCCCGATATGTATTTGCACGCCTTGCTTCTCCACGTCCACCCAAGGCTGGTAAAACCTCAACAGCGCGTCCCTGTCCCAGGTTTTTCCTTCCATCGTACCGGGATATACGGGCTTCTCCCACTTTATATCGCCGCACCAACCGGCCTGGTTGTGGCTGATCTGAAACGGCGTATACCCCCGCCCGCTGTGGATGGCGCCCGCGTCCGCCAGTTCCGGCATAGCTTTGTGCCCGCCGCCAACGCCGTCGATAATCACGGGGCGGTCCGGGTCGATAGCTTTAATTGCTTTAATAGTGGTGCGCATGACTTTTTGGTGGATGTCCCGCGTGAAGCCGTACTGTCCCGCGGAAGGCGGCTCGTTCAGCAGATCAAAACTCATTTCCCGCGCGGGGATGCCTTTATACCGCCTGGCAAACCCCTCCCACAAGAAAACAAAGGCCTCAAAGGCTTCCTCATCCTTCCACAGGTTATGCTTTTCAAGATGGTTGCCGTTGATGCAGTAACCGGGCGCGCGGTGCAGGTTCAATGAAAAATGCAGCCCGTACTTGCGGCAGGCTTCAAAGTAGCGGTCGATTTGCCCGAAGACGCGCTCGTCCGGCTGCAGATAGTTATAACCCTCCGTCCAAAAGCGGTAATCCGTCGGGACACGGATGAAATTGAAACCGTGCTTGGCGATAAACTCCAGTTCCTTTTCGTCGGCTTGCGCGGGCGGCAAGTCTTTGTGCTTGGAAAACATGTACAGCATGTTAAAGCCATAGTAAGCCATATGTGCCTCCTTTAGAAAACTACGCCCCGCGTATCAGTATTGTTGCGATCCGCATGTTCCGCTTTTCCCGTGACGGATGCGCCATGATTATACAGTATCGGCTTTGCCGTGTCAACTCATGCGGGTTTTCGTTATTTCGACAATGCCGTTGCATTGCGGCGGATTGTGTGTTATGCTATATTTGGAAGCGAGGGATGGTTGCTGACCTTTCTGCGCTTATGCGGGACAGCGGCATGGACCGAAAGGCGGGTTCATATGAAGAGAGATAACCGCGTTATCAAAGCGTCCAATATATACTACTGGGACTTAAAGCAGCCTGAGCGGCTGTATCAGACGGCTGAGGAATATTACCAAAGAGCTCAGGAATACCGGCATGAATATTCCTTTCAAAAGGCCGCTGTCTATTATCAAAAGGCCGGGGAATGCTATCAAAAAGTCCGGGATATTTATTATGCGAAAAAACAGGCCGACGAAGCAAGAAAGCAGGCTGACGAGGCGAAAAGGCAGGCCGATGAAGCAAGAAAACAGGCTGAGGAGGCGAGAAAACAAGCCGGCGAAGCCTATCCCCTCCCTGTGACAGCGCAAGGACTTTACAAATTTCAGCCGGTAGCGGCATATCAAACGGTTCCAGCCCCCGCGTATCAGCCGCCGCCGGTGCGCCAGCAGTCTCCGAAGCCGCAAACAGTATCGTCTAAACCGATTCTTGCGGTAGTCCCCACGCAGCAATCGCGGCCAACCCAGGAAGATAAAGCGGTTCCCAAGGCGGACTTGACACCTCAACCGCCTTTAGTGACTCAGGACACTCCCGACACGCTGGACAGGAAAGCCCCTCGCCCTATCTCATGGAAAGGGAAAAGGCATGGCTGATACTTAGAGGGGTATGATCCCAAAAGACGCATTGGCTCTGCAAAACTGGATGTCCAGTCTTGCAGAGCCTTCTTAAAAACAGTTGGGTTTGCTTGTTTATCGGGAAAGAAGATTGCGGAGTATAGGTGCAATTGAGAGGGTAGATTTGCAGCAAAAGGTGTGAACCTTTTAGTCTCAACAGGTAATTTCTTCGCTTTCTTTTTGGCATATGTTACAACGGAGTATCCGGCTTCGCGCGGTATGCTATGGCAGCAAATACTGCCGCAGAATGGCGATAACTTCATTAAAATCAAGCGGTTTTCCCATATGGCCGTCCATGCCGCATGTAAAACACTTCTCAATGTCTTCTCTGAATACATTAGCCGTCATAGCAATGATCGGAATCGTTAAGGCCTTCGGTGTGTTGAGCGCGCGTATGGCGCTTGTAGCCTCATATCCGTCCATTTCGGGCATCTGCACGTCCATGAAAATCATATCGTATTCGTCTGGAGACTGGCGGAACATGCGAACGGCCTCCCTGCCGTTTTCAGCGCAGTCTATCCGGACCTGCGTCGGTTCCAGCAGTATCTGAACTATCTCTCTGTTGATTTCAACGTCCTCCGCAAGCAGGATACGTTTTCCTATGAATAGTCCGGCGGTATCCTGCGGAATGGGGACATGGTCCAGGTTGATTCCCTGCTCTGAAAGCCCATTTGTCCCTCCCTCACATTTTGCGAGCCGGACGGTGAAAGTGAAGGTTGAACCCTTCCCAAGCTCCGAGTCGATCCATATCCTGCCGCCCATCATCTCAACAATGTTACTGGAAATAGCAAGGCCAAGTCCTGTGCCGCCATATTTGCGCGCCGTACCGCTTTCGCCCTGATGGAAGGGTTGAAACAGCTTGGTCTGTTGCTCGGGGCTGATACCGATCCCGGAGTCTTTGACACTTATCTGAACTGTGCATACGCCGTTTTCTTCCTCTAAAAGCAATGAATCAACAGTGATAGAGCCGTATTCGGGCGTGAATTTTACCGCGTTTCCAATCAGGTTGGTAATGACCTGAGCCAATCGTTGGGCATCGCCTATAAAGCTTTTCGGAATATCTTTATCAATATGCACCGTGAACGTCTGATTTTTTTCATCCGTACGAAACCTCATGACATTTACGACCTGCTGAAGCATCTTTTCGAAACTAAACTCTTCCGCAGAAAGCTCTAATTTGCCGGCTTCTATTTTCGACATATCTAAAATATCATTGATTACGCCAAGTAAAAGTTTCGAAGCGTCCGCAATTCTCGTCAGACTATGTTTCATTCGCTCAGGATCGTCTGCGGACATTCCGATCGAGGTCATCCCGACGATGGCGTTCAGCGGTGTGCGTATCTCATGGCTCATATGGGACAAAAAGTCGGATTTTGCCTGACTTGCGGCCGCCGCCTCCGCCCGCTGCTTTGCCAGATGTTCTAATTTGCTTATATCCTGAATAATTTCGATGAAACCTATGATTTCACCTTTTAAGTCAGAGATGGTTTCAACATCGACCTTGTAAGAGACACCTCCGTGCAAAAAGCGTGTTTCCTTCAGTCCGCGTTTTGCGCAGGTTATGGCGCAATTGCCGGTACCGCAAATGTCGATGTCCCAGCTTTTACACGGTAACCCGAGCACATCTTCCCGCGTTTTCCCAAGCATTTTCTCAAGCGGTTTATTTATAAATGTCCATTTCATATCCAAATCCTGAACAGAGACCATAAATGGTATGGCGTCCAGGATCGATCCGTACCAGTGAGCCATCGCCTGGCGCTCTCTTAAAATGCCATCCAGCTTAGCGGTCAGTGTGTTGAACCACTTGGCCAATTCCCCGATCTCATCATTTTGGCGGTTGGAGATTTGCTCACTGAGGTCGGCGCGGTCTTCGGCGATGTCCTGAATCTTAGCTTTGACAAGGTTAATCGGACGGGAAACCAATATGCGAAGCCGCAGTATAAGCGCCAAAGTCGGTATTACGGCCATACCCGCAAGCATAATCGCCAGAACGATTGCGGCTGTGTTTTCAAGATCGGATATTACCGCGGCATTCATAGCGCAGACAATAACGCCGACTTGTGTCCCATGATAATCAACAAGGGGGAATGCCGCGAGCGTCATGGAACCATGGTGCTCATATGAGGCGCCATTTTTTCCGGCGGACAATAACTCCGGCGTAATCAGGGATTCAACAGAGCTGTCTTTCGCTTCGACTACCCGCATAAAATCCCCTTTTGGCGGGTATTTTTTCTGATCTAACAGTTCTACGGAAATATCAAGCAGTTCATTATTTGCATAAAGAGAAATATAAAAATTATCTTTTTCCGTCGCGGCGTCAAGGATGGAATCAAAATCATGGAGAACCTCCGCAGACCCAAGCTGGCGGCCGTCAGGCGCAATGACGGGGATCACCCCCCGGATAGCAAATCCGGCGCTGCCGGGTTCTATACCCAAAGCGATTTCCCCTGTTCTGTTCGCGTCAACAACCGTATGCCTGTATAATCTCAGGTCGTCGGACATATCGACCCATTCGCCATCGATAAAAAAATTCTTTTCGCGCCATAGACGGACTAAGCTAAACCCGTTGGGCAGGTGAAAATGCAGATCGAGTTTCGTGCCCGTCATTTTGGCATAATTGTCCAGCATCGGAGCGAGTTCTTTGCGCAGCAATTCACGCGCTGCCTGAGACTCGGGTGAATAAGAGTCGTATATATCGCCGCTAAGCGCGATTTCATATGCCTGAAACACAGCTGGCAGACTTACGAACACAGATGTTTGTTTCACGGAATCCAGTGCGCTTTTTTCGATTTCCTTGGTTATAGATTGAAACCGGTTATCAATGGCATCCCGGATGTATTGTTCCCGCGTACGGTTGAATGAGGAAAAAATAACGGCGTAGCTGACCAGACCAACGCATATCACAATACATATTTGAGGAACAGCAAGTTTCCAGACGAGTTTCATATCTTAGAATCCTCTCTTGTTTTTACCAAACCCATAATCACGATACCGTATTGTATTGTGCCGGGCAGATACACAGCGATACCTCATCATTTTTATATACCCTCGACCCTGCATATAATATTCGCAGAATATTATATGCAGGGCTATTCAGTCCGGCTAATAATAGAATAACACGATCCGTATAGTTTTGCAATTTCTTTTGCCAGCTTCCGAGCGGCTTTTTCGTGGGTTTTCTCCGACGGATGCCAGTCTGCGGCGATACCGTCGGCCGCCATATCCTGAACATCAAACTTGAAACAGGATACATTGTCGTCTCCTGTTTCCCGCGAATAGTCAGAAACCGCGTTTTCCATGTATGTATAAAGATCCTGACCCATTATCCCCAGTGAGCAGATGATTTTTGCGTCAGGGTTTTTCTCGTGGACGGCTTTCAAAAATGCCGTATATTCCGTCTGATACTCCGCGCACTTTTCGGGGTCGTTTTTAGTATAACTGCTGTCGTTCGTGCCAAGGTTTATAACAACGATGCCGGGCTGCCGGACTGAAAAGTCCCAAGGGACGGTTTCAAGTTTCCTGCCGTTTGCCGAACCGTAAGAAAACCCTGTTTTATCGTAGTATTCCGGCACCAACTGATTGACTGATTTCCGCCCGTCGTCCGAATACCCGGAAATGATGCCGTATCCGCTGTAAGACACCATTGAATAGTCGGCGTTCAGGTTTTCAGCCGTTTTATACGCATACGCTTTGGTTATATCCTCGGTTGACGTGGAAAAATGGTTTTCCTTCACCTCGTCGTCAACGCCGTATCCGCATGTGATGGAATCGCCGATAAACTCGATCAGTAACGGTTTATTATCGGCGGGTTTCAGGCTTACGCAGTTTTCCGAGGCAATACCCTTTATTCCGAAAACGGAGTTTGCGGATTCGGAAAGTTTTATGAGCTTGACGTTGGCGGCGGTTTGCGTATCAAAAACAACACAGCTTTTTTCCTTGCCGTCAATCTGCTCGTCGATCACCCGCTCGCCGTTGACATAAACGGCAAACCTTGCGTTGCCGTCTTTGTTGTTCGGGTTTGCGCCGCTGTCGCCCGCGAGGGTTAATTCAAGCCTTGACGCGCTTATCTCAAACTCAATCCCGCTCCCCGACAACCCGCACCAGAGGATGTTGTCCCCGTCAAGCCAGGTTCTGCCCAAAGGCTTTACGTTTCCTTTCATCATTCAAAACCTTTCCGTCGATGTTAAGGCGTTAAGGCTATAATAATATTAAAATCGCAATTTTGTCAAGCAACCACACTGATACGCATAAACCCATATGGACAAATACACAGACGACGCTGGACCTTCTCGCTTGTTGAGGCGGGGAGGATGTAATCGTCTTTGGGGATGTCGGTCAGGGCGTACAGGCCGAAGATGGCGTCCGCTTCATGGGGAAAGATACGGATAGCGGGTGTGTTTGAGAGAAAATGCACTGTCTTTATCCTGTGCCACGGCTCTTCCGATTCGATGCAGATATGTACGTCGCAGAAGCCGATACCGGGCAGATTGGAATAGTTCAAGGCCGGGCTTTTCCTCGATCTCCGGTTTTTCCATGATGAAGAGGATACGAACAGCAGGGTCCGCGCTGCGAAGCTCATCCAGCGCGTCCGGATATACGGGATGATTCTCTTTTAGCGCGTACTCGCTGAGGATAACGGCTTCTATGTAGTTGACCCTCCCGTTCAGTTTGTAGAACTCGGCATACCGCCCGTTCCTGCTCGATTGCATGGTCCCTTCATTTATGCCCTCCCATTTGACATTGAGGTAATATTATGATAATAAAATTATAAAGGAGTTGTTAAGGCGTGTTGCAGATACGACCTGTATCAGACCTCCGCAATAAGTTTTCGGAAATCGAGGTTGCCGTCAGCGGGGGAGACCCGATATTCCTGACGAAAAACGGTTACGGTTCTATAACACAAACTCCTATGTCATACAGTATGCCGGAAAAACCATTGGGATAATGAAAATTGCGCCCCCGCAGGACGATGACGTGGGTGATGACTTCTATGAATTGCATTATATTTATCTGCATCCCGACTATTTCCGAATGGGTATCGGGACAAAGGCAATGGAGTTTACTTGTGAAAAAGCTCGCAGTATTGGGAAAACGAGTATGATCGTGTGGGTGTTAGACGAAAATGTCAATTCGATAAGATTTTATGAAAAATACGGTTTTTATACAGACGGTAAGATAATGAACAGTAAATACGGCAAGGAAAACGGTAGAATCAGAATGAGAAAGGATTTGTAAAATGAAGTTCATTATAATCGGTTCGGGCGGCTGTGTTTGTTTGCCAAAGCCGTTGTGCCAGTGCAGGATTTGTGTTGAAGCAAGAAAAAAAGGCGGACGGTACAAAAGATACGGCTGCTCCCTTTATCTCGAAGATGTGTCTTTGCTCGTCGATACCCCGGAAGATATTGCACACGCACTAAATGCCTCCGATATTCGCACGGTGGAGTACATTCTGTACACGCACCGCGACCCTGACCACACGTTGGGTATGCGTATTTTTGAACAGTTGCGGCTGGAATGGATTGACTACTATGAAAAAATCCCGCCGCGTTCCCCTGTCGAAGTATGCGCCACACCGGAAGTTATGGAAACGCTAAACGGAATAGGTATTGGTTACGGCGCTATTCTTGATTATTATGTGAAAATGGGGTTGGCTAACCGAAGGCTGATAACCGAACCGTTTAATATTGGAAACATACAAATATCTGCTGTGCCGGTCGGTAAAAGCAAATCCGTTTCAGTATTTATGTTTGAAAACGACGGACGCAAGGTTATCTACGCTCCTTGCGACTGTAAGCCGTTTCCGATGGAAGAATCATTGCAAAATGCCGACTTGCTCATTATCGGCAATACGTTTGTTGGCGATACGCTGAAAAACGACAGATCTATTGGCGCTGACCATCCGTTGCGTCAGGAATTGCACAGTATAGAAGATGTTTTGGAAATCAAACGCAAACTGTTTGTAAACGATATAATCGTCACCCACATTGAGGAAGATTGGGGCAAATCGTATGATGATTATATTACGCTGGAAGATCAGTACGGCGTGAAGTTCGCTTATGACGGAATGGTGGTGGAAGTTTGACGAATCGTCAATGGCTACTTGAAAACGCCGACGTGACTATAAGCTACATTCTCGAAAAACCCACTGAAGCTCCAGAATCCTTGCTTCAAAATGGTGAGGTGTCGGTTTGGCTGTCGCGCCTTGCGGAGCGTTCGCAGACGGATAATATTGGCGACATCCACGGGAGCCATGATTACCGTATGGAAAACATTTTGGGGAAATGCTGGATTTTAGGATTGTCGAACGAGATTTCCGCTTTTGCTGAAAAAATGGAATTTATTCTGCGGTTTCTGAATCAACACATTCAATTAACCCCACCTGACGAGTCTGGTTTCGGAAGGATTTATCATTTCCGCGATTATGAAAAGGTGCTCTCTTGCGCTTCGGTATCTTGACCAGTATAAAAACGAGAGGGGACGATATAATTTCCCGCCACACCTGATTACAGAAAAACCCGATAGCTATGTAATATTCGGAGGGCATATGAATGTCGGGGAAAATAAAAAATCAAAGCTGTACGGTGAAATACTCTCGACATACTGGATGGAAAGAATCCATCAGAACATGCTTAACAACGATTTATCGCGGACTGAAAAGGAGCGTGGGTTATGACCTTTTATCATGGGAGTTCCGTTGGTGGCCTGACGAAGTTGCAGCCATTCGTAAAACCGTGGTCGAACCTGAAACAGCCGCTTGTATATATGACTTCAAGTAAACAGCTCGCGGCGTATTACATCCGGCCTACGGAAAAATACGAAATCAAATCACCTCTTGCTAATTCCTTTTTAGGGGCAAAATTTTTGTCATTACATATACTCACACGCTTTCAAGAGCGCACAGGCGCGTACTATGGAAGCGATAGCAAGTGCCATTGACCTGCAATAGTTTACGGTGGTTAGCGGTAACTGCCACTAACCACCAGTAAAAAACAATGACCAACTAAAGACCAAAGAGGTAAAAAGTTATTCGGGCAAGGCTTGAAAACACTGAAATCTCAACGGTCAGAGGTTGAAGCGACGACAAACCGAATAAAGTCCATAAACACCCGCGCGATCTCGGCGCGGGAGGCGGACTCCGTCAGGTCGGACCCGCCGCTCGTCAGCATCCCGGCTTTGCCAAGCGCCCCGGTCTGCGTTGCCGCCCAGCCGTCCACTTTATCAAATGTCTGCGCCCCGCGGTATTCGGGAATGACGTAGCCCGCCACCTTCGCCGCGTACTTATAGAGGATCACCGCCATTTCCTGCCGGGACAGCGCGTCAGACGGGGCAAACCTGTCCCCGCCCTTGCCGGCCACAATGCCGGTGTTCGCCCCCCACAGGATCGCGTCGTAGTAATAGTCGCCCGCTTTCACGTCGCCGAAGTTCCGGTAGCCCTCACTGTACGCGGGACGCCCCGCCAGCTTATACAGCACCGTCATGAAGTCGCCGCGCGTCATGACCCCGTCGGGGTCAAAGGTGGTGTCGCTGGTGCCGGCAAACAGTTTGCCGCTGTAATAGCTGGCGTAGGCGATCGCGTCATAGAACGGGTGATCTTCGCTGACGTCTGTGAACCTGTTCTCCCACAGCGCCACCGGGTCGTACCCAACCACGAAGTAGCCCTGGTGGTCCACCGTGAATGTGATCATCTCCGTCTTTTCGTCATACGCGCCGTACAGTTTCTTGATGTTGCCCATATCGTTCAGGTACCATACGCAGACGGCTTTGGGGTTCTCGACTGTCTTGAGTTTGTAGGGCAGGCTGGTCGTGATGGGGACGTCGATCTTTTTGCTGCCCACATACACATCCACGTTGACGACCGGTTCGTATCCCCTGACCTGCGCCGCCTGCATCCTGTTGAGGTCTGTCACCGGCACGGTATTCGCCTCCACCGTGACCGGCGTTTTGCCATTGTCCGTCGTGGCGGCTAGTTTGGCCAGGGTTTTGGGGACGAGGGTAACGTCCGCGCCGGGGAGTTTCACCGTAACCGCGACCTCCGCTTCGCTGAAGACTTTGGCCGCGTTGACGTCGAGGACGGCGGTCTCCGCGCCCTTCACGCCGGTGAGGTCGAGGACCGCTTCGCCGTCTTTGGCTTTTTCGATGATCTCCTCTACCTTACTGTCGGTCAGGGTAAGCGTCACGGTTCCGCCCGATTGCGCATAGTTCACCTGCACCGCGCCGCCGTTGACAGGGACGGTGGGGAGATTGGTCACGGGCGGCGTGCCGCCGCCCTGCGGGGGCGGTGTGTAACCGCTATCGCCGCTGCTGGGAGCGATTGACACACTTGCGGACACACCGGCAAATGCGGTTGCCGTGGCTTTTACACGCACGCTGTAAGTCCCCGCCGCCAACCCCGTCACCGATGTGCCGGCGATAGCCGTCCAGGCGCTGGAGCCTGATCTGTATTCCATCGTGCCGTCAACGCCGGTAATTGAGCCGTTATTGCCGCCGCCCGCCGTGTCGGTCTTACCGGGTGCCGGCGCGTTTGGACGCGCCGGGATTGTGAAATATTGCGGATCGCTGTCAGCCGTGCCTGCGGCGGCCACGCCTGTTTTGACAATGCTGACGCCCTGTCCCAGCCATGCCGCGTCAATAAGAATTTTGCCGCTTGCATTGGCGCTTTTCGCCGTTCCGTTTACCGTATAGGCCGCGTTCGCGGTGAGCCCGGTGAGCTGTTCATTCATATAGTCAATTGTCGCGGCAGGAACGTCCTCTTGCTGAACAGTCTGCGCGGTGACGGTCACGACCACGGAATAATCGTCATAGTTTGTCGCGCCGGTGACGCCTATGGTAATGGTGTCCGTCGTGCCGTCGCTTTGGCTGGTCGTGCTGTATGTCAGCGTTGTGCCGGACACCGTAGGCGTACCGTCTATCAACCCCGAGGAACCGCCCACCGCGACAGTCGTGTAACCCGCCCCTGCCGGAAGCCCGGGTAAGACCACGGTTTTGCCCGCTGCCGCTTCGTCGGCCCTGACACTGTCGCTGACCGCCAGCGGAGCCCCGGGATAGGAAATCTTATTGATTGTCCCGTCCGTGCCTGTCTTCGTGTGGGGTGTTAAGTTGTAGTTGTTGGCTTTGGTGGTGTTCAGCATTGTCACCGTGTAGGTGTAGAGCCTGTTGCCGGTTCCCGCGTCATAGCTGCCGTCCGTGAAGACCACGCTGACGGTATAATCCGTACCCGCCGTCAGCGCCTGCCCCGTGATCTCTCCGCTGAACGTGACCGCGCCCGCCGACGCCGCGGCCGTGCCGTCCCAATCCTTTGTCGGCGCGGCGACGGTGTCGATGACGATGTCCTTCGGCGTAATATTCACCGTTATGCCCGTCGGCTGCGTCAGCGTGTATTTGCCCGCGTCCGCGCCGGTCAGCGAGATCGCGGCGACGGTTACGGACTTGTTGTTCCCGGCGTTTGCGTCGGCTATGTCGCCGCCGCTGATAGCGGGCGTATAATCCACGTCATCAAGAAGCGATACCACGCCGTCAAGCGCGCCGCCCGTCACTCCAACCGCTGTCGTTCCGTCATAGGGGCGGTCTGCCGCCGTCAGCCCGGTGACGGTCAGCGTTTTGGAGCCGGCCATGAAGCTGTAGACGGCTGTCGTTTCGGCATAGGTGGCGTCCGACGCCTTTGTCGCTGTGATCGTGACGAGGCCGACGCCGGTGACGGTCACTTCGCCGGTATTGACGTCTACCGCCGCCGGGCCGCTTGTGACCGCGTAAGTGATCGCGCCCGTACCGCCCGCGCCTTGAAGCGCCGCCGTATGTGTGAAGACATCGCCGTAGGTCGCCGCCGCAGGCGTCGTCCCGAACGTGATGGTTTGCGGCTCCAAAGGTACCGCGGTGACGGTCACGACCACATCGTAAGGTTTATAGTGTGTCGCGTTGGAAACAGTTATGGTGAGGGTGTCAGTCGTACCGTCGCTTTGGCTGGTCGTGCCGTATGTCAGCGTTGTGCCCGCTATGCTGTGAGATGCAATCAATCCCGTGCCGCCAACCGTGCCGCTTGCGGGGTATGTCGCCCCGTCGGGCAGCGCGGGCAAAGCCAGCGTCTTGCCTGCGGTGGTTTGACCGGCGGGAACGACGTCGCTGACCGTCAGCGGAGCCCCGGGGTAATCGTCCTTGACAGGTCTTTCACTCACCGTGTGATAAGGGATGTAGCGGTCTACCGTCTTCGGCGAGGGAAGCGAGCCGCCCCTCCCCTGATACAAGAGGATGTTTGTGGGGGTCGCGGTTACGCCGGCGGTCTGCCGGATTTCGACTAATGTGTAGCCTTTGAATGTGAAGTCAAACTTATTTTTAGGATCCGCGGGTATCCAGGAAGCGCCCGGGAGCGTGCTGTTGTAAAACGGATCGCTTTCCTTCCACTTTAGTATCTGCGGTTCGGTCCGCTCCGCCAGGTCAAAGGTAATGCTTATATTGGCGCCGGGAGACAGATTGGTCAGTATGAGATAATGCCCTACCCTGCCATAGCCCGCGCCCGCCACGCTGACTGTTTTCCAGTCCACCCACAGGGGCAGGCGGACGGAGACGGCTTTGGCGTCTTTGACAGCCAACTCGACTCTGCCGGTATAAGGCAGGTAGCTGTGTACGTCCAGCAGACAGGAAGACCTGTTCAGGAGCAGGTTGACCTGCGCCATGTCCTTGTCGCCGGTGACGATTGATTCCCACGCGTCGTACATGGCCTGTGCGGCCGCCGCCGAACAGCGTATGCCGACTTCATCGTTCTGCGCCGTGAGATGCGTGGGCCAGCCGGAGGCGGAGTAAAACAGACCGGTATCGGATCCGCTAGTGACCTGCTTTTCGGCCAGTTCGTTGCGGATATATCGCTCCGCGTCGTCCCAGTAGTCGCCCACTCCCATCAGGCTCAGCTTAAGCGCAAGCCGGGTCATTTCCGCGGTCACGCAAATTTCGCCGAACAGACCGATGGATTTGAGGCCGTATTCACGGATGAACTTATAGCCTGATTGCACGTAATTTAACAGACTCGTGTCGCCGGAGTATTCCGCGTAAGTGAGCAGCCCCAGCAGTGCGGAAGCGTAGGCGCCCATGTTGCCGTTGAATCGCGCCAATTCCGCGTCGACCACCACTCTGGGCCTTGCTTCCGCCTCCCAATATGCTTTCGTCAGAATCGCGTTTCTGTATTTTGTCACATTTGCGGTTTTCAAGCCCGCGGCGCCGTCAAAGCCCGCCCACGAGCTGACCGCCCGCAGCGCGGCCCCGTTGACGGAAACAGCTTCGCTGTAACCTTGGAAACCGCGCGCGGTATAGCTAGCGTTTCCGGCGGTATTGACGCTCCCGGTGAGCAACGCGTCGTTTATCCCGTTAAGGATCGCCTCCACGGCGCTTGTGGGATAGAGGTTATACAGGCCCTGCAAAGCCAGCATCCCCTCGCTCAATGCTTTGGTGTTCGGCGATGCTTTCAGATAGCCGGTCAAGGCTGTTATAATGGCTGTGTCGCCGGCTAAATTCACATTACTGCCCGACATATTGCGCCCCTTGACGATGGCGTCCAGGACGTTTGCGAGATCATCGCCGGTAACGCCGCCGGGCTGGGCCGCTTTTGCCGTCAGCCCCTGAACGGCCAGCGCTCCGCGCTCGGCGAGGTCCAGCGTGTCCGGCACGGTGACGCCGAGGATATAGTCGCCAAGTTTTGCCGGGTCGGTCCAATCCGCGCTCGCGGCGGCGGCTCCGTCGTCAAGCAAGTCGTTCAGAGCGGCCAGAGCGGTGTTGGAAAGGATCATACAGCACGCCACCACAAGAGATAATACGCCCTTCATATATTTTTTCATATTATTCATCCGCCTTTCTGCGAAAGTCTTCATCTCTGTTCCTCCGGCCTCACCATGTGATGATGGTGTTCGGCACAAACCGGGTTACCGTCTTCATCGGCGCGGAGGCATGACTGTTAACGGCGGCTTTCATGGTATCCCGCTGGAAGAACCTGTAGTCACTCGCATTGGCGGCAATTCCCCCGGCGACGTCGATTACGGTGTTGCCCACGAATGTGAACGTGAACGAATCGGGGTTGCTGTTCGACCAGAGGCCAGTATTATTGGTATTCTTCCACCCCGGGTCGGTGGCTTCCTTGCGCTGGTCGTCCCTGGCCCACATCAGCGTGCGGGTCTCCGTCCACTGTTCCAGCGGGAATTCTATGGTGATCACGTCGGAGTTGCTGAGTCCGTCTATGTAGATATAGGAACCGGTCCATTTGATCGCTTTTTCGGCGCCGTTGACTTTGGCCGTCACTAAAAAGCGGTCATTTACATAGTCGGGTACGCGGAACGCCACCGTCGGGGCCGTCTTGTTTTTAAGCACCACCTTGCCCTCGTAGGGGATGTAGCTGTCGACATCCAGCCACTCCGACGCCCTGTTCAGCGGCAGATTGACCGATACGACGCCGTTCTCCTCGGTGACGATGGAGGACCACGCGTAGTACATGCCCTGCGGGAAGTTACCCGGGCAGCAGGCGATCCACTCCATGTTGTGCTGCGGGAGATGCGTCGGGTAGGTTATGCCGCCCCACACAAGGCCGTCCGCCCTCTGCACGACAGGACTGACGCTTCCGCTGGTTCTTGGGCCCCAAACGCCGTTGCTGTAAGTGGCGGTACTAGTGAATTCGGACTGGGCAGAGGCTGCGCTTCTGGCGTTCACGGAAGCCTGCAGTCTCGCGGCGTCGATCTGGGCTTCCACCACCATGTTGCGGATATAGCGGTCTATATCGTCCCAGTAGTCGGCCACGCCGTTCCTGGTGAGCTGGGTGGCCAGCAGGAGCATGTCGCCCAGGCCGCAGCCCTCGCCGTACAGGCCGATGTTGGAAAGCCCGAAGCTCTTGGAGTATTCATAAAGATCCCGGACATATTCCATCATCCGGATATCGTGTGTCTCCTCCGCGTAGCGCAGCAGGCCCGTGGCCGCTACGAAATACTGATGGAAATGACCGTCGTAGATCGCGTTGTGCTGTTCGTCCACAGCCTTGCGCTGCGCGGTGGTGTTTCTCCAATCGGCGGTGAAATCCGGCTTCCAGAACTGGGGCAGCAAAACGCTTCTCGCCAGTTTACCGGCGAGGTCCAGGCCGTCTGCGTACCCGTTATTGCCGTTGGAAGACCACCGTGTCAGGGAACGGGCCATGCCTCCGTTGACGAACATAGTAAAGGAGTTGCTCTCATAACCCCTGTAGTTCACGGTGTGGTTCCAGTCCGGGTAAGCGTAAGCGTAGTCGTACTCCTCGACCGCGTTCTTCCGCATCGCGATGCTTATTTCATCGAGCAGGTCTTTCAGCTCCGCCGAGGGATTGACTTGATAGATACTGGTCAGCGCGAGCTGTATCCGGTTCATCGAACCGTCGGCCCTGCGCAGAAGGTCCATCTCTTCCTCCAGGGAGTATTCCAATATCGCCTTGAGGGTCAGGTTATCCCTGTGTCTCGTGTCGTCGGCTGACGTGAAGCCGCCCCAGGTGCCGAAATCACCGGCTATATTCCTCATCAGCACGATGGCTTCCAGATCCTTGGGCCAGCAGCCGGCGCTTCCGCCTATGTAGGAGTTGGTGAAACCGCCGCCGCCGTTGAGAGTGAAGTTACCGATCCCATAGGGCATATACAGCCTGACTTTGGTGCCGTTTGATGTCGATACCGCGTTTCCTTCGTTCGCTTCCCCGCCGTCTGAATTCGGCAGTATCAGCATATTGGTCAGCCCCACCGAGAAGCGGGCGGCCATCGCCGCGAGGTCCACCGTATCGGGTATGGTGTCGGAGTAATGTGTGCCGCCGGACGCCAGCAGTGACTTCTGGCTACTCTGCGCGGCGTCTATTTCGTCTAAATAATCGTATACGGCGTCCCAGTCAAACGGGTCCGAGGGAATGGCGATGGGGTCTTCGACCCTGCCGGGTTTAAGATTATACGGACCCTTCCCGGCGGTTACTTTACCCGTATACACCCTCAGGTTGTTGAAATAGGAAGACCCCGTATTATCGGCGTTATTAAAGCCTATCCTGATCGTGTCCGCGGTGACCGGCACCTTGCCGGATTCCCACAGAAGCGTGCCGCCGTTGCCGATGAGCCTGACGGTGGCTATGTTGAAGACGATCTCTATCTGGACCGTGACGACCCAGCCGTTATGCAGTCCGGGCGTTCCGTCGCGGGTCCTTGAATAGCTGCTGGTCGCCGGTTTCCCATCCGGTATGGAATAGGGGGCGATGCCGCCGCCGGGCCTGACCGCGAAGCCCGGATGTACGATGCCCGCGTACAGCACCCGGTTGCCATTGGCCGCGTTCTCCGCGACAAAGCCCGGCGCTTCCTGGCTGCTCTCCGCGCCGTCCGGTATGAAGTCGTACATGATCAGCAGATTATCGGCGACTGTCAGGTTCTCCCGCGACATGATCCACTGGCTGTTTTCAATCCGCAGCCACGCGTCGCCGTAAAACTTGCCGAGCCGTCCCAGCGTGGTGCCGATGGTTTCGCCTCTGGTGGAAATGGAGGCGTTAGACAAGCCGTTTTTATTCCATGAAAGCCGGCCGGCGGCGGCGGCGGTTGTGTTCATATCGGTTGTGAGGTTTGTCACGTTATTGGTAGTGGGGGATTCCAAAACGGTTGTAAAGTTCTTATACAGCTCATACCAATCGTAATCCTGCTCCGCGCCCGCCGCGCCGGAATACACGATGAGGTTGCTGAATTTCGCGGTATTTGTGCCGGACAGAGCCTCAAAGCCGATTTTCACGTTGCTGTTCGCGCCGGCGGAGACTGCCTCGGAACTCCACAGCTGCAATCCGCCGGGAGTAAAGACGGCGGCGGTCGCGGTTCCGTTGACAATGTCGATCCTGACATTGACCGTTTTGTTCCACGCAAACAGTCTGTCTGTTCCGATCGTGACCGAAGAGCTTGCCGACGCCACAAAATCTCCCGTGTTCAGGCCCGCGAAAAGATCGTTCGCGAGCCCCTCGGTGATAAGTCCGATCTTGCCCTGCGCGGACGCGGGCAAAGCCAGGTCAAACACGATCCGCAGGTTGTCCTGGGCGTTGAACGTCATGTTTGACAGGATCTTTTGCCCGGCCGCGAGCGTAAGCCCGCCGCCGCCGACAGCCGCCGCGCCGGTCCACCTGTTTGCGTCCAAAGCGGAGCCGGAGAAGAGATCCAGAAACACCGGCTGCCACTCATCATGCCTGTGTTCCGGCAGGCCGTAGACCTGAACGAGGGTAACCCTCGACTGGCCGCCGTTTCCCGTCTCCTCAAGGCACACGACCATGTCGCCGACGTCGAGGCCGTTCAGAGTGTAGGGGTCATTGTTCCTGTCCCAGAAGACGTTTCCGTTTTCATCATACATAACGTAATAGTAATAGCCTCCGATGACCGTTAATTCCACCCTGTATTTCTTTGAGAAATCACCTGGGGCCGGATTGACGCCGTGGTTGTAATAATGGTCGCCGCCGCCGGGTACTTTGGAGTCATGCGGCAGCGTTTGGAAGCTGCCTCCGTTCACAACGCTCTTAAACCCGTTTGAGTCCAGAGAGTTACCTTTCCAGGTTGAACTGCTGTAATAAGCGTCGTTCGTGCCGGCCGCGTTCCGCAGCGCGACCTGCGACGTCATCACATCCCCCGGTGCGGGGATATAGTCAAATTCCACGACGACCTTGGCGCCGTCTTTCAGCGCGTCCGTGGGGAGGATACTTTTTAACGCGGGGGATACCGCCCGTTGGGCGCCTGTCAGATGAAGCCCGTTTTGCAGAAAATGTGTGCCTGCCGGGTCTACCGGTTTTACATCGGCGGCTCCGGTCAGCGCCCATCCTTCGGTCCCGGTCGTAGCGGTTTTGTTTTTGAACGCGCTCAGCAGGGCGCTTGCGCCCCGGTTCTGCGTCACCTTAAAGGTCTGCCAGACGGTCTGCGCCCCGCAGCCGTCGACCTCACACATCGTAAATTGAAGCTGGCCGAGGTCGGACGCGGGCAAAGAAAACGCGTTTCCGTTATTCGCGTTCCAGTTAAATGAATTAGGGGCATTGGTCACATTGACCTTCGCCCCTCCGCCGTCAACCGTGATCACCGCTTTTAACGCCGGTAAAAAGGTATTGCCGGTATAGGTCATATTATTGGTAGCGGGGCTTTGTATTTCACCTTGGTTAACGCCCGGTTCCGTTCTGAATGTAATCCAGCCGCCCGTGCCGTTTTTAGATAATACGACAAGGAAAGGTTCATTCCAGTTCCCCCCTTTGGTGGGACCGATCAATCTGAAGTTGGCTCCGCGGTTGCCGGGTACGTCCGCAACTTGAAACGTCGTCTCTATGGTCAGGCCGTGCCTGGCGTCATACTTGGGGGATAGGGCGCTGCCGCCGCCGCCTGATGTGGGGGCGGTAAGGTAAAGCCCCAACGGTTTGCCCGAGTAATTGAAGCCTCTTTCGGTGCCGCCTCCGTTAAAACTCCAGCCCGCGTCCGTCAGGTTTGTTTCTCCCTCGTTTGAAAAATCTATATCCGCCAACACCCTTGTGCCGGCTGTTCCGAACGCGTCAAGAAAGGTGTAGCGGGAGCTCCCGCCGTTTTCCGCGAGGATTACGTTCAAAGTACCGTCCGGGAAAGGATAATTGCCCGTTTTGCCTATGCTGTCTCCGGAGGCGTTGAATATCTCGGCTGTGACCTGTCCTCCGCTTATAATAAATTCGGCGGTGAATTTCGGTGAAAAACCGTCGCCGCCCGGAGCAAACGCGGTGGCAAAACCGCCCGGCTGCCCGCCTCCTGTCACGGTAAATCCCGTGTTTCGAACCGTAAGTACATATTCCGCGCTGCCGGAGCCTTTCAGCGTGATGGCGCTGTTGGAGGAACCGGTAGGTTTATACTGGAAGTCCACAACAACGCCCATCCCGCTCCCGACCGTCAGGGGTTTGGATTCGGCTTTGCCGCCGTCTTCAAGCTGCAGGCATGTGGAGTCGTCCTGCGCCGCCTCGCCGGATTGCTTCCACGCGGCGTATTCGGGGGTAAGCTCCGCGCCCGGCGCGAACCTCATTTCGTATAGGAGCGAATTATAGTCGTCGGGGCTTGGCGTGCCGCTGGCGTACGCCCGCATCACCTCCGGCTCCGTCGTGACGAAAAACAGCCCGACCGCCATAAAGCAACTCAGCGCCAGACTCACCGGTCTCTTGAAGGCTCTGTTCCTCATGACATATCTCTCCTTTTATTTTGATTGTTGTTCTGGACGAAACCTACAAAAAGAAGCCTCTTTGACAGTCTCGATTAGTATGATTCTACCATAGGAATTTTGCGCGGGCTTTTATGGAACTGATATCTTCCCAATCATACTTATACAAAAATGCTGTGGGTTGGCAGAATGAACAATATCGCCGTTTGTGCCGATGAGATTATTCGCGGCGAGTTGATTTACGACTAATCATTTAGAATGGGAAAGCGGTTCCGCAAGTGCGGGACCGCTTTCGCGCTTGCAGGTTTACGCAATCTATTGTATAATGTGTCCCAGACACCGACATACAAGAGGATGATTATGCTGGGGCGAATCCCGACGACCCGTCGCCGAAAACGTCTTTTATGTCCCGCCGCAGGCCCGGTGGGACTATGCGCGGGCGAAACTCGCTACCATCGGAAGGGAAGTGACAGGGATGAAAACGCAGGAAACCCTGAATATCAAAGCCGTTACGATACGCGACGGTTTCTGGTCGCCTGTTCAGCAGTTGGTCATGGAGACCGTGATCCCATATCAATATGATGTTATGGATGATAAGGTTGAGGGTATGGACAAAAGCCACGCCATAGAGAATTTCCGCGTCGCCGCCGGAAAAGCGGAGGGGGAGTTCCGCGGCATGGTCTTTCAGGACAGCGATCTGGCCAAATGGCTGGAAGCGGCGGCGTACGCCCTGGCTCTGAAGGAAGACGCGGCGCTGGAGGAAAAAGCGGACGGGTTAATTGCGCTGATAGAACAGGCGCAGGAGCCGGACGGATACCTGAACACCTACTTCACCCTGAAGGAACCCGGACATAAATGGCAAAACCTTGCCGAGTGCCACGAGCTGTATTGCGCCGGGCATATGATGGAGGCGGCGGTTGCCTATAGGCAGGCGACAGGGAAAGACCGTTTTCTGTCGGTCATGCGCAAAAACGCCGATCTGATCTGCGCCCGCTTCGGCACGGGCGAAGGACAGGTGCGGGGCGTGCCGGGGCATCAGGAAGTGGAGTTGGGGCTTCTGCGGATGTATGAGGCGACAGGCGAAAAACGGTATCTGGACACCGCCCTGTATTTTATCAACGAGCGGGGACGAACCCCCGAGGTCCTTTCCGGGGAAATCAAAAACCGGGGCTGGTTCCACTGGTCGCGGGAGCAGGAGCCTTCCTATAATCAGCGCCATCTGCCGGTAAGAGAGCAAAAGGACGCCGCAGGGCACAGCGTCCGGGCGGTCTATATGGTTACGGCTATGGCGGAACTGGCCGCCTTGACAGAAGACAGGGAACTGGCGGATGCTTGCGGAAACCTGTGGCGCAGCATTGTTGACCGCCGTATGTATATCACCGGCGGTGTCGGTTCCACCGTCCACGGCGAGGCGTTTTCTTCCGATTACGAATTGCCGAACGACCTTGCTTACGCCGAAACCTGCGCCTCTATCGGTATGGCGTTCTTTGCCCGGCGGATGCTGGAGCTGTGTCCGAAGGGCGAATATGCCGACATTCTGGAAAAGGAACTGTACAATGGCATATTGAGCGGTATGCAGATGGATGGCAAACGGTTTTTCTATGTCAACCCGCTCGAAACCGTACCAAATGTGTCGGGCGTATTGCCGGAATACAGGCACGCGCTGCCGCGAAGGCCGGAATGGTACGGCTGCGCCTGCTGCCCGCCTAACCTGGCAAGGCTGATCGCCTCATTGGGGCAGTATGCCTGGGGTGAAAGTGAAAAAGGTATATATGCCCACATCTATCTGGGCGGTCAGGCGCGGTTTTCCAAGGCGGGCGGCATAACCGTGGACTGCGAGTCCGGATACCCGTGGAAAGGAGATGTCCGTTATACTGTCCGTCCTAAAAATGAAAACGTTTCCTTTTTCTTCGCCGTACATATACCCGGCTGGTGCGGAAGATGGATGGTAACGGTAAACGGAAAAGAGGAGAAAACAATACCGCGGGACGGGTATGCATATATTGACCGCATATGGCGGAACGGGGATGTGGTGGACGTTCATCTGGAGATGGAACCCGTCCGTATGTACGCCAACGCAAACGTGCGCGCCGCCGCGGGCTGTGTGGCTTTGACGCGCGGCCCGGTCGTCTATTGCTTTGAGGAAACGGACAACGGCGGCGGCCTCGCCGCGCTCCGTCTGCCCCGAGGTTCCGCCCTTGTCTGCAAACCCGGCAGCATTGCGAACAGCGGCGTTTACCTTATAGAAACGGAAGGCGTCCGGATACCCAGCACAAATTCCCTTTACAGCGCCGGTTTACCGGAGGGGGAACCGGTCACTCTGCGGGCCGTGCCATACTATGCCTGGAGTAACCGTCAGTCCGGCGGCATGAGGGTATGGATGGTCGAGGGATCGTGAAACACCGGCCACGCCCCGCAAATACTTTTTATAGACGCGGGACACAGTTTTTGATATGCTGATTGGCATGAATGATAGGAGAATCTGACAATGCTCTTTGAATACCCGTTATCCACGCCCCGCGAAAACTTCTACGATGTCACGCCGCAAGTCCGTGAAGCCGTCGCCAGAAGCGGTGTGACGGACGGTATTGCCATTGTATACTGCCCTCATACGACAGCGGGCGTCACGATCAACGAGAACGCCGACCCGGACGTTGTGCATGACCTGCTCATCGGGCTGGACAAGGCGTTTCCCGACCGCGCCGAATTCCGTCACGGCGAAGGAAACAGCGCGGCGCATCTGAAAGCGAGTGCCGTCGGTTCGAGCGTAACGGTTATCATAGAGGGCGGCAAGCCCGTCCTCGGCAGATGGCAGGGGATATACTTCTGCGAGTTCGACCCGCCGAGAAACCGGAAGTTTTATGTAAAAACAAATTGATGTGTGATAATTTTTGGAAGGAGAACCGGACATGCCATTTTATGACCTGCGCTGTCCCAAATGCGGCAAAGAATACAACATCTCCGCGTCTATGGCGGATAAAGCGGAGAAGCGCATTCCTTGTCCCGATTGCGGGTCGCTTGACTTGCAGACGGTATACAAAGCCGCTCCGGGGGTGCTCAAAGGCTCCCAAAAAGCGCCGGAATGCCCCAACAGGCATATCTGCGGCGCGGGCTGCCATCATGCGGGGTAAAAGCCGATAACATCATTGCTGTTGTGGTACTCCGAATAAGATAAGCGGGCCTGGCGGGCATGCCGGTACAGTCCGTTTTATAATAGGGGACAGTAGTATCAATATTTAATTATTGATTTTCGATAATTAAGTGTTGACAATCGAAAAGCCACATGGTATAATGCCTCCATAAATCATTTATGGAGGCATTGGTATGTATAAGAACAGTTTCGTACATTATCTGACAAAGGTGCTGGTTGACATTATGTTTTACGGCGGAATTATAGGGTGTATCGCGCTGCCTTTTATTATGCCCGCGCTTGCCGGTTTTTTGGGGTATTCTCCGTATATAGTCATACCGTACACCGTCATTCTGATATTGTCGGGATTATGCGCGCTTTCCCTTTTGTGGCAGCTGAAGGCTATCTTCAGAACGCTGCTCGGCGGCAATCCGTTTACCGCGCCGAATGTCAGCTGCCTCAGAAAATGCTCCGTCGCGAGTTTTTTGATTGCGGTCATATTCTTACTGAAAATCTGTTTTTGGTTTACGATCGCGTCATCCTTGATTGTAATCATATTTTCGCTTTTAGGGTTGTTTTGCCTGACGCTGAAAGACGTGTTCAAGCAAGCCGTAGCCTACAAAGAAGAAAACGACTGGACGGTGTGATTGATGCCTATAATAGTGAACTTAGACGTCATGATGGCAAAGCGGAAAATCGGCCTTATGGAGCTTGCGGAAAAAATGAATATCACGCCCGCAAATTTATCCATTTTGAAAAATTGCAAGGCCAAAGCAATCCGGTTCTCAACACTGGAGGAAATCTGTAAAACCCTTCACTGCCAGCCGGGGGACATTTTGGAATTCAGGGAGGAATAAGAAATGGAAAAATCATTAAAGTTAAAATTATTATTATATTTGCTGATTTCGGCAATTGGATTTTCCTATTTGGTATTGCCTCGGAACGCGGGGATCAGCGTGCCGGTATTTGCAGTCATACAGTTTGTGTGCTTGGTTTTTTTAACGCCTAAAAAGAAACCTCTTTTGACGTTTATTCCCGTCTTTGTTCTTGCGCTCAATTCCTTTATAAGCGCAAACGAAATATGGCGGGTATCCAATTTTATTGTTGTGTTTGTACTGTACAGCGTCATGACGCTGTGGATGACGGACAGATTGCCGGTGAGAGAAGTGTCGGCACGGTTTATTGGTAACATACTGAAAAATATACCGGAGCCGCTCCGATACTTTGCCGTGCCCTTCAAATGGTGCGCCGAAATCAATCAAAAACACACCAGAACCGCAAAACGGGTCTTGATCGGCGTTGCCGTTTCCGTACCCTGCGTACTGTTTTTGCTGGTAATGCTTTCCTCCGCCGATCTGATATTTTCAAACAGCGTGTCAAAAATCCTGAGAGATATTATAAAGATTATGAACTTCGATGCGCTGTTGAAAATAGTGTGGGGGATTATCGCGGGCTTTTACCTGTTTGGGCTTGTTTATTCCGTATATCAGCCTGGATGTGAAAAAGCGGCTGACAGGAAAGTAAAAAGCGGGGACTTAATTATACTGAACATATTGCTTGTATCCATTCTGGTGATTTATACCATCTTTGTGGTGATCCAGTTCAGGTACCTGTTCGCGAGCGGAGACAATCTGCCATACGGACTGACCTATACCCATTACGCCCGCCGCGGATTCTTTGAGCTGCTGTTTTTAAGCGGGCTCAATATTTTACTCATTCTCTTTACAGTTTGGCTGACAAAAGCGCAGACAGGGAAATGGGCAAAGCTGACAAAGCTATTATGCTGCTATTTATGTGCCGTCACGGGGATACTGCTGATTTCGTCGTTTTACCGGATGTGGCTGTATAATGCGGACGACGGGCTTACACGGCTGCGGTTTTTGGTATTTGGGTTCCTTATTTTTGAAGCGATAGGGCTCGCGTTTACGTTCGCGTATATTATAAAGCCCGCGTTCAATATTGTTGCCGTTTATGCGGCCATCGGGCTGACTTATTATCTGCTGTTAAACGTTGTGCCAATGGACGCCGTCATTGCAAAAGATCAAATTGACAGGTATTTCAAAACGGGCCGGGAAGGGATTTATTACGCGCTGAGTTTGTCCGCGGACGCGGCGCCGCAGATCGAAAGGTTGCTTGGAAGCGACGATGCGAGAGTAAAAATGGCAGTTGACGCCTATTTTGAGCGTATAAATCAGGATTACAGTGACTCAGCATCCCGCTGGCAGCGTTTTAATTTGTCGGTTAACAGGTTTAACAACAGGTTAGAGAAACTGGGGAGAGAATGGCCGTAATGAAATGGGGAAAGCTGTCCTTATGATTTTTATCGTATCCCTGTCAGTCGTTTTGAAACTGACCGTTTTCAGGATCGGCTTTACCGTCAGCTTACCGTCTCGCTGTAAATCCTTGTGATGATCTCTTCCATAGGAAGCTCCTTGACCGATATATCCGAAAAACCTGTTTTCTTTGATAATTGCTCGATAAAATCACTGATGACCGTCTGCGACATATCGACCTCCAGCGTCAGTTCAAGCGGCGATTTTCGCCCGGCCAGCCTCGCGCCTAAAGCGGAAGCGTCAAAATCCATTTCGCGTTCCAGCGTCAGTTCAATGATCTTTTTCTCCCCCAGGTTGAGCTGCAGTTTTTGCAGCGTGTCGTCGAAAACCTTGACCCCGTGGTTGATGATGATCACATGGCCGGCTAACTGCTTTACATCCTCCAAATCATGCGTTGTGAGGATAAACGTCGTTCCCTGCGCGTTCATCTTCTGAATAAACTCGCGGATTTTCGCTTTGGCGATCACGTCAAGCCCGATAGTCGGCTCGTCCAGGAATACGATTTTCGGCTTATGCAGCATCGCCATGATAAACTCGCACTTCATGCGCTCGCCAAGCGATAAGACCCGCGTAGGCTTGTGCATGATCTCGGTCAGTTCAAACAACTCCGCCAACTCGTCAAGCCTTGATTTATAGTCGGCCTGCGATATTCCGTAAATCGCCCGGTTCATATTAAAACTGTCAATCGGAGGTATATCCCAGATTAACTGGCTGCGCTGACCGAACACCGCGCCGATTTCGCCGACATAGCGTTTCCTGTCCGCGTAAGGCCTCATATGTAACGCGGTTATCCCGCCCGAAGTGGGGAACAGCGCGCCGCACAGCATTTTGATCGTTGTGGATTTACCCGCGCCGTTGGGACCCAGTATGCCGCAGATACTGCCCTCCTCGACCGTAAAAGATATGTTGTCGACGGCGTTTACAACAACGCGCTCGCGCCTGAAAAAGCTCTTTACGCTGTCCTTCGCGCCGCTTCCCCGTTTATATGTCGTGTATGTTTTTGTAAGGTTATTAACCTCGATAATTGGCATTACCCTCCCACCCCTTCATAAAGCCTGATCATGTGATTATACAGCCATATCCCGATCAGCATGAATAAAAAACAAGGCAATATGGCAATAAAGGCGGTCAGGTCAAGCCGTCCCAGCAGCGCGCCCGCGGGGAAAAATCCGATCATGCTCACCGGAATAATAAACGCCGCGAGCCCCCGTATGATTTGCGGAAACACAGCGGCGGGATATTTCCCGAAATTTTTCACGCTTTCAAAGATTTCGGGTATCCGAGAGTTTCCCACCCACTTAAAAGAGGTGGCCGCCATCATCATGTTTATGCCCGCCATAACCGCGAAACCCGCCGCGAATAACAGCAAAAACTGCCCGATTGCCAACGCCGACGCTATTCCCGTATGCGCAGCCGCAATCCCGAACATCACGCCGCCGCCAATCAGCAAACCGGCAAATTCAGGCTCGAAGCTCGTTGATATGAGGAAAAACAGGGGGGTAAGCGGCTTTAACAGCACGATTTCAAAACTCCCCTCACGGATATGCAGCATGGTTTTCCACAAAACCTCGTTGAAGACAATACCAGCCAATCCGTGCGATAAGGTAAAGACCGCCTGTATCAGCAGTACCTCATAAAAATCCCATTCCGGGAAACTGGCCCCCGAGTTGTAAATCAAAATCGTTACAAGCGGGAACAATATATTGGAGCCAAGCGTTATCAGAAAGGACAGTATAAAGTTGAGCCGGTATGCCGCCGCCCTGTTGAGCGCGGTTTTGACGCATGTCTTGTAAATAGCCAACAGCTTCTTCATATCAGGCCCCCACCGCGGTAAACCGCTTCATTGCCGCTCTGTACATGATCTCGGAGATGACAAATACCGTCATGACCGCAACCGCCTGTATGCCCACAATCGCGGGTATCGGCAGCGTTATGCCGCCCAGCGAGTACCGGCCCAGAAACACCATGACCGGTACATAAGCCGTATATTGGAAGGGCAGGAAGAGCTGGATAACCTGCAGCGGCTTTGGAAAGAATACCAGCGGAATCAGCATCCCGGTGAAAACGCTGCTGAATAAACCGTAAACCATCCTGATGCCGCCCGAGTGTACAAACCAAAACGAGAACATTCCGAGACAGTAATTAACAAAAAAATTCATCAAAAACGCCAAAACAACCGACAACAGTAACCAGCCGGCATATGCGGGGCGCATATCAACCTTGAATAAGAGCGCGAACAGGATCAGGCAGGGGATAAACTCCAGGACAAAACCCAAAAGGCGGTGCCCCGCTTTTTGGGAGAAGGCAAAAAACCGGTGGTTGAGCGGGCGCAGCGCAAATGTCAGGAATTTTCCGCTCTCAACGAGCATGTTTAGATTCCAGGCCGCGAAATCCATGACCAGATAACCGATCAGCGCGCTCGCTCCGAAATAGCGTATCATTTCGGCGAGCTTCATGCCGTTTAGTTCGCCGCTCCCGCCATAAACCGCCGTCCAGATGTAATACTGCGCCGCGAAATACACGGGGCCGACGAAAATCGAAACCATAGAATGGGTGCGGTACGCGCCCCACTCCTTAAACGTAACGAACGCCACCGCGATCAGCGTATCGATCTTTCTTTTGAACAGCTTCATGCGTTAAATCAAACCCGCCCATATGACATACTTCGTCCTGTGAATGGGTATGAGATTGAAATTACCCTCGTAATACGGCATGAACACACTTGCGATAAATTCCTCTTTCGGGTCCACATAAAACCAGCTTACGCCCGAGCCTTCGTGTCCGTAGGTCCCCTCCGACATCTGATTGAACGGTTTATCCGCCATTACCTCAAAGCCCAGCCCGCAATGGTGGTTCTGGATCTCGTCCGCGCCCCAGCAGTAATTACGGAAATTGCTGTTTTTCAAATGCGGGTGCACTAAATTCTCCACCGATTTTCTCCCGATGATCCGCGTCCCGTTCAGACTTCCGTTGTTCAACAGCATTTGCCCGAACAGGCTCAAATCGGCGGGCGTGGAGCATATCCCCCAACCTCCCGGCGGCACTTTGTCCCAGATGTTTTCCTCCTTGTTGCTCCTTTTCCGGGGAATCTCCCATTCGGTCGTCACGCATACGCGGTCAAAAAGCTCTTCGGGCAGCTCGTAAAAGGTATCTTTCATATGAAGCGGGGTCACGATGTTTTCCATGACAAAATCCTCGAGTTTTTTCCCGCTGATCCGCTGTATGATCTCGCCGAGCATACAGAAACAATAGGATGAATACGCCCATTCGGTGTTGGGTTTGCAGTGAGGAGGCTGCGTCAGCATCGCCTTGATCCAATTGCCGTCAAAATTATTGATATGGTTCGTCCAGCGGTTCTCATACGGCTCGTCAAAAGCGCCGCCGTCAGGCAATAAGCCCGATGTATGCGTGAGCAGATTATATACGGTGATTCCCCTGTGGAGCGAGGTGTCAAATTCAGACAGGTGCTGCGCGACAGGGTCGTTGATATTGATATAGCCTTGCTCGGCAAGCTGGAAAATAGCAACAGAGGTAAAGAGCTTTGTGATAGAAGCGATCCTCCGTATGCTATCGGGTAAAAGCGGCTTATCCGGTTCGCGGTAGTCAAGGGAACCGACCGCGTTATTCGCGAACAGCTTACCACGCCGGAAGAGATGGTAGGAACCGCCCTGCACGATTTTTTCATCGAGCATCCGCGCGATAAACCCGTTCAGCCTGTCTATATACAGGCTTTCGTATCCCGCTTCCTCCGGGGTAAACGGGACGCTGCCGATCGTAATATGTTTGTTCATGTAAACAGCTCCCCCTTCAAATCAATCCGCTCCACAGGATGATCTGCGTGTTATAAACGGATTCGGCGTTCCATCCGTTCGCCTCCGGCACAAAATAGGCCGCCACCATTTCCTCTTTGGGATCGATAAACAGCGCGCACGCTCCGGCGCCCTCGTGGAAAAAGCTCCCCGGCGAATAGATATACTCGCCGTTTTTCATATCAAAGCCTATTCCGTACGCCCTGTCGGGATCGTTTACGTTCCACGCGAAATTGGGCTTGCCGAAGAGCGCTCGGGTTGTGATTTTCTCGAAAATCTTTCTGCCGAGAATCCTTTCACCGCCCAAGGTCCCCATATTCAGGCACAGATTTCCGAACTTTACCAGATCGTAAAGCGTGGAGAAAAGCCCCCCGCCTGTGGAAGGGATTTTATCCCAGTATTCGGAAGATTTATCTTCCCCGGCCTGACCGGCGGCAACGGCGTCCAGATATTTTTTCTGCCGCTCATTCGCCGCGATACTGCGCGCCGCGAGAGCGGGAGTAAGGTCAAAAACACTGTCTCTCATCCCCAGCGGCTTTAGTATTTCGTCCTCTATGTACTTATTAGCGTGTACGCCGCTGACCCTTGAAATAATTTCGCCCAAAACCGCAAACCCGAAGGAGCAGTACTGCCACTCGGCGTCCGGCGCTCTTCTGACCCCCGCTTTCAGCGCGGCGGAAAGCCACCTGAAGTCCCCGTCCTTTTTCGGGTCATAGCTTTGGATATATTCATCAATACATGCCCAGTAGTCGCGTTCGGGAAGATCGTCATAGCCCTGGTCCGGAATCATCCCCGATGTGTGGGTCAGGAGATGATAGACGTTGATTTTCCAAAAGTCGCCGAAGTCAAACTCGGGCAGCAATTCCTTGACCGGGGTGTCAAGCCTGAAGAATCCGTCCTCGATCAGCTTCATAACGGCGACGGTGGCCGTCAGCTTGGTGATCGACGCAATGCGGTTTACCGCGTCGGGAAGCAGAGGTTTTTCAGGGTCGTCATATCTCAGCGGCCCGATCGCTCCGGCGGCAAATACTTTCCCTTTTCTGGAAGCGCAGTAGGAGGCGCACATGATCTTATTTCCGCTTATCAGTCTCTCAAAATGCCTGTGAAGAACGTCGAGCCTTTTCTCGTCATACCCCGCCTCAAGCGGTGTGATCTCCGTTTTTCCTTTGGTAATCAACATATGGTAAACCTCCGTTTTTTTGTCCGGGCCAACCCGGCCCGTAAGTTCGGGTATTGACGTGACACAGTGTTCAATGCACCTGTAAGACGCTGGGGTTGTTAAAAATCTGGGAGCTGTAAATAAAGAGCGCGTCGGAGCCGGGGGTGAAATCGACAAACTGGCCGAGGATCTGCAGATTCAGGTAGCGCAGGTCGATCAGGGTTATTCTGGAATACGCGCCCAGCATGAGCGGCGCCAGGCTGGAGCCGAAGGAGTCGCGAAACAGGTAAAGCTCCCTGCCGGGGTCTCCGGCCGTGTTTTCAAGCACGATAAGCGGCTGGGGGCCGCGCAGAAAAAAGTCGTAGGGGTCGATGCCGCTAAAACGCTCAAAATCATAGACGGGGCCCTCTTCCAATTGCAGGGTCTTCTCATTGAGATAGTACGCCCGTCCGGAGACGTCAAAATACCCCATGCCGTCGGCGTCCGCGGGCAGGGCGAGCTGGCCGGCGTAGACGCCGCGGAACCGCCCGGCAACCTTTTCACCGCGCACGGCCATATCCGGGTCCCTACCCATGGACGAGAGCAGGCGGTTCACAACGCCGCCGCTTTTATCGCCGATTTTGGGCTGATTCCAGTGCAGATCGGTTTTGTAGAAGCTGTCCGCGCCCAGCGTACCGGCAAGCGGGATGTAGGTGTATCCGCCCAGCGCGCCGGAAAGGATACCCTCTGCCTTTTCAAGGTCAAAACCGGGCATGTATCGTCCGGCGAATATGCTTTTGTCAGGCACAATGGAATAGTAAACGTTCACGTCCTCCAGAGAGGCGGCGGCCTTTTTGATTTTTTCGGCGGTCTGCCTGAAGGCGGTCTCGTCCATTTTGCGGAACTCGCCGAGACCAACCTCCTTATCGCGGTAGATACCGGACTTGTCGCTTTGCAGAAACACGTCGAGCACCATGAACGCGCGTATCGAACGGAACCCGTCGCGGAACACAAAATGGTCGGCGGCGTAATCGTCGAAATTGCCCATAAACGCCCCGGACAGGATGGTTTTCACCGACAGCTCCGGAAACTTCGCGGGAGTGCGGCGTTCGCTCACCAGCACCTCCGGCGCGGGCACGGCGAGGTTCAGAATAAAAAACACGCCTATCACCGCGATAAAAACGGCGGCGGTCAATGTTTCCCGCAGGCTGGCTTTCCGCTTTTCCATCTCCACGCCCCCCTAAAACCGGAAGTATATAAACGGATTGAACGAACCGTCTACCATGCACGCCGTCGCGGCGATCAGCAGCGCCGCGAGAATAAGCGGTTCCAGCGCGGTGACAAGCGCCTTCTTTTCCGCAGCTTTACCGGCTAAAAACTTCGGCAGCGGCGTCGCGCCGATGATCCCAATGATCAGCGGGAGCGCGTAACTGCGGAGGTAGTACAGAGCTTCCCTGTCCGCGAGAGCGCCCGCGCCCGCGCCGAACATCCGCCCGATCACCCCAAACGACACGCCCAGCCCCGCCGCGTCGAAAAACGCCCAGCTTACGAACACCACCAGCATGACGTAGATATGCCGGACGGCTTTGGGAGTCTTTTCAAGCAGCTTGCCGAGAAAGAATTTTTCCGCAAGCAGAACAACCCCGAAAAACGCGCCCCACAGGATAAAATTCCAGTCCGCGCCGTGCCAGAAGCCGGTGAGGGCCCAGACGACAAGGATATTGAACGCGTGCCGCCATTTCGGAACGCGGTTGCCGCCCAGCGGGATATATACATAGTCCCTGAACCAGCTCGACAGCGACATATGCCAGCGCCGCCAGAAATTTGTTATGCTGTCGGCTATGTAAGGGTAGTTGAAATTTTCAAGGAATTTGAAACCGAAAACGTGTCCGAGCCCGATGGCCATGTCGCTGTATCCGGAGAAGTCGAAATAGATTTGAAGGGAGTAGGCGATGATATAGACCCAAACAAATAAAACGCTCGTGCCGTTGCTTTTTTTATAAATGTCCACCAGCTCGCCGAACATGTTCGCCAACAGCATCTTTTTACCAAGCCCGATGATAAAGCGCCGCACACCCATTGAGAACCGGGGCAGGCTGTGCTCCCTGCGCCCGATCTCGCGCGCGACGTCGGCGTAACGCACGATAGGACCGGCAATCAGCTGCGGGAACAGCGCCACATAAGTGGAAAAATCGATCACGCTTCGCTGCACTTCCGTCTGGCCCTTGTAGAGGTCAAACGTGTAGCTGACGATCTGAAACGTGTAGAAGCTGATGCCGACCGGCATCAACAGGCCGATGAGGGGGATATGCCCGTTTATGGCGTTATTGACGTTTGTGATGAAAAAGTTGGCGTATTTGAAGAATATCAGTCCCGAAAAACTCACCGCGGCGGAGACGATCATCCAGACCTTCGAGGCCTTTTGCCCGCGATACTTGTCAATGAGCAGCCCAAAAGCCCATGCCGAGGCGCATTGCGCCGCCATCAGCAGGACGTATTTCGGCTCCCCCCACGCGTAAAAAATAAGGCTTGCCAGCAGCAGCACCGAATTTCTCAGGCGGGGGGAACCTTGCGGCATCGGCGTTATGAAATAGAGAATAAGGGTGATCGGAAGAAAATAGTATAAAAACTCGGGACTTGAAAAAAGCACGGCGCCGCCCTCCCCTCGAAAATACCCCTATTATCCGGTAAACTCCCAGAACGTGATGACGTCGCCGGCAGACCCCGCCTCATTTTTGAAAACCCCGACCCCCGCGTCGGCGACCGCCGCCTCGCCCGCGATCAGCAGCACATAACTGCCGGAATCGACCGCGACGCCCTTTTTGGGGTAAACGCAGACCCACTTCTTCGGGTCATAGCCGCCGTCGGAGGTGATGAGCTTTTTGACCTCAGCCGCGTCCTGGACGGATTTAGCCTTTATGAGAATGATCTGGTGGGCGTGCGTGCCGATTGTGGCCATTGAGCTTACCGCCTCCGAGACGTACTTGTCAAAATCGTCCGGAGAAAGCCCGATAGTATATTGGCTGTCATCGGCGGTAACGGGCTGCGAGAACGACATAGGCATCTTCTGGTCTTCGGGCAGCGACGCGTCAATGCCGTCAAGGACTAAGTTCAGGACGTCTTCCGCGGAACCGCTGAGCTTGCTGTCCCCCCCGGCCCCGGGGCTTTGGCAGCCCGCCGTAACGGCGCACAGCGCCAGCGCGGCCAGGACAAGGCAGCGTATCCTTTTCGCGTTCAATTCAATGAACCCCTTTCCAATCTGTGTGATGTACCCCTGTAATATATAGTTTGTACCGCCGTTTGTCAAGTGTAACGCGCGCCGGCCCGCGGCAAACCGCCACGCTCTTTTGTCATCTCCTTAAATCAGAATGCTCCGGCAAACGGAGGGACCGGTTCCTCCGTCTGCCGGAGCTTGTCAACGCGGCCGCTGCCTCAACGGTATTCACGGCGCGCATGACGCGTATACCCGGTTTAAGCTCCATGCTCGCGGATATGCGCGGCGACTTTTTTATCCTCATGCTGAATGTGGTGGATAAGCCAGCCGCCGGTGCTCGCGTTGACTTTAGCGACAAGCGCGACGGCCGCCCCTTCCGTACAATTCCTATACCTAACCCAGCGCCACATCCAGCGTCATCATCACCAGGAAACCGGCCATGACGCCCAGTGTGCCCGCGTGGGAATGCTCCCCCAAATGCGCTTCGGGAATCAATTCCTCCACCACGACATATATCATCGCGCCCGCCGCGAAGGATAACAGCCACGGCATCACAGGTCCAAGCCACAGCGCCAGAAGCACCGCCAAAATCCCGAAAACAGGTTCCACCGCGCCGGACAAACAGGCCATCCCAAAGGCTTTGCCGGGCGGTACGCCTTCCTGAAGCAGAGGCAGGGAGACCGCCGCGCCTTCCGGAAAGTTTTGAATGCCGATGCCAAGCGCCAGCGCGAAAGCGGCCGTGTACATCGCCGGATCGTCATTCTGAACCGCCAGGGCGAAAGAAAGCCCTACCGCCATCCCCTCCGGGATATTGTGCAAGGTCACGGCGAAGACCAGCAATGTCGTGCGTTTGGACGCCGAAGCCGGCCCTTCCCGCACATCGGAAAGGGGATGGATGTGCGGTATGAGATGATCCAGTCCCAGCAGGAACAAAACGCCGAGGGCAAATCCCCCCGCGGCGGGTAGCCATCCGATCAGGCCCTGCGCTTCCGCCTCCTCAATGGCGGGAATCAGCAAGCTCCATACGGACGCAGCAACCATCACCCCCGCCGCGAAGCCGAGAAAAATCTGCTGGAAGCTGCCCGGCGCCGACTTGCGGAAGAAAAATACCGTGGCGGCCCCCAGACAGGTCATACCAAAAATAAACCCGATTCCGCCGCCTGTCGTCAAAACCGCCTGCATCACTGTCTTTCCCCATTTCCTGCGCCGGGCGGGGGAGGTACGTCCCGCATAGAATATGATTCGGCGCACGCCGCCGGGGCCGAACACGCGTCGCCGTCATATCCCAACCGGTTCCCCATAGCCGCGCACAGCGCGTCCGGCGCTATCTTCATGGGACCTCCCCCCTCAAATACTGCCGCAGTTTCGCGATTATGGTGTCAATGTCGACCGGCTTTCCAATATGGTCGTCCATGCCCGCGGCAAGGCAATTCTCAATATCGTCTTTGAATACGTTCGCGGTCATCGCTATGATCGGCAGCGCGACGCCCCGCGGAGCGGGCAGAGCGCGTATGCGCCGCGCCGCCTCCAGTCCGTCCATTTGCGGCATCTGCATATCCATAAACACAATATCGTATCTGCCGGGAGCCGCCGCTATCATATCGAGCGCCTCTTTACCGTTTTCGGCGCAATCAATGGTCAGCCCCGTATCCTCTAGCAGCGTCATAATGATTTCGCGGTTGATCTCAATATCCTCGGCAAGCAACAGGGTTTTACCCTCAAACATACCCTTCCTTATATCGGGCGCGTCTTCCCGCAGCCGCACATCTTCCGAACCGGCGTCAAAGGCTTCCGATAACGACGGACCGGTTGTTCCCATCCGCGCTTTGACGGTGACAGTGAAACGTGTACCCCGGCCGAACTCCGACTCAACAAGGATCTCGCCGTCCATGAGTTCAACAATGCGTTTTGATATGGCGAGACCCAACCCCGTGCCGCCGTACTCGCGGCTGATACCGATGTCCGCCTGCGCAAAAGCGTGGAACAGTTTCTCCTGTTGTTCGGACGACATCCCGATCCCATTGTCGGCTACCTCGATACGCAGCTCGCATATCCCGTCGTTTTCCGATACCAAAGATATGCCAAGCCGGATTTCGCCCCCTTCGGGCGTGAACTTGACCGCGTTGGACAGCAGGTTCACGATAACTTGCGTAAGCCGCTGGTCGTCGCCGATTATAAAGCGCGGCAGTTTACTGTCGACATCCACGGTAAACCGCTGCCGTTTTTCTTCCACGCGAAAACTGATGACTGTGACCGCCTTTTGAATCATGCTCTCAAGATCAAACTCAACAGGCGATAACTCCAGTTTGTCCGCCTCGATTTTTGACATATCGAGTATATCGTTGATTACGCCTAGAAGATGTGACGAGGCTTCTTCAATTCTATTCAGCGCGTAGTCCTTCCGGTCTGTTTCCCCCGAATTTTTCCCGATTGCCGTCATGCCGATAATCGCGTTGATCGGCGTCCTGATCTCATGGCTCATGGAGGCTAGGAACAAGGATTTCGCTTTGTTTTCCGCTTCGGCCTGCTCCCTTGCCATCGCCTCGATTTTTGTAATATCCTGTACAATCTCGATATATCCGGCCGTTTCACCTTTCAGATCCTTCAGTATTTCAACGTCAACCTGATAAGACGATTCCGCATGCGTGAAAAACGTGCGCATCAGGCCGCGTTTCGCGCAGGCCACGCCGCAGTCCCGCGTATTGCATATATGGGCGTTCCAGTTGCCGCAAGGCTTGCCTATCATTTCCCCCCGCTTCGTCCCTAAAAAATCTTCCACAGCCTTATTGACAAACGTCCAGTTCATACTCGTGTCGGTTACACTGATGGGTAGAGGTATCGCGTCGAGTATGGATTTATACCAATGGGCCGCGGCTTTGTTTTTCGCGTATTCCCCTGCAAGCTCCGCCTCAATCAGTTTCCGGTCGGTTATGTCCCGCATCGCGCCGGCCATCCGCAGCGGCGCGCCCGCGGTGTCCCGCATCGTGGAGCCAAACGCGTGAAAATACCGGTATGTCCCGTTTTTCAGCATCAGGCGGTATTCCAGGTCATACGGCGTTTTCCCGGTTCTGTCGCCGATATGCGCCATGAAGGCGGTGAGCGTCCTCTCCTTGTCCTCAGGGTGAAGGCGTCCGGTCCAGCTGTTGAGGGTATCCGGGAAGTCATACCCGTCGGAATAGCCGAGCATGCGGCGGAACTCGTCCGACCACTTAAAAGAGTTTTCCGGGCCGGCCGGATCGTCCGCCACCATGATTTCCATATCCCAGTGAGCAATGCTTAACGAGTCGCTGATCAGCCTGTATTTCATGATGTCATATTCCGCGACAAGGAAAGAGGCCTCCGTCTCCGCCATTGCCTTTCGCAGAGGTCTCAGAAGATTGGCGATAACCGCGTTGCACAGGATAAAAACGATCGCGATGATGACAAGCATGACGAGAAACAGCGTCGTCATGGCGTTGTAATAATCGTCTGCGCTGTCCGCTATGACGGCCATAGCGTACCATTCCAGCAGCGGAACCGCCCCCAGCGCGATCTTTCCGTGCGGAGAATCCAGCGTATGAATCTGCCCCGGTTCAAGGCTTTTCACAATGGATATAATGCTTTGGTCCGTATTGCTGAATCGTTCGCCGATTTGGTTTTTCCCGGCCACCAGCGCGGCGTCTTTGGCTCCGGTGATCTCCCCCGCGGCGTTAAAAAAATAAATATCCGCCTGCCCCGCGGCGTCCCTATACACCATTTCCAGAAATGTCGAGAGATCAATCCCTGTCCCGATCATGCCGACCGGCTTGCCGTTATCACTATAAACCGGCGCGTTTACCCACAGATTGGTTATGTTCAGGTCAGGGTTGTAATTGATGTTAAAATTATACGGCTCCGTTCCGTAAAGAGTCATTGAATACCAATAGTTCTCGGGATTCTCCGGGTCAAGTAAATAGGGGGCGGTATCGTTAAAATAAAACATTTTGTCTATGTCGTTTATCCAGAAAACCGTTTGCGCCGTAAAAGCCCGGCGGTACGCGCCTATTTCCGCAAAGACTATCTCTCTCAGCACAGCGTCGCCGGGGGCTTCAAAATACTGCCTGATCAGAGGGGAATCCGCCATTTTCAACGCGATGGCAATCTCGCTGTTCAGTGAGTTTTCCAGTTTGATCCGTTCAATTTCCAATATCCGGCGCACTTCGTTGTCTTTGTTTTCTTTGACGATTTGCCGCATGGAAAATGTAAAGGCGGCGCTCCCTATCGTTACAATGAGCAGAAACAATACGGCGGAAAAAACCGCGAACCTCCTCCTTAGAGAAAGCTGGACGGTTCGGGAGCCCCGGTTTGCGGTGTTATCTTTCATCATACCTATTACGGACACTCCCTTCTGCCGCCGGCCCTTATACGCGGGTTTGACGGCTGTTCCCTCAAACGGGCGTCAGTCTATATAGGTGACTTTGCGTTCCTCAAAAAAGCCTCTTTGCGCCGGCTTTTCAGCGGGCGTCCCGACAGCAATCACGCAGAACGGGAGTTTCGGCGCCTTGATGTCAAACAGCCCGGCAATTTCGGCCATTCTTTCCTCTCTGGGGTAAACACCGCACCAACAGGCGCCAAGCCCTTGCGCCACAGCTTCCAGCAGGATGTTTTGCGTTGCCGCGCCGCAGTCCTGCGGGAAAAACCCCGCAGGCATATCGGGTTGGGGGAGCGCGACGACAATAATAGCGGCCGCGGCCGAAGCGCACATTTTTGCGTACGGGTGTATCCGGGCGATTTCGTCAAGGATCTCCCGTTTTGTGACGGCGATAAACTCCCACGGACGGGAGTTGCAGGCTGACGGAGCAAGCATAGCGGCTTCCAGAAGCTGATTGAGCTGTTCTTTGGTCACGGGCTTCGCCGGATCATATTTTCGGATACTGCGGCGTTTTGCAATGGCTTCGGTCATTTTATCTCTTCCTTTCCTGTTTGGGGCTGCCGTCTCAACCGGCGGACGGTACTGTTCGCGTGATCTGTATAAACCGGGGTTAGCCTCCGTCCCGCGACGGTATAAGAACCTTATTGCTTTCGCCCAGATAGCGCCGCAGCTTTTCATGCACCACGGTTATATCCAGCGGTTTGCCAATGTGGTCGTTCATCCCCGCCGCGAGGCATTTTTCGATGTCGTCCTTAAAAACGTCCGCCGTCATGGCAATGATGGGGATTTCCTTACAGCGATTGAAGGGTAAGGCGCGTATGCTCCGCGTCGCCGTCAGCCCGTCCATTTGCGGCATCTGTACATCCATAAATATCAGATCATATCTATCCGGTGCCGCTTCCACCATGTCAAGAGCTGTCCTGCCGTTTTCCGCGCAATCGATCTTAAGCCCCGTGCCGTCCATAAGCGCCAGCACGATTTCCCGGTTAAGCTCTATATCCTCCGCCAGCAATATATGCCTGCCCTCAAAATCGCCCGCGTCAATCAAGGAGTCCTGTTTATGGCCCAATCCGAGGCAATCGTTCACACAGTCCATGATAGCCGACGACAGCAGCGGTTTCACCAGATATTTGTCCACGCCGGCCTGGGAAGCCGTTTCCTTGATGTCCTCCCAATTATAGGCGGAAATCATAATCACCACGGGCGGTTTGCCGTTCCCGCGCGCCTTTATCCTTCTTGTCAGCTCAATGCCGTCCATGCCGGGCATACGCCAGTCTATGAAACAGATGTCATACTGCCCGTTGTCCTCAATCATCTGCAGCGCCTCAAAGCCGTCCGCCGCCACATCGCATTTCACTCGGAGCCGGTTGAACACGTCCTTGAAGTATTCGCGGGTCTCCTCCATGTCGTCCACAGCCAGAACGCGGATGGTATCCCAGTTGATACCGGGAGAAAGCAAATTCCGGACGGTTTTCTTCCCCCGCGCCACCCTGACGGTAAAGATAAACCGCGATCCCTCTCCCTGCTCGGACTCGACCCACAACTCGCCGCCCATGAGTTCGACGATACGCTTTGAAATCACAAGGCCCAGTCCCGTGCCGCCGTATTCGCGGCTGATCCCACTCTCGGCCTGCGAGAAAGCCCTGAACAGTTTATCCTGCTGTTCGGCCGATATGCCGATCCCCGTATCCGTGACCTCGATACGCAGTTCGCATAGTCCGTTCTTCTCTCCGGTCATAGAGGCGTCAAGGCGTATCGCGCCCTGCTCCGGCGTAAATTTCACCGCGTTTGACAGCAGGTTCATAATGACCTGCGCCAGGCGCTGGTCGTCGCCGACAATGAAGCGCGGCACTTTGCCGTCCACATGGACCGAAAACTTCTGCCGCTTCTCGTTGACGCGGAAGTTGATAACCGAAACGACCTTGTGGAGCATACGCTCAAAGTCGAATTCAACGGGTGACAGCTCCAGCATATTCGCCTCAATTTTTGAAATATCGAGTACGTCGTTGATGACCCCCAGCAGGTGGGTGGACGCGTCCTCGATCTTGCCGAAAGCGTAATCTTTCCGCTCCGTATCCGCCGCGTTTTTGCCGATGGCCGCCATGCCTATGATCGCGTTCATGGGCGTGCGCATCTCGTGGCTCATGTTGGATAAAAACGCGGTTTTGGCGTAGCTGGCGGCTTCCGCCGCCAGCATTTTTTTCTGCTCCCGGATGTCACGGATGTATGACAATACAACGGTTTCGCCGTTATATTCCGAACGGATGAGTGTGACTTCGCAGGGAAGCGGCTCACCGTCGAGGGTTTGATGCAGCCACTCAAAGCGGCTGTACCCACTGCCGCTGAATGCTTCAGTCAGTTTTCTCCGCGCTGTCTCGGTTGATTTTTTGCCGTCCGGCTGGGTTTCGGGCGATAATTTATGGAAAGTTTCGCTTGTACTCAGCTTACCCGGCAGGCCGAACAGCTTCATTGTTTCCTGATTACTGTCTAAAATGGAAAGGTCGTCCGCCCACATACAACCGCACAGCGGCATGGAGTCAAATAAGAGCTTCGTTCTTTTTTCGGCCTTGCGCGCCTGTTCCTGTGTTCTTAGCTCCTCGCGCATATCGTATTTATAGCTGGCGGCCACATAGCGGCCTTGGTACATTATACGCTTAGCGTGGATGACAACGGGAATAGGCGTCCCGTCGGCGTCGTTGTGCAGCCAGTTAAAGCGGAAAAAACCGTCGTTTAATACCGTATCGACTATCTCCCTCACCCTTCTGAGGGAGTTCCTGCCGTCCGGCTGGGTTTCGGGCGAAAACTCCGCAAATCTCCGCCTGTATTCTTCCTTGTCCCGCACGCCGAACAGTTTTAACGCTTCCTCGTTGCAGTCAACGATGCTGCCGTCCTCATCCCACAGGTCGCAGGACACAGGGACTGTTTCAAATATCAGGCGCGCAAACTCGTCTGCCTCGCGGGTCTTTTTGAGGGCCTCCGCCTGGATGATCTCGCGCTCCATCTCCTCCCGGATGACGGTATTCGCGCACAGAAAAGCGGCCGAACGCAGCATACTTGCTACATCCGCCTCAAAATAGCGCTCGTTATAGTGATCCTCAAAGATGACGGCGCCCCAGAACCTTCCGCTGATGAATACAGGCTGGATAAACACGGACGCCACACCGGAAGACCGTAATAATTCGCCGTACGGTATTTTATGTATGGGGCCGTTGACGGGCGTCCCGTTCAAAAACGACTCCACCCAAAGGGGCGCAAGTTTGGAATAATGTATATCCTCCGATCCCGGCGTCGGTTCCGTCGTGCCGCCCGATTCCCTGTCCCAGCGATATATCTGCGCCCCGTGCTCGCCGTCCGGCCGCGTAAAGTTGCGCCACACCGTCACTCTGTCCAGTTTAGCCGCCCCCGCTATTTGCCTGACGCCCACCGACATGGTTCCCTCAAATGTTTCGTGTTCCCTTGAAATAAAAATAGCAGCCGCCCGGTTCAGGGTATCGGTCAATTCGTTCTTACGGTTTAAGGAGCGTATCATATCGCTGATGCCGCCAACCATCTTTTTGAGCGAATTTCCGATTGTGTCGGCGTCAGACAACACGTCCGTATCAATGCCCAGATCACCCTCGGCTACGCCCTCCAGTTTCCAGGAAACGTCTGTGATATACTTGATAAATAAAGCGCAGCCCGCTATGGCGTCCCCAATTTCATCCCGGGACTGCCCGAACCTGCTGATGTTTTCAATATCCTCCTGGGACAGGGACAATTCACCCGTCGTGCCCGCCTTTCTCATAAAAGCCGACAGGGTAGTCAAAGGTTTGGAAATGAGGCCGGAGATATAAAGGGATATAAGCAGGGAAAGGAGGGTCACCACACATAAAACGGCAAAAATAACCTTCCATATATTTTCAAATGACGCGAGATTTTTCCGGGTCAAATCGTCGGCGAGCGAGATATTTATCTCCATACACTCTGTCAGATATTCCACAATCATGTTTGCCGCCGGGTTGGTATTATTCAGCATCTCCTTGAGAACAGCCGGCATCCCCCCGGCTTCCGCCTCCGAGACGAGCTTGCCGGCGCCCGGTACAAAATCTCCGGTAAACACGTCCACGGCGTCCTCAAACAGCAGCCGTACGCGCGGTAAAACGATCGTTCCGCCATAGGCGGATGTGTGCTCAAGGAATCTGTCCCCGTAATCGGCCAGCTTTGCCTTCGCGGTGCTGATTTCCTCCGGATCGCCGTCCGCGAGGATCAGGTTTTGCAGCTGTATGCGCATACGCTCAAGATATTCAATGGCCTTGGCGATGTCGGGCAGCGCCGACATATGGGTGACATATATGGAATCTCCCGCGGTTTTGATCCGGTTCATGCCGATAATCCCCACCGCGCCCACAACAACACAAAGGGCGGTGACAATCAAAAACCCGGCCATCAGTTTGGTTCGTACTTTGAGATGCTTCATTTTCCAGGCACTCCCAATGACCACATTTTTCAGAAACGCCACAACGAACTGAGCCCCTTTTCCCCGGCCGTTGCGGCAATAAGGGCTTAATTCTTATTATACAACAGCAATGAGAGGTTAACAAGGAAAACTTTAATCCCGTTATCCCCTGCGGTGTTAGGGAGTCAATAATTTCCGCGCTTCAACGCAAAATTCATTTATCAAGCCGGTCTGCTTTTCAATTTGCGGCGTGAGTCGGGCTGTTTTGGCTTTGTTGATTTTGTTGTAAACAATCGCCGGTGGAATAGTCATGAGAACCCCCAGCAGATTGGTGAGAGCAAAAACCCACGGACTCGTGATAAAATCCCTCGTAAAGCCGACCACGCTGCCGACGACGACTCCTGCCGCCAATAGACCGAGCAGCAGCGCAACACTTATCGCCAATGAGTTTTTCCGTTTTTCAAGCCGTTCGATTTCCCGTAAACTTATTTCGCATTTTTCCTGTAAAACATTTAGCTTCTCCCTGTTCGCAAGATTTACATTCCGTTTGAAATTCAAAACAACCCGATCCTCAATAGCGGAGGAGGGATTGGACTTTATTTTGCTTTTGGAAAGCTCCCAGCCGAAACTTGCATAGCAACCGGCGTAATATGCCGTGTCTTTCAAATCGGCAATGGTGTTAAAAGACTCGTGATTGCAAACCGCATCATCCAAAAAGTCCGCTTTATAAGTGGTTTTTTGAACGAACTTGTCAAAGACGATAAGCAAAGCGGGCAGGAAGATAAACACAAGCGACATACTGGTGAACGCGCCCCGGCCCAGCAGCATCCCTATTTTAGATACCACCGCGTCGGCGGATGTAAAGAACATCGTAAATCCCGCCGCCATTAACACGCCGCCGCTCGTGAGCAGCGAACCGCTGACTTGGTGGACTGACGCGATTGCGGCGGGGACTTTCTTTATAGACTGTCTGTTTTCCATGTATTTGCCGGTAAAGAGGATAGCGTAGTCAATCGTCGCCCCTAACTGTATCGTGCTGATGAGAATATACGCGACGTAGGGTATCGCTTCACCTGTTATGGCTGGAATCGCCATGTTGATAAACACACCGCCCTGTACGCACAGGAGCAGGAGAAGCGGCAAGGACAAAGACTTAAAACTCAATCCAACAATTAAACCGACCGCCAGCAAAGAAACAATCGTAACGATCATATAATCTGAATTGATCGTGTCTTTCATATCGAGAGCCGCCGAGGTCGAGCCGATCACATACGCTCCGTCAGGCACAATCGCCTTTATATCCTCAATCGCCTTAAACGCCTCGTCGCCTTCTTCGGGAGTTTCCAGATTCAGGACCATCCGCGCGTAGTGTTCGCCGTGCAAGTCGTTTACGTCTAAATATGGCGAAAGCGCGTTATAAACCGTGTTCATATCAGCTTTCAGCAAATCGGGGTTTATACCGTTTACCACCGTCGCAAGGGATATAATATCAGAGTCAACATTATCCACGCCCTGCAGCCGCTCCGCAAGTTCATTCTCAGCTGCCAGATTATCACCTATCGGAAGAAGAACAACCAGTTGATTCTGCCTGCCGAATGTGTCCACAATCACACGGTTGTCATCGTAAAGAATCGTGCCGGGCGTTTCGATAAGCGTACTGTTCCCGTAGATGAAGTTGTTTTGATTGCTGCCGTACACCGACACAGTAATTCCCACAAGAACCACGGGGATGACCGCCCAGCGAATCAAAGTGACGAATTTACCAAAGCCTTTGAAAGACGGTAAAAAGTCCCGGTGTGAGGTTTTTCGGATGAGCTTATCAAAAAACATCAGCAGGCACGGCATAAGCAGGAGTACTGTCAGCAAGCTGATTAAAATACCCTTTGCGAAAACCCAGCCAATATCCGCGCCAAAAGCAAACTTCATCAGCGTAAAGGAAACAAACCCCGCAATCGTCGTAAGGCTTGCGCCGGAAATAGTCGTGAATGATTTTTTTAGGGCATATAAAACCGCGTCCCTTGATTCAAGCCCCTCGTCCCTCGCGTCCTTGAAGGTGTGCAGCATGAACACCGAGTAATCCATTGATATGGCGATCATCAGCACCGCGAACATATTGTTGGTGATAGAAGAAACATCGGTGAATATCACGTTTGTTCCCTGCCCGATAACGATGGATACGATAATGGTTATCAGGCAAATCACCGGGTCAATAAATGATTTTGAGGAAATAAACAGAATCAAAAGCAGTATCGGGATCAGGATCATAAGGAGCTTTGCGGCTTCCCCGCCCGATACTGAATCCACATAGTTTTCGGTGACGACGTGACCTGCAAGCGCGGCCGTTTTATCCGAAAGCGCGTCACGGATATGGTCTGCCGCTTCCTTTGATTCCGCTAACGATAACCCCGCTTTGAGGGTCACGGCAAACAAAACGCTGTTATCCTTATACGCTTCCTGCGACACTTTCAATACGGTATTACCGCCGTTCACGTTCAGGATCGCATCTTGGTATACGCCGGTTTTGTCCTCCGGGACATCCTTAACCATGACTTTCAAGGTTTCATTGTTTCCGAACTCGTCGCTCATAATGCCCGCCGCGATAATTGTTTCACTGTCGCTTGGCAGATACTTTGTCATGTCCTCGTTGATTTTTACGTTGCCCTGTAACGCGCCGCTTGCTCCGACGGCGATGATAAATAAGGCCAGAATCACAAATCTGCATTTGATGATCGTTTTTCCGGCTATGTCGAGAATTGTATCCATGATATTACCTCCACTTATTTTTTGATAGTTGCTGTCTGGCAGTTAATCCAACAAACTATGCGCCTTTTCATAGAAAAGTGAAAGCGAATGAATCATGCCAAATCGCGTTTTTTAAGGATAAGCGTTGAAACCGCGCCGAACGCGATTGCACCGATTACGCCGGCTATCAGCGTGAGAAACACTGTGATTATTGTTGAATTGAGCGTGGCGACGCTTGCCGCCGGATAAAACATCATACCGAACAGAAACGTGAAAACGATCGTGAGCCAAAGCCTGTTTCTGAAAAACACGGCTATCCCCAAAAACAGCGAACAGAATACGCCCATTAAGAATAATTTGGAAATCAGGCAGAAAATCAGGCCGCTCACATTTACGTCAAACGCTTTGCCGGTAAACAGTCCCGCGATTACCGTTCCGAAAACGTAGGTAACGATCATTCCCGCGCCGCCGAAAATCCCGACCGCGCTTTTTGAGAGTACGTAGTCTATCTTTTTGGAATGAGCGGTGAAAATGCTTTTGACAAAGCCCGAGCTGTAATCATGCGCGACGAAGATCGCCATCAGCAAACCGGCGAAGATAAACAGCATATTGATATTTGCGAATCCGGCAAAGTCAAGCGGGTTTTCCGCGACGGCGGAGCCGCCTGTTGACTCGATTAACTGCCAAGTGTTTTCAAATTCCGGCATGGCCATTTGCGGCGTATTGACGGCGTGTTCCGAATTAGAAAGCGGCGGGCTCATATCCGCGCCCGATAAGGAGAGAACCATTGCGGGGATAATGGCGGCAATTATAAGCATGATGAAAAAAGCCGGGGTATGGAACAGCCTGTAAAAGTCGAGTTTAAGCATTGAGCTTACGCGGTTTGAGAAAGCCGGAGATTCAAAGGTTTCTTTGCTAACCATAGTTCCAGTCATGTTATTTGTCCTCCTTATTGCGTGACATCACACGCAGATAATATTCCTCGAGCCCGATCTTCTGAAAACTGATCTCATTGACAGGGATTCCGTTCGCGTACATCAGGCTGTTTACATTGGAGCTTTCCGCTTCGTTGTAAATGCGGATTCCGCCGTCCTTTTGTTCAAGCTCATGGTATTTTTGCCGTAAAACGGCAAGGGCGCCTCCGTCGTTTGCCGTTTTGAGAAAAACAAAGTCGCGGCACTCTTCGCTCATTTCGTTTGCCTGCATCTCTTTTATCAGCGTCCCGTTTCGGATAATCCCGTAATGCGTGGCGATTTTTGAAAGCTCACCGAGAATATGAGAGCTGATAAGAATGGTCACGCCGTCCTCGCGGTTCAGCTCGATCAGGGTCTCCCGGACGATCCTCATGCCGTCCGCGTCCAGCCCGTTGATCGGCTCGTCTAAAATTAGCATCCTCGGCCTGCCGAGCAGCGATTGAGCGACGCCGAGCCGCTGTTTCATGCCGAGAGAACACTGTTTGAATTTGCGTCCGGCCGCGCCCGCCATGCTGACGAGTTTCAAAACGCGTTCCACTTCCGCTCTTGGATGTTTGATGTCAAGATTTAAGGCTTGCATCATCAGATTTTGATAGACCGTGCTGTTTGGAAAACAACCGGGGTTTTCAATCAGTACGCCCATCCGGGCGCGCACCCCGGCGTCTGTGTAGTGCCTGCCGTACAAGCGGATGTCACCGCCGCTGGGAACTAAAAGGCCGCAGATCAGTTTTTCCGTTGTGGATTTGCCGGAGCCGTTTTCGCCAATGAAGCCGTAAATCGAACCTTCGGGTACGGTCAGGGTCAAGTCTTGCACGGCGCTGATGCTGTGAAAGGCTTTGGACAATCCTTTGGTTTCAATCGCGTTCATAATTTCCTCCTTGCGGTATGATTTTTTGTGCCGACCGCTCACATGGTAGACCTCAGTTGTTTAGAAAATGTTTGAGATTTGTTAGAGAAATGTTAATGCGAAAAAGCGGCCTGCCGATTTCGGCAGGCTGCTTTGTTATTCGTTATTGCTTCACTTATGGCGCGGTTTTTAGGCAAACGGTAAAGGCCGCGCCTTTGCCCGGTTCGCTCCTGACCGAAACGGAGCCGCCCACAAGCTCGATGACGCGCAATGTGAGCGCAAGCCCCAAACCGTTACCCTCCTGTGAGTGAGAGGTGTCGCCCTGATAGAACTTGTCAAATATGTGTTTCAGCACGTCCTCGCTCATGCCGCAGCCGGTATCGCTGACCGTGACGGTGACGGTATCAGCGCCGGATGTCTGTTTGAGCGTGACCGTCCCGCCCGGTCCGGTAAATTTGAGCGCGTTTGAGAACAGATTGCGCCACACGATTGCAAGCATTTCCCTGTCGGCGCGGATGACGGCGCGATCCTCAATATCCACCTTAAACTCTATATTCTTTTCCTCCCACAGTTCCTCAAAGGTGAGGGCGCAATCGCAGAGCTGACGGCACAGGTCGTAATCTTCGGCGGCGGCCTGTATCTCGGTATTCTCCAGCTTATTGAGCTTCAATATGTTCGATACCAGCGAGTTCAGCCGCATGGACGCGTTTATGATCGTGTCCGCGTATTCGTCCCGCTTTTCGGGCGTCAGTTTGGCGTCCTTCATCAGCGCCGCGTAGTTCTGAATGACGGAAAGCGGCGTTTTTATCTCGTGGGACACGTTGGCGATAAAGTCATTTTTCAGGGTTTCGATGCTGCCAAGTTCCTCCACCATCGTATTAAAATCCTCAAACATCACATCCATGTAGTTAAACTTGTCAGGGGTATGGGTTGGCTCCATGATTACGGAAAAATCGCCGCTCGCCACATCCTTTGCCGCCTGGCTGAGCCGCCGTACTGGATTATCAAACCGCTTTTTCACCTGATAACGCGTTACCAGAGTAAACGCCGCCGTGACCAACGCCCAATACCCGATGCTTCCCAAAATATACTCAACGGGCATCGCGCTTTCAAAACCCATGTACTCGGCCAGTATCATGGCCTGTCCCCCGGAGAGAACCATTAGCACCGAAAAGGTAATAATGGATTCAAGCCATTGGTTACTTCTAACTTTGATACGGCTGTCCGTTTCTTTTTTGCGATTCCTCATGTCAACACCGCCTTATAACCCAACCCGTGAACGGTGACGATTTTGAACGCCCCGCACCCGGAAAACTTATCGCGCAGTTTGTTGATATAGACGTCCACCGCGCGGAGGGTTGTGTCGTTGTCCGCGTCCCAAAACTCGTCCATAAGCTGTTGGCGCGAGAACGTCTTTTTGGGGTAAGACAGCAGTTTGAACAGGATGTTGAACTCCCGCAAGGTCACGGGGATTTCCTCGCCGTCCAGCGTGACGCTCATTTCATCGGCGTTCATCACAAGGACGCCGACGGTCAGTTTCTTTTCGTTGGCGATATTCGCCCGCCGCAGCAGCGCGCCGATCCGCAAAACCAATTCGTCCAGTTTGATAGGCTTGACCATGTAATCGTCAATGCCGATACGGAACCCCTTTTTCATGGAGTCCATATCGTCACGGGCGCTCATAAACAGGATGGGAATGGTCTTGTTCAGGCCGCGCACGGTTTCCGCGAACTCGAACCCGTCAATTTCCGGCATCATAATGTCGGTGATAATCAGGTCGGACAGGGAGTTGTACATCACATCGTAGGCTTCGCGGGGATTCAGGCAGCCTTTGGCGGCGTACCCGTTGTTGTTCAGGTAAGTGCAAACAAGCTGGTTGAGCCTGGTATCGTCCTCCACCACAAGAATATTTATCATAATAAAAACCTCCTTTACGCGGTGCGTTACGTCCGTTCTTCCATAGCATATAGCTAAACTATTTGCGAATTGTTTGAGTTATGTTTCAGAAATATTAATGCGAAGTTTTCTCAGCTTGTCGTTTGCATTTACGACCATCATCACCGCCATAGCAAAGATTGACATACACACAAGGCCGCCGAATATACTGTTCATTACGCGCTCAAGAGTTTGGCTATCACCACCGAAAGAGGCAAACATAGCTGACTGTAACGCGAACATCGCGACTAACGCTTTGGCAAGACTGATTATCTTGACGGCGGAAAACACGGGGCTGTGCAGCTTGTGATATTTCACCACATTTACAATGGCGACCGTCAGGCTGATAAAGGTATATGCCGCTACCGCGTAAATCAAAAGCCCGGGGTATTGATAACCCATGTTTTGATTGATGATTTGAAAAACCACGCCGGTCAAAGCGGCGTTCAATGCAAACAGCAGGACACCGCATAAACGGTAACGCCGGTATTCTGTTGCCAAGTCACTCTCTCTTGTCTGTACATGACGTGTGAGCAGAACCCGCGCCGCGCTGAGAACAATATAATATAGGGCGTCAGCGCCGTACCAAAAAGAAGCGTAATGGATTCCGGCAATCAGCTTGATAACGGCGTATATCAGATTTAATGTCAGCGATGCGTACAAAGAAATTTTTACCTGAAATGGAATGTCCGTCATATAGCGGTTGCCAAGTTTGTTTTTTTGAATGAGAAACTTTATTTTTGCCGTCATATCAAAGAAACCCAATATTAATATAACAAAGGAGTAAGTGGAAATACCGTAAACAATATAAGCGAATATTGTTTCTTGTTGATTAAAAATAAATAGACATATTAACGCTATCGTACAGAGTATCGGCAGTAAAACCGTCAGCGTTGTAACGGGGTGCAGCAAGCGCAATGCTATTTTTTTAATGCGTTCCAGTTTGCGTCACTCCTTTTACTCTGTTTTTTTAGGCTGACGGCGGTTATTCCTGCGTCCGTCCTCCGGCTTTTTTGCGTCTCGCGGGATGAACCAAATGCCGCCTGATTTTAACGCGCCGGGGATGCGCCCCGCTGTACAATACAGAATTACCATACGTGTTGTTACGCCCCATTCGCTCCCCGTTTCATTTACCCGCTTATAATCGGTAAACTTAACGTCCATCCGGCTTCACCGCCTTTTTGAATATCATACTTCAGATTTGTGAAATATTCAAGGTGTTATTTTTGAACGCCGGCAAAGACGGGCGTGGCAAAATCGTTCCGCCCGTTTTGCCGTTTCATCACCGGGCATTTTCACCTTTGGATTTTTTCCAGTCAGTGCTTTTATCCGCTCCCGGGTGAAAAAAGTCCTTTACAACGGTATGAACGCGTGATACAATACCGTCACGCGCGTAAAGCCGTGCCAATATGACCCCGGCGCTATGTTTGGCGGTTCACCGGCCCCATACGCCGCGCCGCGGGAAAATTGAGAAGGGTAAAGCAAGCCCGCGGGGAACCAGGGCGCTGAAGCGGAGGCGGCCCGGACGACCGGGTATTGCGGGACCCGACAAAAAAGAAAGGTGAAATGTCATGCTGCTCAAGGAGCAAAAGACCGGCGTCATCGAAAAAAACCGCCTGCATGAGACCGATACCGGCTCGCCGGAGGTGCAGGTCGCCATCCTCACCGAACGCATCAGCCAACTCACGGAGCATTTGAAGATCCACAAAAAGGATAAGCACTCCCGCCGCGGGCTGCTTAAAATGGTTGGGCAGCGCCGCAGTCTGCTAGATTATCTGCAGAAGAAGGACATCGAGCGTTACAGGGCGCTGATCGCCAAACTGGGACTGCGTAAATAACCGCTTCCCGCCAGCGGCGGGAGGCATGGTATGAAGAAAGTAGGACTAATGAAATGACAAAAAGAAAATTTCCCGCCTTCAGGGTCTTTGAGACCACGATGGCAGGCCGTCTTCTGCGCGTTGAAACCGGGATGATGGCGGAACTTGCGGGCGGAGCCTGTATGGTGCGTTACGGCGACACCTCGGTTTTGGTTACCGCCACGGCGGCGGCGCAGCCGCGCGCGGGCATCGACTATTTTCCGCTGTCGGTCGATTTTGAGGAGCGTCTGTATTCCGTCGGGCGCATCCCCGGTTCTTTCCTGCGCCGCGAGGGCCGCCCCAGCGAAAAGGCGGTGCTGGCGTCGCGCCTGATCGACCGCCCCATCCGTCCGCTCTTTCCTTCCGACATGCGCAATGACGTCGCCATCGCGGCGACCGTCATGAGTCTCGAACCAGACTGCGCCCCGGAAGTTCCCGCCATGCTGGGCGCGTCGATCGCGCTGTCGGTTTCCGATATTCCGTGGGAGGGTCCCATCGCGGGCATCGCGGTCGGATTGGTGGACGGACAAATCGTGATGAACCCCACCACCGCCGAACGCGAAAAATCTACCTTGCAGCTCACCGTCGCGGGTACGGCGGAAAAGGTCGTGATGATTGAAGCCGGCGCGGACGAAGTGCCCGACGACATGATGTTTGACGCCATTATGAAGGCGCATGAGGAGATCAAAATGCTCTGCGCGTTCATCCGGGGCATCCGGGACGAAATCGGCAAGCCTAAGTTCGCCTATGTCAAGGCGTATTTTAACGATGATCTGTATGAGACGCTCAAAGGTTCCGTTATGGACGATTTGCGGCATTGTCTCGACACCGACAACAAAAACGTCCGCGAGGCGCGGTTGAAGGAACTGCGCGGCAAAATCGCGGAACAGCTTGCCGAGCGCTTCCCGACACTGGACACTGATTTGGGAGAAGTGCTGTACAGACTGCAAAAAATAGTTGTGCGCCGGTGGCTGCTGGACGAGCAGAAGCGCGTGGATGGGCGCGGCATGATGGACATCCGCCCCCTCGACGCCCGGGTGGGGCTGCTGCCCCGCGCCCACGGCTCCGGCATGTTTACCCGCGGGCAGACCCAGGCGCTGACCATCTGCACGCTGGGCACCATTTCCGACCAGCAGAAGCTGGACAACATCTTTGACGACGAATACAAGCGCTATATGCACCACTACAATTTCCCGTCGTACTCTGTGGGCGAGGCCCGTCCCTCCCGCAGCCCCGGGCGGCGCGAGATCGGGCACGGGGCGCTGGCCGAGCGGGCCCTTGAGCCGATGATCCCGTCCGAGAGCGAGTTTCCCTACTGTATCCGCCTTGTCAGCGAGATCCTGTCGTCCAACGGCTCCACGTCGCAGGCCAGCATCTGCGGTTCCACTCTGGCGCTGATGGATGCGGGCGTGCCGATCAAGGCCCCGGTCGCGGGCATCTCCTGCGGCCTGATCACCGAGGGCGAGCGCTGGATGACGTTTATCGACATTCAGGGGGTCGAAGATTTTTACGGCGACATGGACTTTAAGGTGGCCGGAACCAAAGACGGCATCACCGCCATTCAAATGGACCTTAAAATTGACGGCCTGACGCCGGAAATCATTAAGAGCGCCCTTGAAATCACGCGCAGGGGCCGCCTGCAGATCCTTGACGAGGTTATGCTGCCGTGTATAGCGAAGCCGCGCGACGAGTTGTCTCCCTATGCTCCGAAGATGATCCAGATACAAATCGATCCGGAGAAGATCCGCGAGGTCATCGGCAAGGGCGGCAGCGTGATACAGAAGATCGTCGCCGACACCGGCTGCAAGATCGACATCGAGGACGACGGGCGCATCTTTATCGCCGCCATCAACATGGCGGACTGCGAGCGGGCGCTTAAAATCATCAATTCCATCGTCTTTGAGCCGACCGTCGGCGATTCCTACCGCGGCCGCGTGACGCGTGTCATCGCCATCGGCGCGTTTGTCGAGTACGCGCCGGGTAAGGAGGGCATGGTACACATCTCCAAGCTGGAGAACTACCGTGTGGCGAAAGTGGAGGATGTGGTGAATGTCGGGGATATGATCTGGGTAAAATACCTCGGCACCGACGACAAGGGACGCGTCAATCTCTCAAAAAAGGACGCCGTGCCCAACGACTAGCACAGGCCAGTAAATTTGCGGGGCGATGCGGGCATCGCCCCCTATGCACATTCAATGAAAAATTGTTTGGAGACTCCGGAGAATTTTTTATAAAAAGGTTCTCCGGCCGCCGGAGGCAAAACATGATTGAAATGAAGACCCTGCCCAATGGGGCGCGGCTCGTCTATGAGCGTATGGAGCATGTCCGCAGCGCGGCGGTCGGGTTTTGGGTGGGGCACGGTTCCCGCCACGAGCCCGCCGGAATGGGCGGCGTATCGCACGCCATTGAGCACATGGTGTTCAAGGGCACGCGCTCCCGCACCGCCTCCGAACTGGCGGCGGAAATAGACGCGATCGGCGGGCAGGTCAACGCCTATACCACCAAGGAGAACACCTGTTTTTACGCCCACGCGCTGGACAGCCACCTGCCGGCGGCAATCGGGTTGCTGAGCGACATCTTCTTCAATCCGCGCTTTGACGAGGGGGACTGGGAAACGGAACGGGGCGTGATCGTTGAAGAAATCGCGATGTACGAGGACCAGCCGGAGGATTTGGTATATCAGAATCTGTTTGCGTCGGTCTACGAAAACCAGCCGCTGGGCGGTACCGTGCTGGGAACGCCGGAGACTCTCGCGAGCATGACCGCCGGGGCGATGCTGGCCTATAAAGACGAGAACTACCGCCCCTGCGACGTCATTGTTTCGCTGGCCGGGCATTTTTCCGACGGAGACCTTTCGCGTCTGGAGGAACTGCTCTCCGCCATGCCGCCGTCGGAACGCCCGGAGTTGGTTCCCTGCCGTTACACGCCCGCTTTCCGGCTTTGCGAAAAGGCGATCGAGCAGAATCATCTCTGCCTGGGCTTCCCCGGCCTGAAACGGGACAGGGAATTCCACTATACCGACAATGTGCTGACGTCGATTTTGGGCGCGGGCATGTCGTCGCGGCTCTTTCAGACCGTACGGGAGGAAAACGGCCTGTGCTATTCCGTCTATTCTTACGGCGCCAAGCACCGCGACACTGGCGTTGCCGGCGTCTATCTCGCGCTGGGGCGGGAGACGGAGAAACAGGCTCTGGAACTGACGCGCGAGGTCGTGGAGACATTTGTCAAAGAGGGACCGACCGAAACGGAACTGACGCGCGCGCGGGAACAGCTCAAGGCCAATACTCTCATGGCGATCGAGTCCACCGTGCGCCGTTCCAGCTCGCTGGGCGACGCCGTGCTGTTTTGGGGCTGTACCCTGGAACCGGACGAGATCATCGCCCGTATTGACGCGGTAACGCGCGAAAAAGTACTGGAACTTGCCGCGCGGGTATTCGACTTCTCACAGGTCAGCCTGTCTGTCGTCGGCAAACCGGAGGACGAGGCGGTCTACAGGAGCCTGCTGGGGTGAGGGCGGTATCGTTCATACGGCGGATGGGCACGCGGCGGCTTGCCGTATGGCTGTTGCTCGCGGCGTTCGCGCTGTCACTGCTGCCGATGCTGATCATCGCGGTTTATGACCACCCGTCTGCCGATGACTTCAATTACGGCGTCAGAACCAGCCGTGCGTGGCGCGACACGGGATCGGTCATAAAAACCGTATCCGCCGCCGCGGAAATGGTGCGCTCTTATTATAAAGGGTGGCAGGGCACCTTTTCGGCTGTCTTTGTCATGTCATTACAGCCGGCTGTCTTCTCCGAGCGGCTGTATATCCTTGTCCCGCCGCTGCTGATTCTCGGATTTGCCGCGTCCGGGATGTTTTTGTTTCATACGGTTTTTTTACGCGTGTTCGGGGCGGAGAAGCATGACGCCGCCATTGTCACACTGATGATCCTGTTTCTCTCGACGCAATTCCTGCCCTCTCCCGTGCAGGCCTTTTACTGGTTCAACGGCGCGTTTTTTTACACCGGCTTCCATTCCCTTGCCATGCTTGCCGCCGCGCTCGCTTTCAGGCCCGCGCCGGAACGCGCCGTTTCACGGTATGTTCTGGGCGGTTTGACGGTCCTGCTGTCGTTTTTCATCGGGGGCGGCAATTATGTCACCGCGCTGACGCTCATCATTGTCACCGGTTCCCTTGCGGCGTACCGCGCCGTCCTGCGGAAAGGGAAATACTTTGTCCCCGCCCTCTGTTTTGCCGCCGTCTGCGCGGGACTTCTCATCAGCGCCTTCGCCCCCGGCAACGCCGTACGCCAGCAAAACCTGCCGGGGATGGAACCGCTCCGCGCCGTTTTGGTCTCCTTTCCCTACGCGGCCGGTTTCGCGTCAAACCGGGCACTGCATGACGCGCCGTTTCTTCTGGGCGCGCTCTGCGCCGTCCCTGCGCTGTACCGTATCGCCGCGGGCTGTTCTTTTGCGTTTCGCCTGCCGGGACTTGCCACGGCGTTTTTTTTCTGCGTATACGCCGCCACGTTCACCCCCAACCTTTACGCCATGTCTGCATACGGCGACGGGCGTATGCTCAATGTGAACTATTACTCGCTTGTCCTGTTTGTGTTTTTCACGCTTTTTTACTGGTGCGGCTGGATCGCGAGGCGTGCGCCCGGACAGGAGCTGACCCGGGACCGGTATTTGGCCGCCGCCGCCTTGTTTCTGTTTGCTCTGGCCTGCTTTACATCCGTTTACCAAAACCGCGACCGGATGACCGGCGTCAGCGCGCTGCGTTCGCTGGTCAACGGCGGCGCGGAGACGTATCACGCCGAGTATATGGCCCGTCAGACCCTGTATCGGGATGACGCCGCCGCCGATGTGGAGGTCGCGCCGTTTACGGTAAAACCGTATGTTTTGTTTTTCAGCGATATAAAAGCCGATCCGGACGATTGGCGCAATCTGGGCGTCGCCTATTTTTATGACAAAAATACCGTCAGGCTGGTTCCCGGCGGTACGGAGGGGGCGCCATGAGCAAATGGAATGAGATCACTCTGCCCGTCACGCCGGAGACCCTTGAGAATCTGACGGCGCGTCTGGTCGCGGAAGGTTTTGAGAGTTTTCAGATCGTGGACGGTAAAGATATAGAGATTGCCCGCCCCGCGTGGGAACTGTTTGACGCGGAACTGCTCCATGACGCCGGCTGCCGTATCGTCCTGTACCTGCCCGCCGGCGACCGGGACGGTTTGGCGCGGCTGCGGGACCTCTGTCCCGGAATGACGGCGCGGGAGCGCGATGAGGAGGAATGGGCGGACGCGTGGAAACAGTATTATAAACCTATGCCGGTCGGGGAAAGACTATTGATACAGCCGGCGTGGCTTCCGCCGGATAACCCCGGGGACCGCGCCGTTTTCCTCAATGACCCCGGTATGAGTTTCGGTACGGGGCTGCACGCTTCGACGCGCCTGTGCCTGGAAATGCTCGAATCCATGAGGGACGCCGGGGGCGGCGTCCCCTATAAAAGAGTTCTGGATATTGGCTGCGGCAGCGGGATACTGAGCCTGTGCGCACTGCTGTTGGGCGGGGAAAGCGCCGCCGGCGTCGATATTGACCCGTTGGCGGTGCGGACGGCGGAGAAAAACGCCCGTCTGAACGGTGTGGAGGAAAGGTTTACGGCGTTTGCGGGCAATTATCTGTCGGATGAGGCGCTGCGGCGGGCGGCGGGCGGGTTTGACCTTGTGTTTTCCAACATTGTGGCGGATATTGTCATCGCCCTTGTGCCGCTTCTCGCTCCGTTCAGAGCCCGCTGCCGCTGGGTCGCGTCGGGAATCATTGAGGAGCGGCTGGAGGATGTTTTGTCCGCCGCCCGGGCGGCGGGTCTGGAAGCGAGAGAGATACGCGTGTCGGAGGGATGGGCCGCCGCGCTGTTTTTTCGGGAGGGGCCATGAAAAAAGGTTTTCGCGCGATTATAAAGTTTGTCCGACATATAAATGAGGACGATACCATCGGGCTCGCCGCCGAGACGGCGTTTTTTTTTCTGCTCTCCCTCTTTCCGCTCGCCATGCTCGCGGACTGGGCGCTCTCCTATACCAAACGGACGCTTGACGTTTTGGAGGGGTTTCTCCCCGGCGACCTGCTGCGTGTCCTCGGAGAAGCGGGCAGTCCCGCGCCCGCGCGGCAGCCTTTACTGGCCGCCGCGACGCTGTGGGCGGCGTCTTCAGGGGTGCTGGCGCTGATGCGCGGCGTCAATCAGGCTTACGGCGGCGAACGGATGCCCTTTATCAAATCGCGGGTCATGGCGCTGTTGTTCACGCTGGGGTTTTTGGCGCTGCTTGCGCTCACTTTCGCCACCCTTGCCCTTGACCACTGGCTCCTTGTGCTGGCCGCGGGCGGCGCGGTTTTTCTGTTGCTGTTCGCCCTTTACACGCTTACGCCGGGCACGTCGGCAAAGCCCGCACGCGCCGCGTGGACGGCTGCGCTGGCTACCGCCGCGTGGCTTGCCGTGTCACGCGGTTTCGAGGTCTATATGCGTTATTTTGCCGCGTACGACGCGCTGTATGGCAGCGTGGGGGTGTTTATGGGTATTGCCATCTGGGTATTTTTGATTTGCATCGTGATCGTTATAGGAGCCGAACTGGGCGGATACGGCAATCAGTAACGGCGGAGCTTATTTTCAAGCCCCGGCGGCGGAGCCGGCCTTTATACGGCGCGCGTCACTTTGCCGGAACGCAGGCAGCGCGTACAGACGTGTATGTGCCGGGGAGAACCGTCCACGATCGCTTTCACGCGTTTGACGTTGGGCTTCCAGGCGCGGTTGGAGCGCCTGTGGGAGTGCGACACCGCGATCCCGAAGCTGACGCCTTTATTGCAAATATTGCATTTGGCCATCTGGGCCACATCCTTTCCATGCGGGTGTCCGTCCGCGGCAGGACGGGCCCGTCCGTTTTCGGCACGCCAATAAATTATAGCAGAGCCGTTTGAAAAAGGCAAGAGATTTTTTCACGGAAGTCCTCCAAAATCGATTGCCCCGCGCATTTGCCGCAGAGCAGGCAGTTTCCGGAGCAGTCCCCGCCTATGGCGTTCCCTCCGGTGGTTTCAAACGGACGGCGGACGTTCCGCTCCCCCTCCATGACCGATAAGCTCCTCTTCTATTCCGCAAAGCGTTTCCAGCGCTTCTTCCAAATCAAAGTCCTCAAGCTGCGCCGCCAGTTTGCCGCAGGCTTCGCCCACAGGGGCAAGAATTGTCCTGACGGTCCCAATCTGCTCCTGACTGAGAGAGATGTATTTCTCCAGAAGCGGTTTTATCCCGCGAATCAGCGCGAGCGCTTTTTCCAAGTCCAGCGGTTCGTCCGCCACTTGCCGCCTTGTGTCCGGCAGGTTCATCATAGAGATAGCGCTCAGCACCCTGCGGAGTTCCGCCCTGCAGCCCTCCAGCAGTTCGTCACTGCGGCCGTCCGGCAGTCCGGACATAAACGCCCGCTCAATTTCAGACAGGCACCGCGGCAGGTTTACCGCCCCAATCGTCGCGGCAATGCCTTTCATCTGGCGCGCGATCCCGGATGCCAATATGTGATCTCCGTCCCCGGCCGCCTGTTCAAGGTTATGCAGCATGACCGGCTGTTCGGCTAAGAATCTCACGAGCAGCATATCATACGCTTTTTCGTTACCGCCCGTATGGAGAAGGCCCTGGGGTTTGTCAACCGCCGTATCGTCCCAGGCCCCGTCCGCGGGAGCCGGCGTAAAAGCGGGCATGACCCCGCCGGGGGTTTCCGCCGCCCGGCGCAGCTGCTCAAGCAAGCTGCCGTATTCACCGACAAAGACGGCGAAACCGTCGGCGTCCAAAGTCCGGCCGGCCCTCATTTCGTCGAGGAGAGCGGCGGCGTCATCCAGTATTTTTTGTTCCCTTTCAAACCAGACCATTGAAAAACACCCTAACGCAATGGATTGCCATAAGCCGCGTCCCGCGCCGCGGGCTTACTAAAACGCTTTTTTTCTGACAATATGTTTCTCCATTTTTGCTTTCAATACCCGTATATCCGGCGGTTTTACGATATAGTCGCAGGCCACGGAGGGAACGGCATCCCTCACAGATTCTTCCGTTTCCGCCGCCGTTAAAAAAATGACCGGCGTCTCCTTGTGCTCATCAAAGCTCCTGATGACCGATACGAGTTCGCCTCCGGTTATTCCGGGCATGTTGTAGTCAAGCAAAAATAATTCCGGCACCGTATACCGCAGGAATTTCTCCACAAGCGCCCCTTTTTTCAATGAAAACACGTCGTATTCGTCGCTCAGCGCCGACGCGATCGTTTGCAGCATAAAGGCCGCGGCGTCAACGGAGAGGACGCGCAGCTTGCGGTTGGATTCCTCATGATCCATTTGGCTCAAACAGGCTGCCAATATCAGTTCGCCCTGCTCCTCCTCGTTGGATACCGGCGGCTTGACGGCCGTCATGACCTGTGTGTGCAAGGCGCGCAAAGTGGCCGCGGCTTCGTCGGCGCGCCCGGCCGGCGGTTCGCCGCCGTTTTCCCTGCCGGCGTCCAGAATGGCTGAGAAGTCATCCTTGAGGATATGGGTACCGATGCCGGGCAGCAGCTTATTCATATCCTCCAATCTCCGGAAATCCATGTCGTCTCCTTCAAGAGCGGCTATTCTTGACAGGCTCTTCAGGACTTCCGGCGTATCGTCCAAAAAGATCCTCACCATATCAAAATATTTGGAAACCGACAGTAACGCGTCGCCCGCGGCGACCTTCCGGACATCCAAAACATCCGTTTTCAGTAAAAGCCGCAGTTCGAACGTCATCTGATTCATATCCGTCAGGACCCCCCTTTCCGTCTAACCGGTTGGGACCGCTCCGTTAACGTGTCATGAAACCGCGCGGAATCTCCGCTCCTTCTCCTTCTGATCCCGCGACTGCAGAATGTTTATCACGATCAGCAGGACCAGTACCGTCAGGAACATCAGGGTGGACAGCGCGTTTATCTCCGGGCTTATGCGTTTTCTTGTCATGGCGTAAATCACCATCGGCAGCGTCTGGACCGATGTCCCGGTGGTGAAATAACTGATCAGAAAATCATCAATGCTCATCGTGAACGCAATTATCGCCCCGCTGACCACACCCGGCATGATTTCCGGTAAAATGACGCGGCGGTATGCCTGAAACGGGTTCGCGCCCAAATCCAGCGCTGCCTCGTAGGTATTTCTGCTCAGCTGCCGCAGTTTTGGCATCACCGACAGGATGACATAGGGGATGTTGAACGTCACATGGGCCAGCAACAGCGTCGTGAACCCCAGCCCGGCCCTGAGCCCCAGTGAGCGCAGGAAGGATACGCAGAGGAGAAACACCAGCATCAATGAAACGCCGGTGATGATGTCGGGATTGACGACCGGAATATTGTTCAGCGCGAGCAGCGCTTTTCGCGGGCGGCGCTTCATGTTGTGCAGGCCGATGGCCGAAACCGTGCCGATGACCGTCGCCGCCAGCGCCGACAGGACCGCGAGAACGAGCGTCAGGTAAAGCGCCGACAGCACCTGCCGGTCCTCAAACAATTTTGCGTACCAGTCCAGCGTAAATCCTTCAAACTTAACGCGGCTTTTGGTGGCGTTGAACGAGAATACGATCAGCACAAGAATGGGCGCGTAGAGAAATACCGCGATAAAGCCCTGCAGCACCCGTCCGGGTACGCGGGAATGTTTCATAGTCCCATGACCTCCTCCTCGCCCTCGCCGAAGCGGTTCATCAGCGCCATGGAAATCAGGACGATGACCATCATCACCAGCGAAATGGCCGAGCCGAGATAGGGATTGTAGGTGTTACCAAGAAACTGCATCTCTATCAGGTCGCCTAAAAGCATCGATTTACCGCCGCCCAGCAGCTTGCTGATGATAAAGGTTGAGACGGCCGGCACAAAGACCATCGTGATGCCGCTCAGCACGCCCGGCAGTGACAGCGGCAGAATGACGCGCCTGAACACCGTCGCCTGGCTGCCGCCCAGATCCTGCGCCGCCTCTACGACGGAGTCGTCAATCTTTGTGATGACGGTGAGAACGGGAAGCACCATGAAGGGCAGGTAATTATACACCATGCCCAGCGCCACCGCCGACGGGGTGTTGATTATATGCAGCGCCGGCAGGCGCAAAAACGATAAAAGCTGGTTGAGCAGTCCGCTGTTTTCCAAAATCGACATCCACGCGTAGGTGCGCAGCAGGATGTTGATCCACATCGGCAGCATAATGAGCAGCATGGCCGTGTTGCGCATGGCGTCCGTCTCCCGGCTCAGCACATAGGCCAGCGGATAGCCGATCAGCAGGCATATCACGGTCGAGACGGCGGCCAGCCCCAAACTGCGTCCGAAGACCGCTCCGTAATCCCACAAACGGATAAAATTCCCAACTGTCGGCAAGCCGTCCTCATCCGTGAGCGCGAACCAGACCACCAGAAGCATCGGTACGACCGTGAACAGGATCATCCACACGGCATAAGGGAACGCCAGCAATCCCCCGCGGCGCTTCATGCTTCCTCACCGTCTTCCCCGTCCCCGCCGCCGTCCTCAAACTCCGGCTCGGGGTCAACATCCTCAAGAGTGAGGGCCTCCGCCCCCTCGGGAAACAGGTCGGGGCGGTCCATGACATGAATATCCTCCGGCGTGAGCAGCAGCCCCACCTCGTCGCCAATTTTTGGAGCGGATGTGGAGTGTACCATCCACTCGATTTCGCCGACATCAATAAAAATCTCGTAGAATACCCCCTTAAACGTGACCGAGTTCACCGTTCCGCGCAACTGGCCGCCGTCGGGCGGCGTCATACGCACATCCTCGGGGCGGACGACCACATCCACCGGCTGGTTCGGGTCGAAGCCGGAATCCACGCACTCAAATAACCGTCCCGCGAATGACACGCTGTAATCTTTATGCATCACGCCCTGGATAATATTGCTCTCTCCGATAAAGTCGGCCACAAAGGCGTTGACCGGCTCATTGTAAATATCAACGGGGGTGCCGATCTGCTGGATGTTGCCGTGGTTCATCACGACGACGGTATCACTCATCGTGAGCGCTTCCTCCTGATCGTGCGTCACGTAGACAAACGTGATGCCCACCTGCCGCTGGATCTCCTTCAGTTCGTGCTGCATCTCCTTGCGCAGTTTGAGGTCAAGCGCGCCCAGCGGCTCGTCGAGCAGCAAGACCTGCGGACGGTTGACAATTGCGCGCGCAATCGCCACGCGCTGCTGCTGCCCGCCCGAAAGCTGGTGTACGCGGCGCCGGTGATAGCCCTTGAGCCCTACCAGTTCCAGCGCGCCCTGCACCCTTTCCTCAATTTCGCCTTCGGGCAGCCTGGACTTTTTGCCCCCGCCGTCGGGTATTTTTGCGATACGCAGACCAAAAGCCACATTCTCAAAGACGTTGAGATGCGGAAAAAGCGCGTATTTCTGAAAAACCGTATTGACGCGCCGCTTATGGGGCGGCACATCGTTAATCCTCGCGCCGTCGAAAAATATCCCGCCGGATGTGGGCGTCTCAAAGCCGCCGATGAGCCTCAGCGTGGTCGTTTTGCCGCACCCGCTCGGCCCGAGCAGTGTGAGGAATTCCTTGTCGTGTATGGTCAGATTGATGGCATTGAGCACAATCTCTCCGTCAAACGCCATCGTGCAGTCCACAAGGCGTATGAGCTCTTTGGGCATTTATCACCCTCCGTTCCGGCTGAAACGCTGAATATCACTATATGCAATTCACTCCCCGATGTCAATAAAATCCGCAAAATTTTTGTCGATTTGAAAGACTTGCCCATCCATGTATCCAAGCGCCCCCGCGTCCGCCCGGAAGCGCATCTCGATTTTTACGGCGCAGAGCGCCATTTCCCGCTTTCCGCCGCCGCGCCCATATTTGCCGTCGCCCGCGATCGGGAAGCCCCGGCTCGCGCACTGGACGCGGATCTGGTGCGTACGGCCCGTGACCAATTCTATCTCCAGCAGGCTCCTCTCCCCGCGTGTCCGCAAAACACGGTAGCGCAGTACGGCCTGTTTCGCTCCCGGCGACGGATTCATTTGCGCATAGACACGCTTCCGTTTCGCGTCCTTCCAGAGCCAGTCGCGCCATTCGCCGGACGGCTCCGGCGGGACGCCCTCAATCACGCAGCGATAGGTCTTGATGATTTCGCGGTTTTTAATTTTCTCCGTCAGGACGCGCAGCGCCGCGGCGGTCTTGGCAAACAGTAACAATCCCTCGGTGTTGCGGTCCAGCCTGTGGCACAGCGACGGCAAAAATCCGTTTTCCTCAGCCGGCGCCCACTCGCCTTTGCCGCGCAGATACGCCCGCGCCATATCCTCTATGCCCGCCTCGCCGCCGTCGTTTTGGCTGGGCAGGCCGGCGGGTTTACGCAGAACGAGTATGTGCGGGTCTTCATAGAGAATGTTTAGGGACCGGCCTATGAGGGCGTGGCCGATCCTTTCACGTCCCGGCGGAGCTGACCGGGCGGGCGGTCCGTTCCCCACAGGCGGCGTCACCCCGTACAGCCGTATCGTATCGCCTTCCGCGAGCCGCTCTCCGGCCCGGCAGGGCTTACCGCCGCGCTTGACGTCCCGCCTCCTGAACGCCTTTTGAAGGGCGGAGGGGGGAACGTCGGGCGCGGTTTTGGATAAAAAACGGTCGGCACGGCTGCCGTCCCCATTTTTTGTAACGGTATATTCCCTCATACCCGCATTATGGCGCGCGCGGCTGGAATTGTCAAGACGGTTTCCCCATCGCGCCGAAAGGAAAACGCCGCCCGCTTTTGACGGAAACGGCGTTTTGGAAAGTAATGTAAACCCGGGATTTAAGTAAACACGCGTTTACCTGCCACGTAAATCGATTTATAATACCCGGTCGACAGGTTGCTGATCTTCACGCATTTGCCCCCGTTGTACGTGCCCGATCCGGCGTGGATAAACTGACCGCCCCCCACATACATCCCCACATGGCTGACGACATTTTTACTGACCTTCGTATCCCTGAAAAACACCAGGTCGCCCGCCTGCAAAGCGGAAGCGGAGGAAACGGTCTGCCCGTTCAGACGGTACTGGTCCACGGCGGTGCGGGACAGGGAAACGCCGTGCTGTTTGTATACATAGGAAGTAAATCCGGAGCAGTCAAACGAATTGGGCCCGGCCTTGCCGTACACATAGGGACAGCCAAGTTTGGTACGGCCTGTCTGCACAAGCGCCTCCCCCGGGATTGTGCCGGAAAAGCCCACGGCAAAGCCGTCTATTGTCTGCTCCGGTTTTTCGGAAGCGAGCTCGATATAGTCGGGATGCACGTATCCTTTGTCGCCGTCGTGAGTGACCGAATACCAGCCGCCCATCACGCCGTCGAGCTCCAAAACGGTCCCGATTGTCAGGATCTTGACCGTGGGGGAACCCAGGCTGGGCTTGGAGCGGAGATTTAAGCGCGCGGTGGCGACGATCCCGTATTTGTCCGCGTCCGAAGGGGAGGACGCCGGAACGGCCGCGGCAATACTCAAAAACTCGGCTTTGAGATACCCTTCTGTGCCGTCGCAGGAAACGGGATACCAGCCGTCCCGCAAATCCCCGGTAACGGAGACGACCGTATTTTTGGACAATACCCTGATGATGCCGCCTGAAGTGGACGGAGCGGAGCGGAGATTTACCGACGTGGCTGCGACGGTACCACATTGGCCGGCGGGATCCGCCAGCGTCAGATAGTCGGCGCTCATATAGCCGGACAACCCGTCACAGGCAACCGCGTACCAAACGCCCGCGCTGTTGACGACAGGCTCCGCTCCGGTGATGGTCACATCGGTGTTCTTCTTGACAATGGAAAGGGTCTGCGACGTCAGGGACGGCTCCTGCCGAAGCCGGAGGCTTTCGGTGTTTACGGTTCCCGTCAGGGCCAGCGCCGGCGTGACCAGCAAAGCCGCGGACAGGATGGCGGACACTGTTCTTCGCAGAATCTTTCTTCGCATAGACCTATGTACCCCCGCATTAGTTTCATTTTTTCACAATAGGATTACAAATGATTTCAATGCTGTAACCGAATTGTAACATATGCGGAAATGCCTGTCAATACCTTTTTTTGAAATGGAACATATTTCCTCCCAGTCCGGCTCCTTGGGGTTGCGGACAGGCAAAAGCATGTGCTATAATCAGGGCACACCTAAAAGAGAGAAGGATGAAACCAGTGAGCCCGGTGCACTTTCTGATGGTATACCCGGACTTTGTGGAGGAAACCAAAAATAACAGGAATGTCCCCGGGAATTACAGCGAGGGGCTGGCGTCCATATCGGCCGTGTTGAAGGAAGCGGGGCATACCGTGTCCCTGCTGCATCTGACCTATATGCCGGACAGGCAGGAGTTTTTAAGCCGGGTCCGCCAGGCCGGATCCGATATTGTGGGATTTTCCGTCCGGACCACCGCCATGCCCTTTGTGGAGGCGATGGCCGGCTGGCTGGACGACGAACTGCCTGATTTGTATGTCACCTGCGGCAGCTATCACCCGACCCTGGTGCCGGACGAGGTTCTGGCCCTGCGGGGCGTGGACAATGTGTGTATCGGGGAGGGTGAATATCCCCTCCGGGACCTGTGCGATTCTCTCAGGAACGAGGGACGGGTCCGTACCGATATTCCGAGTATGTATTTTAAGCTCCCGGACGGAACGGTGATCCGCAACCAGATACGGCCGCTGATCGAGGACCTGGACGAACTCCCTTTTCCAGATCTGGACCTGTTTGATTACCAAAATCTCCGGACTGGCCGTATCCATACGGCGATGGTCATGGTATCCCGGGGATGCCTTTTTTCCTGTACCTATTGCGGCAACTCGCAATTCCGCAACGTATACCCCAACCGGAAAAAATACGCCCGCTTCCGCTCCCCCGAAAACGCCATACGCCTGGTCGAACGGATTCTGGAAAAACAGCCCGACACCCAATATCTCGAATTCAGGGACGCCATATTCAATATGTATGAGGACTGGTTTTACGAATTCATGCCCCTCTACCGGGAAAAAATCCATCTGCCGTTCAACTGTAACCTGCGGTTTGACCTGATGGACGAGCGGATGGTCCAAACCCTCGCCCAGGGTGGGTGCTATATGATCGACATAGGGCTGGAAAGCGGCAACAGCGAAATGCGCTCCCAGTACTTGCACCGCCATATGAAAAACGACCATATGATCGAGATGACCCGCTGGCTGCGTCAATATAAAATCACCACCTGTACCTATAACATCGTGGGACTGCCCCACGAAACCCTTTCGCTCGCGCTGGAAACGGTAAAACTCAACGCCCAGATGGACGTGGACAGGGTAATCGCCAATATTTTCTATCCCTACCCCATGACCAAGCTGTATGACATCGCAAAGGAAGGGGGGTACATCGACCCCCGTGTGGACCCGAACGACAAAGTACAGCTCCGCCAGCCGGGATTTTCCCGTGACGACGTGCTGTATATCAGCTACCGTTTTCTGGCGCTGATGAAAAAATACAGGGCGCTGTACGCCCTGTCGGAAGAAAGGCGCGACCGGAAAATCGCGGCTTTGGACAAAAAAATCCTAAGCCCCCTGCGCCCCCGCGCCCTGATCTGGCGCTGGGAGGCCGCCCGGACAACCTTTTCGCGGCGGCTCAAACGCCTGCTGTCCAAAGCGGCGCCCGCCGTCTACCTGAAGCTGCGCAACCGGCGGATCAGGGCACTGAAAAAATAGGCTCCGGGCCCCCGGAATTACGGCTGTCCGTCGAAGTCCTCTCCCAGCACTTCCCTCAGCCGCGCCCGCGCTCTCTCCAGACGCTTTTTAACGGCAAATTCGGTGATTTCCAGCGTTTCCGCGATCTGCCGCACCGAATAACGCTCGTAGTAGAATAAGTAAATAACACTCCTGTATTTTTGCTCCAGCGACAAAAACGCGAGCCATACGTCGCCGCCCACCATCCCGGGTGACGGGATGTCTTCATGCAGAAGCGCCGTCCCGCGCCGCTTGGCTGAGGTGCGGATCTTTCCGCATATGCGCACCGCCACGCGCAGAAACCACGCCTTGGCGTGTTCGCCGTCGCGGAACGCCGGCCTCTGCCGCGCGTAAGCGAGGAACACCTCTTGGGCGGCGTCTTCCGCGTCCTCGCGCGTCGGCGTGTGCGTCAGCGCCACGCGGTATACCATATCGCCGTACGCGCGCAGTACTTCTTCCATAAGCCGTCCGTCCTTTTCGGTCTGACTTTTTTATCGATTGATCAGCCGCCGTGGTAAACCTTTTCCACAACCGGCGCGGCGGGCACGGGCACGGTGCGCCCATCCGGGTAGAGCAGGACACAGGTATCCGGATCGAGGTAAACAAACAGCCCGCCGCCGGGGCCGGGGACCTCATGGATATAGCCGTAGACATTTTCCAGCAGCAGCCTGCCGTTCAGGTTATAAACGGCATATGGGTCTTTTCTGTCCCTGAGCACTTTATCGGTATAACGGGAGCGGAGGATAAAATTCCCGCTGACAGACAGATAGTCGTCCGTTTCCAAAGCAATGCCGCCGTTTTCATCGCGGAGAAAGTATACATAGGCCTTGTAGTCCATGGACACAGGACCCTCTTCCATTTCATACGGCGCGGCTACGCGCACCCGCCCGCTTTGATCGGCGGCGTAATATTCGGAGTAGCCGTCTGTCACGTAAAAAATCTCATTGCCGTCATACCGCCTTATCCGTACGGAGCGGTCAAGGGCAGCCGGAAAGCGCGTCATCCCGCCCGCGCGGTCCAGCAGGACAAAACCGTCCGGCGTAGCGAGAACTAACCTGTCGCCGCATACGGTTTCGGAATAGTTGAAAAAGTCCATCCGTTCGATCTCGCGCCCCGACCCGTCAAGGATATAGAGGAGACAAGGATTTTCGTAGTACAGTATCGCCAGGTAAGCATCCCCCCATTTAATAAGGCTGTTCGCCCATTGGGGATATTGGGAGGATCCCAGCGAGGAAATCTTATAAAAGCAGCGCTCGTTGATATTGATGCAAAATTCCTGCCAGTGGTGCATTCCGAACTCATACAGCAAGCGCCCCTTACCGTCGAACAGGTAGTGCAGAGAGCCGTCCAGATAAGAAGGTCCCAAGCTGTGTGAAAAAAAGAAACACCGGTTCTCCGCATCTATGAGCTCTACGCGGTCATACTCGCGCGGCACTGTTTCGCGCTGTGTTTCCATGTCGTATAGACCGTAGAGGGGCGTTGTGCCTTCATTTCCGTTCCTTACGCTGCGGACGGTGACGATGGCGCTTCCGGCGTTGTAAAATAAGAAGCCGTCTGCACCGTTTATCTCGGCAATATTGGCTATTTCAATATACCGCCCGTCCGCGCCGCGCGGCACCGTGCCGTCAGCAAGCATCAGGATGTCGTAAGAGTACCCGTCTTCCTCTATCGAAAGGGAGTACCCCTTGAACGTCCCGCTCCCCCGTTCATTGATGGGCGCGTACCCGTAAACCTCAAACGGCAGCGTTACCGGGTTGAGCTGCCCGTCAACAAACGTGACCGGTCCGGCCATACAGGTGGAGTAAACCATACCCACGTTGGTCAACGGGAACACTTTGACCTCCGGTGTGTAAGGGGAGGGTTCAGGCCAGTCAATGTCAATTAGAAAATTGAGATCAAGCTGATGTAACCCGTCGGGGACAGTCGGCGGCGGGTCGGGAGACGGGTCCGGCGGGGAGGAAACTTCCGTCGGTAACGGACTGGCCATCACATCCGGCGGCTTCCAGTCTCCAAACAGATACCGCCACGACAGCGCCGCCCCCACAACCAGCACGGCTGTGGCCGCCGTGATGGCCGCAAGGCGTCCGAATCCCTCGAACGAGACCCGCCGTTGCTTTTGTTTGCGCATGGCTTCCAGCGTTTTCTCATACAGAGCCTCCGGCATACGCGCACAGTCCAGAGCCTGTTCCAGCCGTTGCCGACCGTTCACTCAAAATCTCCTCCCGGCAATTTATTCGTCTCTCTAACAGGTAAATGCCCGTAAAGGGGCAAAAGGTGACAGATAAATTTTATTCATTCTCCGCCCGAAAGCAATAGCTCTTGACATCCGCGTTCCGGTATTGTACAATACGGCTATTCGGAGAAGTACTCAAGTGGCCGAAGAGGCGCCCCTGCTAAGGGCGTAGGCGTGTTAAAGCGCGCGAGGGTTCAAATCCCTCCTTCTCCGCCATTAGGAACTAATGCGAACCCTCCCCGATTCTTTTTTGTCGGGGAGGCGTTCGCATTTGTTTTTCCGTTAGAATAATGTGGGTCATGTGGAGAATAGCACGATCTGTCAAGAAAAAAAACTTTCTTTTTTGTATGCTATATAGGAGGAGGTGAGACCGATGGCAAACGAAAATCCGATATTCCGTTCGCTTGCAATGATTGAAAATCGAATCTCAGAAAAACTCACGGTTGATAATATCGCGGACAGCGTTTATTTTTCCAAATATCATTATAGCCGCCTGTTCCGTGAAATCGCAGGCGATAGTGTGATGGAGTATGTGACCAAACGGAAGTTGACCCTGGCCGGCGGGGCGCTTCTCGAAACGGATTCCAGCATATTGGATATCGCGCTGCAGTTCGGCTACGATTCCCACGAAGGTTTTACGCGGAGCTTCAAGGCATATATGGGCGTATCGCCCACGGAATACCGCAAATACGGTCTCGCCGCCATCTCACAAAAATCAATAAAGGAGCGGATAACTATGTTGTATTCAAAGACCACCGACGAGATCATTCGAGAATTAAACGGATTCATCGCAAACGCAAAGGAACTTTCCGAGCGTGCGAGGAAAATTGACTTGCCATACTATGCACAATTCTGGGCTTCCGTTGCTGACAACACCGACGCATTCGCGGAGCGGATCAAAGAGGTGCTTGACCGGATAACCTCGATTGCGGCTCGTCCCGATGAAATCACTAACCGTTTTACGATATTGAAGGTCATCGAGGACGTAGCGTTTGAGACAAATGTTATGGCTTTGCACGTCGGTCTAAACGCGGTTGGACGCGCACTGCCGGAGCATATTGAAATGAATAAACCGTTGTGCGATAAGTACGCCGAGCTTGCTCAGTCGGCGAGTATTAAAGCAGGAAAGGCGGCGCAGTTTCTCAATGAGTTGACCGCCCTTATTATCGATGATATGCGGAAAACCACCGGGGAAAAAATTAAGGATGCAGTTCAAAAAGGCAAAGCCGCCGCGGAAAGTATTCAAGGCTACGCTGTTTACATCAAGGACGAGCTCACATACATAGTGAACGAACTGGATAAAACCCCAATCGAATCGGTAACGGTAACTATGCTCGACGATTACCTGTCCAAGTTGAAAATCATCTCTTTGGCGACAAAGGTCGATGCGCTCCGCTGGCCCGATTCTAAGCCGATGTTCGAGGGAATCGGCGTCTTCACGGACAGCCTCGGCGAAGCGGCTGACTTCTGCCAGACAATCATCTGGCCCGAAAGCAATCCGCCTATGGAACGCAGTAAGGGCAAACACTTTTTGGACATCGCCTATCAGGGTAACATTTTGCGTTTCTATACAAAAGGCGAGGTTGAAAAGATGGCCGGGCCGTTTGAATCAGGCGGTCTGTTGAATGACGAGCAAAAAACCGCTTTCAAAAAAATCGACGGCAAGATAGACGGCTATATCAAACTCACTTTGGGTGCGACAGATGAATCGGCATACAAGGAAATTGCAGACAGGGTGTATGAGGTGGCCGCCGATATGAACGCCGAATCCGCGAAGTTAGAGGACAAAGGCGGTGCGATAAAAATGTTAGCGGATGAGTTTAAGCATCTGGGCGATAGCATAATGAGGCGCGTCAATTAAAGGGATACTTATTACTCTCACAGCAGCCAGCGAAGCCGGTTTAACGGAAAAATCATTTTTGATTTTTCCGAGAGGGTCTGGGAAACATCCCAGCAAGCCGCGAGTGGGTATGTGGGCAGCCACAAACCCTGCTTGCGAAGTTGGAAAGATGGCCATCTTTCCCTTGCTTGCGGGATAGAAAACCGCGCATATCAGCAACACGCTCAAAACGTCTGATTTCGATTTGGCAAGCAGGGTTTGTGCGGTCGCACTCTGCACAAACTCACTTGTTGGGAGACTCTCCCAAACCCTCTCGACCCGCTCATTTCTGATCCGGTCGTAAAGCCTCGCTTCGCTCGTCTGCCGCGCTCCCTGCGGTCGCTATCATAATCCAGAATGGCGCACTGATATACCACAAGTGGTATGCGCGGTCTTGCAGACGGCGTTTTGCT
>JAIRUE010000029.1 GCA_031254575.1 Oscillospiraceae bacterium | reverse complement strand
GGAGGAAAACGCCGATTACCTGCAAAACCTCGGCCTCGCCATGCGGGCCACAAAGTATACGCCCGTCCATGAACTGGTGGCGCTGCTGCTGTCGGAGCCCGGCCTCGCCGCCCAGATGCGCGCCGCCGTCTCCAAGCATATCCACCCGGACGCGGCGCAGAGGCTTTGCGAGATCATCCTGTCATAGCGCCCGCCGCTTTCCCGCCGCCGCGTCCCTCCGGGACGCGGCGTTTTCTTGAACGGTTTGCCCTCCGGGAACATAGAATGGCGTAAGCGGGACTGGGAGGGTTGGCCGTGCGGTTTTCGGTAATGGACGGGGATGCGCGCAACGCGCGGCTTTGCGAGATACTGGGGGAAGAAGGCTGCGAGGCGAGGCTTTTCGCGCGGGATGAAGTGGCGGAAGCGGCGGCGTTCGGCGACGTGATCATCCTGCCTGTCAAGGGTATGCCGGGGGACCTGTTCAACGGCTATCTGCGGGACGGGCAGGCGCTTGTGACAGGAGAGGATTTTTCGACCCGGGAGGATTTCTCCATCCTCAACGCCATCCCCACCGCCGAGGGGGCTTTGGAGCTGGCGATGCGGGAAATGCCGGTGACGCTGCACGGCGCCGAGGCGCTTGTGGCCGGTTACGGGCGGATCGGCAAACTGCTGTGCAAAAACCTTATGGCGCTCGGAAGCAAAGTCACCGCGTCGGCGCGCGGGAACTCCGATTTCGCCTGGATGGACGCCCACGGCGTACGCTCCGCGCATACGCTGAAACTGGACGGTACGCTGCACCGGTACGACGTGATCTTCAACACCGTCCCGCACCTGACGCTGACATCGGCGCGGCTGCGCGAGGTCAAACCGTCCTGCGTCATCATCGATCTGGCGTCCTCTCCCGGGGGATGCGACTTCAAAGCCGCCGAACGCCTCGGGCTGCGTTGCCATCACGCGCTGAGCCTTCCGGGCAAGTGCGCCCCCGAGAGCGCCTCGAGGACAATGCGGCTGGTTTTGGGCCGTATCTTATCGGAAAGAGGCTTACGTTTCTTTTGCGAAAAAGAAACGTGAGCAAAAGAAAACGCAACGCGAGTGTTCGTATGGAGGAAATGCTATGAAAACAGGCTGGGCGTTCTGCGGCTCTTTTTGCACATTTGAGCGCGCCATGCGCGTGCTGGAACAACTGGTTTCCGGCGGCGGCGAGGTAACCCCCGTATTCTCCGAGACCGCCTGCGGAACGGACACCCGCTTCGGCAGAGCCGCCGATTGGGTCTCGCGGGCGGAGAAAATCACGGGCCGAGCCGCGATCCGCACGATCACGGAGGCGGAGCCGATCGGCCCCAACGGGCTGTTTGATCTGCTGATCGTCGCCCCCGCCACCGGAAACACGCTGGCCAAACTGGCGCACGGCATCACCGACAGTTCCGTCACAATGGCCTGCAAGAGCCACCTGCGCAACGGGCGATCCCTGCTGCTCGCCGTATCGACAAACGACGGCCTGAGCGGCTCCGCGCCCAACATCGCCGCCCTGATGTCGCGCAAAAATATCTATTTTGTCCCCTACCGGCAGGACAACGCGGAGGGCAAACCCACCAGCCTTGTCGCCGATATGGAACGGATCCCGGAAATCATTCCTCAGGTAATGCTGGGACGTCAACCCCAGCCGCTGCTTCAGGCGTGACGCCCAGCAGGTATTTCGCGAACGGGCTGTCGAGCGGGATGACCATCGTCGAACCGTCGCCCACCGTCAGCCGGTAAGTCTCAAGCAGGTTATAAAACTCGAAGAACGCCGGGTCGCTGCCATACGCCTCGTTATAGACGCGCGCGGCCTCGCCGTCGCCGTCGCCGCGGATGACCTCGGCGTCCCGCAGGGCCTGGGAGGTGATGGTGATGACCTCACGGTCGGTATTGGAGCGGATCTTCAGGGATTCCTCCTCGCCCTCGGAACGGTGCTGCATGGCAATGCGCTGACGTTCGGTGTTCATGTTGTTGTAAATGCTCTCATAGTTCTCCGCCGGCAGATCGGTGCGTTTGATGCGGACATCTATGACGACGATGCCCTGCCGGACAAAATCGGCGCTGACGGCGCCGGCCAGCTCCAGCAAAAGATTGCCGGACAGCTCGCGGTTGGTGATGAGGTCGTGGGATATGATCTTGCCCACCTGCTCGTTCATGCGGGAATAGAGCACGTCGTCAATGCGCCGCTTCGCGCTGTCCATGTTGTTATACGCCTTGTAAAAGCGCAGGGGATTGCTGATGCACCACTGGGCGCTGTTGTCGAAATACAGCTTGCGCTTGTCGGAGGTGATGACCTCCCGGGGCGGCGGGTCGTACATGATGAATTTATCGGGGTATTTTATCACGTTATCGATAAACGGGACCTTGAATTTCAAACCGGTGCCCGCGTGAAGGCTCTGCCCTTCGGCGTCCTCGGCAAACTGTGCCCTCAACGTGTCGGAAACCTCCCGCATATAGACGGCCTGAATCCTTCCGAACCGCTGCACCAGCGCCGACTCGTCCTCCCCCAGCGTGAAAAAACAGTTGGAAGCGACGATCAGCAGGACCAGCGCGGCGGCGACCGTGATGATCCAAGCGCGCGCGTTGCTTTTCTCTTTCATCATTCTTCCCCCCTTACCTGTCAAGATTGAGGATTTCCAGCAGGTTGCCCGAAGACGGGTCTACGAAATAGAGTTTCCCGACCCTCGGCAGCACCTCGCGGATCATCTCCAGATAGAGCCTCGTGCGCATGATGTCCGGCTGTTCCCGGTATTCCGCCTCGACGGCCTTATAGCGCGCCACGCCGCCGACCGCCTCGTTGACGCGCCGTTCCTTATACGCCTCGGCCTCGTTGATGGCCGCGGCGGCCTCGCCCCGGGCGATGGGGAGTTTTTCGTTGGCGTACGTCCGCGCCTGGTTGATCTTCGCGTTTTTGTCCTCGATGGCGCGCGTCACGTCCAGAAAGGCGTCGCGCACCTGGTCCGGCGGAGAGGCGTCCTGCAGCTGCACCGCCGTGATCTCGATCCCCATCAGGTATTTGTCGCAGATCTCCTGCAAGTCGCGCAAAATCTCGCGCTGCATGTCGTCTTTGCGGTTTGTCAGAATGTCGTCGAGAGGATGGGACGACGTGACGCGGCGGTAAGCGGACTGGGCGACGGTATGCAGCGTCCCGATGGGGTCGTCCACCTTAAAAAGGAAGTTGTAGCTGCTGGAGATGCGGTACTGCACCACCCAGTCGGCGTTGACGAGGTTTTCCTCCTGCGTCAGCATGACGGCCTCGGCGGGAATGTCAATATAGACCCCGTTTTGCAGCATGGTGCCGAATTCCATGCGGCGCACCATGTCCACGTTGACGATGTCTACCGTCTCGGCGAACGGCAGCTTGAACTTCAGGCCGGAACTCGTCTCGGTGCGGAGATACCGGCCCCACCGCGTGACGACGACCTCCTCGCCGTTGTTGAGCGTATAGAGGCAGTTGAACGCCAGAATAATCAGCAGGACGGCGGCGAGGATCACCGGGGCGAAGCGGCGCCCCGCTTTTTTGAATTTGGTCAGGTCGGGCGGTTTGACGTTCCCGTGAAACGGGTTTTGATAGTTCATTTTTGGGCCTCCTTATCCGTTTTCCAGGTCATAGGGCGTGGTCTGATAGACATAGTAGTTCAGCCAGTTGCTGTACAGGAGCTGGGCGTGGCTGCGCCACGTCTTTTGCGGCGTCCGGGCCGGGTCGTCCTGCGGGAAATAGTTCACGGGCAGGGCGGCGTCCTGCCCTTTTTCAATGTCTCGGCGGTATTCCAGCGCCAGCGTCTCCGCGTCATATTCGGAATGCCCCATGACGAACACCTGCCGCCCGCCGCGGCTCATGGCGATATACAGCCCCGCCCGCGGCCCGCGCGACAGCACCGCAAGCTCCGGTACGGCGGCCACGGCTTCCGCGCTCACCCCGGTATACCGCGAATGGGGGGCAAGAAAGATGTCGTCAAAGCCGCGCGTCAGAGGGCAGAGCGGGTCCTCCACGCTCTGCTCAAAGACGCCGAACAGCTTGCCCGCCAGCTCCGTTTTCGGGACGCCGTAATGGTAAAACAGCGCCGCCTGCGCCCCCCAGCAGATGTGGAAAGCGGAGGTCACATTGGTCTTCGACCACTCCATGATCTCACAAAGCTCGTTCCAGTAGGCCACCCGCTCAAACGGCAGCAGCTCCACCGGCGCGCCGGTGATAATCATGCCGTCATACCGCCTGTCCCTGATCTCGGAAAAGGTGGTGTAGTGCGCGACCAGATGGCTGGGGTCTGTATTTTTGGAGGAATAGGTGGCCGTCTGCATCAGCTCGATCTCGATTTGCAGCGGCGTGTTGGACAGGCAGCGAAGCAATTGCGCCTCGGTGACCATCTTTGTCGGCATGAGGTTGAGGATGACAAGGCGCAGGGGGCGGATGTCCTGCTTCAGCGCCCGCGAGCTTGTCATCACGAAGATGTTCTCCCCCTCCAGCACGCCGCGCGCGGGCAGCGTGTCGGGGATCTTGATCGGCATGTGGGCGTCACCGCCTCCTCTTACGCTTTATTTTTGGACGAAATCCCACAGTTTAACCATCGTCGAAACGCTCTCCTCGCGGGTGAACTTCCCGTCCGGGTCAAAGGTATCCGCGCTCTTGCCGCTCATAACGCCGGGACTGACGCCGCGCAGTTTTTTAATCGCGTCCACCGCGGTATTGTTGCTCACGTCCGGCGCGGTGAAATACCCGACGCCGGAAAGGCCGGCAATGCCTTTACTGGATATATCCAATTCTGTGATCCCCGCCATATCTTTATCTTCTGAGCGTCAAACCACAGGCGCGGAAACGCTTACAATCCGGCGCATAACGCCAGTAATTCCTCCGGCGTGGCGACGGGCACGGGCGACTTGACAAAGTCCCGCTTATTGCGGGTGACGATATAGTCGGCGTGTACGCGGGCGGCCACGGCCGCCAGTACGGCACCCTCAAAATCGTCCATTTCCGACGCGAACGCCGCGCCGACGTCGGCCGGCGTAACGTCGCATACCGCGATCAGCCCCACAAACTGTTCCAGCACCGGCCTTGCCTGCGTCTTATCGCTCTGGCTCATAATATAGTGGATGTCCGTAATGACGCTTGCGGGCAGGAGGGCCTGAATTTTGTTTTGGATGGACAGTTTGACCACCTCATACGCCGCCTGAAAAAGGCCCTCGCGTTTCATCAGGGTATCCAAAACGACATTGGTGTCCAAAATGACTTTCATTGGCGGATCAGCCTTCCGGCTTTCGCCTCCTCCGGCGTCATCCTGTTGTCCGCGATGAGGCCGACCAGCGAATCAAGGACAGCCAGTTTGTCCTGCTGGATGTTTGTGAGTTTGACAATGCCCTTCCCGTTTTTTGTGACAACAACGTCCTCCGTCATCGCCAGGGACAGATATTTGCCGATGTTTGTTTTCAGTTCGGTAGCCGTGATGACCATCATTGTCCGCCCCCTTAATCCAATCGCACGATCATTATAACACACCCGTACGATTTAATCAAGCGCAGTGCCTACTGAAACTTCGGCAGCTTATCCAGCGTGACGGCGCGGTCGTTTGTGTAGATGTACTGCAGATGCTCCTTTGTGTTGTTATCCTTGATATAATTTGTGTGCCATGTAAGAAACCACGACCAGTACCCGCCTTCGGCAAAGGCTTTTTCCAAATCGGGAATGACGCCGCATTCGTGGAAAGCGACGGGGCGCTCCTCGCCGAAAATCTTCACAAGCCGCCCGTACATCTTGCTCTGCGTGCCGCCCTGATAGGAGTCGCCGGCGGCGATGTCCACATAGTCGTCGCCGGGATACCAGCCCGCTTTGGTGCCGTCGGCGAAACCCAGCACCCAGATGAGGTTATTCAGGCCCCACACGTCGGTGTAATACGTATACATCAACTGCCACAGCTCAATAAACCTCTCCTTGCCGCCCTTGCCCCACCAGAACCACGCGCCGTCAAACTCATGAAAGGGCCGCCACAGGACGGGCACGCCCGCCTCCTGCAATTCCAGCAGAGCCCCGGCGGCGCGGTCCATCTGTCTGAGCATTCCCTCATAAAGCTCCGACCCCTCGGTCAGCGCCTCCTCCAAATCGATCGTGCCCTTGCTGGACTCATACCCCACGCCGTCCGGCGGCGTGCCCCAGTGCCAGCAGATCGACACGATGCCGCCCCGTTCCCGCCACTCTTTGGAACGCCTCACGACGCCGTCAAAATCGTTGTTGATGAAGTCCAGCCCGCGGATAGCGGGGTATTCGCCGGTCACATCGAAGATGTAATCCATCTCGTATTCCGGCGTGCCCATCCATGTGGATTCCTGCTGCCCGGTCAGCGTTTTGCTTTTGTAGACGCCGCACAGGTAGTTATAAAGCATCTGCGCCTCCTCCGTCGCGTTGGGGTTGCGCAGACGGGGAAAGCTGTCGTCCATGACATACTGCTCTTTGACGACCGGCGGTTTGGGGGAGGGCGGCGGCGAAGGGGAGGGCGGGTCCCACGGCCGTCCCGGCGGCGTCTCCTCCGCACCGCTTGGAGAGGGCGGCGTTTCGGGCGGCTCCGATACGGCGGAACAGCCGGCGAGCAGGAGAAGGGCCAGCAAAAGTGAGGCGAACCGCTTCATAATCATTCAATCCTTTCCGTTTCTTCGGCGCGGGGCAGCCTGACCGTCACCGTCGTGCCCTCGCCCTCGGCGCTTTCGATCAGCAGTTCGCCGCCGTGCACGCGCACGATCTCGTCGCTGACCGCGAGGCCGATGCCGCTGCCGCGTGACGCCGCGCTGCCTTTGTAGAACATGTATTTGACGTGGGGCAGTTCGCTTTCGGGGATGCCCTGCCCGTAATCGCGCACCGTGATGGTCACCCACGCCTCGTCGTAATCCAGCGCGGCGTCGATCCGCTTACCGCCGCCGCCGTGCTTGGCGGCGTTGTCGAGGATGTTGACAAAGACCTGTTTGAGGCGGGCGCGGTCGCCGCTGACCTCCGGCATCTGGTCGGGCTGGCTGTACGTCAGCGTGATGCCCTCGCGCTTGAGCGCGTCCATGTGCAGGTAAGCGATCTCCTCCAGTTCCGGGGCCAGGTCGAAGGGTTCGACGTTCAGCGTAAGGCGTCCGCCCTCGATACGGGTGAAATCCAGCAGTTCCTCCACCATTTTGGCGAGGCGGGAGGTCTCCTTGAGCATGACGCGGACGCCTTTGCGCATCTCGCCCGGATCGTTCATATCGGTGGAGAGCAGCGTCTCGCCCCACCCGCTGATGGCCGTCAGCGGCGTCCGCAGTTCGTGGCTGACGGAGGAGATGAAATCGCTTTTCATGCGTTCGGCGGCGCGTATCTCGCCCGACATGTGGTTGATGTTGTCCACCAGCTCGCCCATCTCGTCGCGGTACGATTTTTCGATACGCGCGCCGTAGCCGCCCTCGGCGATCCGCTTGGCGACCTTGTTGATCTCCTGCATCGGGATGAGGATGCCCCGGATGAACAGGAAGTTCGCGCTCAGCATGACGGCGAGGAACAGCACGCTCACCAGCGCGCCCCAGCCCACAAACTGCAAGATGCGCGTGTCGGCCCGCTCGAGGCTCGTGACGCACCGCACCGCGCCGACGGCGCTCCCGTTTTGCAGGCAGATCGGGGCCGAAACCGCCATGACGCGCTCCCCCGTATTTATATTGGCCCCGATATATGACCGGGGCTCGCCCGTCTGCAGCGCGTTCTTCACATCGGGAGTATCCACCGTCAGCCCGGACGCGGCGATGCTGGCGGACACCTGAAGCCGTCCGGCGCTGGTGATGAATTGCAGCTCCATTTTGTCTTTATCCTCAAAATCACTGGCGATGGTATTGATGTTGCGCGTATAGGTGTCGTAATTGCTGAGGTAGTTTTTTGAAACAAAGCTCGCGTACATCGACGCCCGGGATTCCAGCGAGGACATGAGGGCGGTATAATAATAGTTGCTCACCACGATAGCCAGGGCGGTCATCACCGACAGGACAAGCAGCAGCGAAACGGCCAGCACGTTGACGATCCAGCGCCGCTGTATCCCGGATACGAGCTTTATGCTTTTATGGCTCAAAATGCGTCACGCTCCCCGTACGCCGCTCTATCCCCCCCATTTGTATCCGAAGCCCCATACGGTCGTGATGAATGTGGGATTGGCGGTGTCGTCCTCGATTTTGATGCGCAGGCGGCGGATATTGACGTCAACGATCTTCAGATCGCCGAAATATTCCTCCCCCCAGACCTTGCGCAGAATCTCCTCGCGCGACAGGGCGCGGTCGGGGTTTTCCATGAAGAGCTTTACGATGGTGAACTCCACCTGCGTCAGCTTGACCCTGACGCCGTTTTTTTGCAGCGTACGGTTGCGGGCGCTGAGGGTAAACGGCCCGCTGCGCAGCATGGCGGCGCTTTCGGCGGGCTCCGAGGCGCCGCCGAGACGCCGCGAAAGGGCGTCCACGCGGGCGATCAGCTCGGTGGGGGAAAAGGGTTTTGTAACATAGTCGTCCGCGCCGGACACAAGGCCGGTGATCTTATCCAGCTCCTGCGTCCTGGCGGTGAGCATGATAATGCCCGTGCCGGGGTTTTGCGCGCGCAGCCTCCGGCAGACTTCCAAACCGTCGGGGCTTCCCGGCAGCATGATGTCCAGCAGGGCCAGCCGCGTGTCGGGATGCGCGTCGATCAGCCGCAGCGCCTCTTCGCCCGTCTCCGCCTCTATCACGTCATACCCGGCCCGTTTGAGGTTGATCACCACAAAGCTGCGGATGTTTTCCTCGTCCTCAAGGACCAGGAGTTTCTGAGGCATTACGTCCCCCTCCAGTCTGCCGTAATCAGGTGAAACATGGCCTTGAGTTCCTGTTCCCCCACATTGTGCCGCGCCAGCCTGTCCTTCAGCGGGATGATCTCCGCCGTCACCAGCAGATTGTCCTGCGAGTCCAGAACGGTGCGGCCGTGCACCGGCGGCTGGCCGCCCGCCGCCTGCGTGACGTAATAAACTTTGAGGAAATCAACGGGTTCATCCCCTCCCTCCAGGATGGAGAAGGTGGTGACGGACTGCGACACCGAGACGAGGCTGCGCCGGACGGCGTAGTGTTCCGGCCATTGCTCCGGCAGGACGATATACCAGTTGACGCTGTGATAGGTGCGCGCGGTCTCCACGGACAGGCCGTTGGAATCATAGGCGCTCCAGCGGATCTCATAATAGGGGTCGGCGGATTCGTCCTCCCCGGGCCGGCGCGGAAGCCGGATGGGGCGGGGCAGGTCAAGAATGCCGTCGCCGTTGATGTCCGCCGCCGCGACGGAAATCTGCCGCACCAGCGCTTCGCTGACGCCCGTCTCCATATTGGCCGTGATATTGACCGGCCCGCCTTCCCGGAAAGCGAACACGTCGGTCACTTCCTCCGAGGTCTGGTACTGCGACGCCACATACAGTCCCGGACTGCCGTCCGACAGCGGTCCCGTCCGGATACGCCGCACCGCCTCCGCGCCCCGGGACAGATACGCCGTTCCGGTAAGGACCAGCTCGCCGCCGCGTTCCGCGACCGTTTCCACGACCTGCTCGGCGGAGTCCACCCGGACGAGGATCAGCGCGGCGGCGCCCTCCCCTTCCATATTGTAGACGGTATACCCGGAAAAGGGGCGGGAGAATATCTCCGCCAGCGCATCGCCGTCGATGGCGTAGACAGACAGAAAACGCCGCCCGGCGACCTGCCAGCCAACGATGATTTCCCGTCGCCCGTCGCCGTTAATATCATAAAACACCACCGAATGCACCGACTCCGCGTTTTCCGTCACCGGCGGCAGGGCGGTGAAATCGCCGTCCCCCGGCAGGAAGACGCGCAGCATACTCTCCGTCTCACTGCGCAACAGTACGACGGCCTCCTCCCGGCCGTCTCCCGTCAGGTCGGCCATCAGCACCGCCTGGCGGTCGTCGCCGGCAGCGGGCACGCTGTAAGTATAGCCGTTGGCAAGCAGGGCGTCTATCTGAGTCTGCAGATTCCGGTACTGCACGGCGGGGCGGGGGGCCCGCAGGAGGTCTTCGGAGCCGAAACAGCCCGAAAGCAGAAAAAGAAGCGCCGGCAGCAGGCACATTCTCTTGCGCAAAAAACCCCCTCCTAGTGGCATGGGCAGGCACTCATGCCTGCCCATGGTCAAATTTTCCGGCGTTTTATATGTGTTCGTCAATATAGCCCGCCACATCGGCAACCGTACGGAACGCCTTGACTGCTTCCTCATCGATGGTGATTTCAAACTCCTCCTCCACCGACATCATCAGCTCAACGACGTCAAGCGAGTCCGCGCCGAGGTCTTCGGCGATGTTGGTCGTGTCGGTGATTTTTTCGGCGTCGATGTCAAGCTGGGTTGCAAGGATCGCGCGCACCTTTTCCGCGGTAGCGCTCATAAATGGCATCCTCCTTATCGACTTCGGTTATGTTTAGAGTATACCCCGCCTTTTCTTCCATATCAAGAGGTTTTTTGAAAAAATTTTACGGAACGCCCGGAAATCCTGATAACCGGCCCCCGGCGTAAGCGGCGCTTGACATGGGTGGTATAATATTCCCATGGAAATCATTCTGCTCAAAATGGGGGAGATGGTCCTCAAAGGGCTCAACCGCCCGCGGTTTGAGGCCAGCCTTTTGGCGCGCCTGCGCGCCGTACTGGCCCCGTACGGAGCTTTTGAGGTGTCGTCGCACCAGTCCGCCGTCTATGCCGTGCCCTTAACGGAGAGCGGGGGCGCGCCCTCCGGTTTGCCGCCGCCGGACGGGGCCTATGCCGCCGCCGCGCGCGTTTTCGGGTTCTCGGCGCTGTGCCGCGCGATACGGTGCGGGAAGGATCTGGACGGAATAAAGCAAAACGCCCTGTCGCTGCCGGGCCTGCGAAACGCCCGCTCATTCAAGGTGGAGGCCCGCCGCGCCGACAAGCGGTATCCCCTGACAAGCCCGCAGATATGCGACCGGCTGGGCGGCTTTATCCATGAGACGCTGGGCCTGCCGGTCGACGTGCATACGCCCGGCGAGGTCGTTTGGGTGGAGATACGCGAATCGTCCGCCTACCTGCACACACGCCCGGACGAGGGCGCGGGCGGCCTGCCGCCCGGAACGGCGGGCAAAGCCGTATTGCTGCTCTCCGGCGGCATCGACAGCCCCGTCGCGGGCTGGCGTATGGCGCGGCGCGGCTTGTCGCTGCTGCCGGTGCATTTTCACAGCTATCCGTATACCTCCCCCGAAGCGAAGGAAAAGGCGCTGAAGCTGGCGCGCATCCTGGCGGACTGGTGCGGCCCTATGACGGTGAGGATACTGTCCTTTACCGCCATACAGGAGGCGATACGTAAAAACTGCCCGGCCGACCTGGCGACCGTCCTCACCCGGCGGAGCATGTGCCGCGCGGCGAACGCCGTGGCGCTGCGGAACGGCGCGGGCGCGCTTGTGACGGGGGACAGTCTGGGACAGGTGGCCAGCCAGACGATGGAGGCGCTGGCCGTGACGGAGCAGGCGTCGGCATTGCCCGTCCTGCGCCCTCTGATCGGGACGGACAAGGAGGAGACGGCGCGGCTGGCGCGGCGGATCGGGACGTTTGAAACCTCCATCCTGCCCTACGAGGACTGCTGCGGCGTCTTTACCCCCCGGCACCCGCAGACGAAACCGAAACCGGAGGCCGTGCTGGCCGCGGAGAAACTGTATGACTACGCGGCGCTGGAGGCGGAGACGCTGAAAGCCGTCGAGAAAGTGGAGGTGGGATAACGTGCCGCTTGTCTGCGAGATCGTGTCGGTGGGGACGGAGCTCTTACTGGGCAGCATCGCCAATACCGACGCGCGGGATATATCCCAGGGGCTTGCCGAGGCGGGCATCCACTGCTATTACCACACGACGGTCGGCGACAACCCCGGCCGGCTGCGGGAGGCTCTGCGGATCGCGCGGGAACGGGCCGACATCATCATCACCACCGGCGGGCTGGGCCCCACCTGCGACGATTTGACCAAACAGACGGTCTGCGAGGCGTTCGGCGTGCCGCTGGAATTGCACGCGGGGACATGGGAACGGATTCTCGGGTATTTTGAGCGTATCGGCAGGCCGGTGACGGAGAACAACCGCCGGCAGGCTATGCTCCCCGCGGGCTGCGCCGTTTTGGAAAACGACTGGGGCACCGCCCCAGGATGCGGTTTCCACGCCGGGGATACCTGGGTCTTTATGCTGCCGGGACCGCCCAAGGAATGCCGCCCGATGTTTCAAAAGTGCCTGATGCCGCTGTTGAAGTCGCTGTCGGGGACGACCATCGTAAGCCGGAGCGTCCGCGTCTTCGGGATGGGCGAGTCGGCGGTGGAGGACCGGCTGCGCCCGCTGATGGAGCGTTCCCTCAATCCCACGCTGGCCCCCTACGCCAAAGAGGGGGAGGGCATGCTGCGCGTCACCGCCTCGGCACGGACGGCGGAGGAGGCCCGCCGCATGACGGAGCCCGTCGTCGCGGAGGTGCTGGAACTGCTGGGCGACGTGGTATACGGCGTGGATGTGGATTCGCTGGAGGGCGTTGTGCTGGAACTGCTGGAAAGGGAAGGCGCCGGGCTGGCCGCCGCCGAGAGCTGCACCGGCGGCATGGTGGCGGCGAGGCTGACCGGCGTGCCGGGCGCGTCGAAGCGTTTCGCGGGCGGTGTGGTGGCTTACGCCCGCGCGGTCAAGGTCAACGTCCTCGGCGTGCCGGACACGCTGATAGACAGACACGGCATGGTGTCGGAGGAGGTGGCGCTCGGGATGGCGCGGGGGTGCTGCCGCGTGACGGGCGCGGAGCTGGGTCTGGGGCTGACGGGGCTCGCGGGGCCGGGCGGCGACGGCAGCGGCGTGCCGGTCGGAACGGTCTGTATCGCGCTGTTTGACGCGAGGGACGGCTCGCAGAGGACGCTGCGCCGCAGTTTCGGCGACGAGAGGGACAGGGTGCGCACGATGGCGTCGCTGACGGCGCTGGACATGGTGCGGCGCAAACTGACGCGGGGTGAAGGCCGAATTTCCGTTTGACAACCCGTCTCCCTGCCTGTACAATAGAGGCTATGCATTAGGAGGGCGAACGGATGGGTGAGGATTTCCGCGAGATACAGGACTATCTGGGCAGGATCGTGGACAATGTTGAAAAAATCATCGTCGGCAAGCGGGAGGCGGTCGAACTGTCGCTGCTGGCCCTGCTCTGCGGCGGGCATATCCTTGTGGAGGACGTGCCGGGCGTGGGCAAGACGTCGCTGGCTTCGGCGCTGTCGCGGAGCCTGCACTGTTCCTTCCGGCGCATTCAGTTCACGCCGGACATCATGCCCTCCGACATCACCGGCTTTTCTCTCTATAACCAGAAGACAGGCGAATTTGAATACCGCCAGGGGCTCATCTTCTCCTCCCTTATCCTGGCCGACGAGATCAACCGCGCCTCGCCCAAGACGCAGGCGTCGCTTTTGGAGGCGATGGAGGAAAACCAGGTCACGGTGGACGGCATCACGTATCCCATGTCCAGGCCGTTTATGGTCATGGCGACGCAGAATCCCGCCGATTTCGTGGGCACATATCCGCTGCCGGAGGCGCAGATGGACCGCTTTCTGATGCGCATTTCGCTGGGCTACCCCGAATTTACGGACGAGCGCAATATCCTGCGCCGCTTCAAGGAGGAGGACCCCGAGCTCAAGCCTGTGGCGCGGGGGGAGGAGATCATTGCCCTTCAGCATGCCGTACGGAAGATACATGTGGATGAAAGCCTGTATGACTACCTTGTCCGTATTTCCGGCGCGACGCGGAAGCACCCCGACGTGACGCTGGGCGCCTCGCCCCGCGGCACGCTCGCGCTGTTTCACACGGCGCGGGCGCGCGCCCTCTATAGGGGGCGCGACTATGTGACGCCCGACGACATAAAGCCTCTGGCCAAACCGGTGCTCGCGCACCGCCTGATCTTGAAACCCGAGTCCAAGCTGCGCCGCGTCACGGCGGAGGATGTGCTGTCCGAAATATTGGAGCAGATTCCGGTTCCGATGGGACGGCAGGCATGAAAAAGCCTCTCAGCGCGCGTTTCGGATACGTCGTGTCGCTTGCGGTCGCGCTGATTGCGGCGGCGGCGCTCGGGGGCGCCGTCACTTACGGCGCGGCGGCGGCGCTGCTGCTGCTGCCCGCGGCGGCGCTGCTGCTCGCGTGGCGGGCGGAACGGCAGCTGAGCGTCAGGCACGCGCTTGACTGCGAGAACTGCCTCCGGGGCGGCGCCGCGCGCTATGCCGTCCAGCTCCGTAACACAGGCTTTATCCCGGTGACATGGGTCTCGGCCAGATTCGCCTCCTCGCGGGGCGGACAGAACGCGGACCGCCCGTCCGGGGCTGGATTCGGCCCGGAGAAGGAACGGGATTCCCTCTCCGGCGAAAGCGCCGTGTTCGAGGTTTCGCTCGCGCCGTTCCACACGTTCCGCCATGAGACGCTGTTCACCCCGCCGCACAGGGGCGTATACGCGCTGTCGGTGGAAAGTGTCCGCGTCTCCGACCCGTTCCGGCTGACCACCCTCAGCGGGCGGCGGCCCGAAACGCTGACGCTGACGGTCATGCCCCGCCTGATTCCTATTTCGGAGGCCTGGAAACAGCGGCTGGACCCTCAGGGGGCGGGCGGGATTTTTTCCCAGAGCAGCGACGAACCGGCGGTGGACAGCCGTACATACCGCTACGGCGATTCGCCGCGCCGCATCCACT
>JAIRUE010000024.1 GCA_031254575.1 Oscillospiraceae bacterium | reverse complement strand
TGAAGTATTCTTTGAAGGTCCCGTGGGTGTCGGCTGTACGCTTACAGGTGGCAGATCCAGCACACCACAGTCGATTGGCGTAATAACCAGTACCAGTTCCATTACAGTTGTAGTTCCCTAATCCTTACACAGCCTAATCCCCGGGGGCGCCGCCCTGTCTGTTGTCCGCTCTCCGCGAAACGGCGGCACAGCTTTACCTTTTTGCCTGTGCCCGAGCGAGCGGAAAAGCCGGGACATTGCACCTGTCCCGGCGTCCCCTAAACGCCCGGCGTATGCCGGCGCGGGGGACGCGGCCAAACGGACGGGGCGGCGCCCCCGGGCGCGCGCGGGCCCCCGCCAAGACCGGCGGGGGCCTGTTATTATGTCCGCAAGGCATTGTCAGGAAGCGGTTTGCGCCGCGTCCTGTGTTTTCGGTTCCGCGGCTGCGGCTTTCGGCTCCGTATCCGGGCCCGCCGGCGGCGCTTTCGGTTCCACCGCCAGCGGCTCCGGCAATTCCAGCCCCGCCATTTTATACACGTCGTTCAGCGGCGGCAGGCTTTTCAGCAGGCCGGACAGAAACCCCGCGGTGGCGGACTTGCCGTCGCCGCCGCCCGCGCCGTCCCAGACGGTGACCTTGTCGATTTTCAGCCCGCTGACCGCTTCGACCTGAAGTTTGACGAGGTCTTCGAGCTTGTCGGTGATCATCATGCGCACCGCGCCGTCCAGGCTGCCTCCGGCTGCCTCGACGATTTTGCGCAAACCGGCGGCCTGGCGGGTGAGGATCTCCTCCGTGCCGCGCGCCTGCGCCTCCATTTTGACGAAGATGCCGTCGGCCTCGCCTTTCGCGCGGCGGCGTATCTGCTCCGCGTCCGCTTCGGCGGCGATTTCGACGGTGCGTTTATCGATTTCGGCCCGGACGATGACGTCGGCCTGCATGGTCGCCTGTTCGCGGGCGTAACGGGCCTGTTCGGCGGCCTGCTCGGCGGCGTAGGCTTCCTCCAGCGCCTTGGCCGACTGCACCTTTTCGGCGGCGGTGGCGCGGCGGGTGGCCTCGGCCTCGCGCTCGCGGCGCAGGGCGTCGGAATCGGCGACCTCGATCTTCGCGGTGTTTTCGCCTTTGACCGCCTCGGAGTTCGCCAGGCTGACGGCGATCCTTTGATCGCGGACGGCGTTGGCCTCGCCGATGGTGCCGTCGCGGTCCTTCTCGGCGACGCTGCGCTTGGCGTCGTTGATGGCCTGCGCCGCCGCTTCCTTGCCCAGCGCCTCGATATAGCCCGATTCGTCGGAGATGTCGGTGACGTTGACGTTGATGAGGCGCAGGCCGATTTTTTTCAGCTCGACCTCCACGTTGAGCGCGACCGCCTCGAGGAACTTGTCGCGGTTGGTGTTGATCTCCTCGATGTCCATTGTGGCGATGACAAGGCGCAGCTGCCCGAACAGGATGTCCTTCGCCAGCTCCTGCACCTCGTTGAGCTTCAGGCCCATCAGGCGCTCGGCGGCGTTCTGGATGATGCCGTGCTCGGTGGAAATGCCGACGGTGAAGCGGCTGGGTACGTCGATGCGGATATTTTGGCGGGAAAGGGCGTTGCGCAGGTCGACGTTGATGGAAATGGGCGTCAGGTCGAGATACTGGTAGCTCTGGATGACCGGCCAGATGAACGCCGCGCCGCCGTGGATGCATTTAGCCGAGCGGGCCGAACCGTCGGCACCCTGCCCGACCTTGCCGTAGATGACGAGGATCTTGTCGGAGGGGCACTTGCGGTAGCGCGACAGGATGGCGAGCATCGCCCCGAAGAAAACGAACACGATGACGAGGATCAGCGCGATGACATAGGGTCCGTTGAGCGCGGTCAGGATGGGCATGGCGGTGTACCTCCTTTTATTGATGGTTAATCCCGCTCCACCGTATAGACCCCCGCCGCCAGATCGACGACGCGGACGGACGCGCCGGTGGGGATGGGCTCCTTGCCGTCGGTGACGGCCCAGAATTCGCCCAGCGCCTCACCCAGCATGAGGTTGATCTTACCCTGCCCCTGCCCGGCGGGCGGTATCGTCAGGTAGACGCGGGCCGTCTTGCCGAGGGCGCGGCGGTAATCGGCGTTGCCGCTCTCCTGTAGCCGCATCAGGCTGCGGATGAGAAGGGCCATGCCAAACAGCGCGGCCGCGCCCAGCAAAAAGGCGATAACGACCGACACGGCGGGCGTGACGCCCGTTTCGAGCAGCACCACGCCGCTCCAGCCGAATACGGTGAGGAAAGCCATGATCCCGCGCACCGAAAAAAGGCGCAGCCCGTCGGCGTCAAAGTGTTCGATGGCGGGGTCGGAGCCGTCGAAATCGACGCCGCCCGGGATGTCAAGGTCGTCCCCGATGCCGGATACGTCGCTGTCAAGGCCGGAGTCGGGCGCGCCCATCCCCCCGCCGAAGATCAGGAGAAGCGTTTGAAGGGCGATGATGAGGGTCGCGGGCGCCGCGACGATAAAGAAAACCTGTTCAAGGGTCCCGATGCTTTCCCACCATGCCGTCATACCCGTCCGCCTCCTTACAGTAAATCATATTTACAGTATAACGGCGGAAAAAGTTGCTGTCAAGGGTTGATTTTATTTTTTTCCCGTGGTATAGTAAATATAGTTTACCAAATGGCGGGAAGGGGAGCTCTCCTATGACGATAGGCCAGCGTATCCGCGAGGCCCGGCTGGGCCGCCAGATGACGCAGCAGGAACTGGTGGGCGACTATATCACGCGCAACATGCTCAGCAAGATCGAAAACGACGCCGCCACGCCGTCGGTCCGCACGCTGGAATACCTCGCCGGCGCGATGGGGATGCCGCCCGGCGCGTTCCTGTCCGACGCGGCCTTTCCGGAGCCTTCCCCGACGGACCGCCTGACAAGGCTGGGCAGGATGCTGGAGGACGGCGATCCCTCGTTTGAGGCGTGTTTGCAGGAGGCCAAGAGGGAGTGGTCGGAAACGGGGCTGAAGCTGGTGGAGCTGGAGGCGAAATATAACGCTATGTATAGTAAGGCCTGACGCCGGCTGGCCGAAATACATTTTGTAATCTGTAATAGATGGAAAATATATGAGGATTGAAGAAAACGCTTGCATTCCGTCCGCGCCTGTGGTATACTGATCCCCGCACCGTTTGGTGCGAATAGACGGAAAAGGGGGGTGGTAGGCTTGCCGAATATAAAGTCCGCCAAGAAGCGGGTGTCGGTCATAGCCCACAAAACGGCGCAGAACCGTATGGCAAAGTCCCGGATGAAAACACTCATCAAAAAGGTGGACGCGCTTACGGCCGACGGGGAGGCGCAGGCAGCCGGGGCCGCCTATAAGGACGCGCAGAAGGTCATCGACCAGTCCGTCTCGAAGGGCCTGCTCCATAAAAACACGGCCGCCCGGCGCAAGAGCCGTCTGGCCAGAGGGCTGAAAAAAATCGTGTAGCACCCGCTTCGGCGCCGGGCGTGAGCCTGGCGTACGGCGGACAGACATGGCAAATCCCCCGTCCTTCCGGACGGGGGATCATTTTTATGGGTCAGGGACGGCCTTACCAGCCGAACACCCAGCTCAACAGCCCGCTCTTTTCGCGCGTAACGCTGTAGGCGTCCATCGCGCGCACCAGCAGCATGGCCACCTCGCCCCGGTTCAGCGGGCGGTCGCCGGCGGACACGGACACGTCGTCCAGGATCCCCGCCGCGTCCAGGTTGGCGATGGCCTGGGCCGACCAGGCGGGGACGGCGCCGCTGTCGTACAGGAGCTCTGCCGCCGCCGGGCGGAGGGCTTTGTTGAGCATGGCGGCGGCCTGGCTGAGCGTCACGGTCTCGTGGGCGTTCAGGACGGTACGCCCGTCGGGGGCGCGCACGCCGGAGATGACGCCCGCCTTGAACGCGGCCTGCGCGTAAGGTTTGAACCAGTCGGGCAGCAGCGCGTCGTCATAAAAGCCTGTCGTGGAGACGGGGACGGTGTCCAGCCCGATCGCGCGGACGACCATCGTGATCATCTCGGCGCGGCTGACGGGCTCGCCGGGGTTAAAGTAGTAATGCCCGCAGATCTGCCGCCCGGTGTAGACGCCCTCGCCGCACAGGCGCAGCGCGGCGTATTGCGCGGGGTGCCCGTCCATATCGGCGTAAGTCGTCTTGGTGGAGGGCTTTTCGATCGTGAGGCGTATCCGGGCCTCTTTGGAGACGTTGCCGTAGGCGTCTACGGCGACGTAGGCGAACGTGTCCGAACCGCTCTTGTTGCGGAACGGGGTGTAGACGAAGCGTCCGTCCGGCAGGACTTCCACCTCGCCGCGGCGCGGCTTGGACGTGAGCCGGAATGTCAGCGCGTCGCCCTCCGGGTCAACGGCGTGGAACAGCCCTGTGACGGAGACGTTTTTCATTGTTTTGGCCTCGACGTCCTGCGCCATCGGGGCGCGGTTGTCAACGGCCTGCATGGTCAGCGAGACCGTCACCGCCTCCTCAACGCCGCCGTCCTGATAGACGGGCAGGAACCGGAAGCTCTCGGTCCTGTTCCCGGCTGCCGAGGGGGTATAGCTCAGCGCGCCCAGCGTTTCGGCCGTGACCGCCTCCCCTTCGTACAGGACGCGCCCCGCGTAAGTCAGAAAGCCGTTTTCGGGCAGTTCGGTGAGCACGATGCCGGCCAGTTGGCGGCCGTCGGTTTCCAGGACGGAGGTGAAGTCGGCCCGGGTGAAGTGGATGCTCCGGTCGCCCGTTTTGGAGATGGGCGCCCCCATGACCTGCGGGGCGCACAGCGCCGCAAGCATGGCAAAAACCATTAACAGCGCTACTTTTGGCGTATGGCGTTTCACGGGAAAGACCTCCTTGACGTTTTGGCAGTAGTTTCTGCCAAAGCCGAGGGAATATCCCGTGATTGGAAATTATTCACGGTTTGTTCATATAAAGGGCGCCTTATTTCCCCCATGCATATGCAACAGTAACAGGCTCATTGTTTATATCGCAGGCGCAAGTTCTTTCTTCACACGTTCCCAATTCACGGTGAGCATTCTAAACTCGCCGCGTTCAGGGAACAAGGTACACAGGGCATTGTTGACGTAGCCTTGCTCTATCAGGTCTCTTAGTATCTGCTCATACCGGTATTGGTCGCCCCCATAGCTCCTGATGGTGAACTCTATCGTTTTCATAAAGGTGGCGATTGCCCCTTTGCTCTCCGCGTTATGTAGATTTTTTAACAGGTTGGTTTGATATTCAAGTTCATCCCCGTCAATCGCGTGCAACTCTTTCGTCCAAGACGAGCAGTTGCAAAGCTGGCGGCTTAACGTCCCCGCTATCCCATATACGCCGACTGTTTTTTCCATAAAGTTACGCAGGAATGTTGCTGACGACGCAAAATGACCGTCGCCGGTAAAAAAAACGAATTGTTCAACTGCCGGATTCTGTATTAACTCCTGATAAATGTGGTCGAGCATAATAAAATCTGTAAAGTCTTTCCTGTTTATCGTGCTTTCGTTTCCACAGTCAATGATGTTGCTTGTGACTGTTCTGACGCGGTTTCGTTCCTGGCTCAATTCGGGCTTTGTAAAGTCACCGAATACATAAATCTTTGCGACCTTTCCGTGTTGCTTTATTTCGTCACATATCTCATCAAGCATAGGTGGACAGGAGTATTGCTTCATAAAGCTGATGTATAGGTATTCGTAGTCGATAAATACAATTGTGTTGGCGAGTTCGCCCGTGCCGGGCGGCGGTTTTAGTGCCTTGAACTCAATTTTCACAATGTCAATCCTTTCAATAAAAATCTTGTGTGCCGTGGAGCGATTAAGATTATAATTACCTATATGCTACATGAAAAACTCTCCCCTCCGGACATATCTTTCACTTCCTTTAGACAGTATAGCACGGTTGGCCCGCAGATTCAAGCCAACATGAACCCGCAGAGAAAAAATATCGTTTTTTCTCGACAAACTGTGTTCCGGAACGCCGTCAAGTGTCTTTTCACAAGCAAAAGCCCCGCGCGGCCGCGCGGGGCGAATCGGTATTGCGCGCGTATTCCGTCTTTAGCTGCAAGAGCAAAAGCCCCGCGCGGCCGCGCGGGGCGAATCCCGCCTTTATAAGGGCGAAAAGCGTGCGAGCGTCAAGGATGTAAACGCAAGCCGTTTTCAGCGCAGGCCCCCCGCTCGGGCCTCATGGGAATAGGAGCCCCTCCGGCGTGTCCTCCGGCCGCCTGAGCCGCTCCCACAGCCAGTATTTTCCAAACGACGGCCGGCGGGCAAAGCCGTTCTTCTCCAAAACCCTGTGCGAGGCGGTGTTGCCGGGCAGCGTCAGCGCCGTCACGCGCTCCACGCGGTAGTCCCGCTGGAAAAACGCGAACCGCGTGAGCGCGCCGAGCGCCTCTGTCATATATCCGCGGCAGCGGTAGTCCTCCAAAACCCCGTAGCCGATCTCCACCGTATGCCGGGCCGCCGGGGGGCCTTTGAACCCCGCCTCCCCCACCGCCACGCCGCTGTCCCTCTCAACGATGAGCCACGCGGTGGAGAGCAGCCACGCGCGCGGATTCTGGAGGATAATCCCGGTCTTGGCCCGGTAGATGCGGCGCTTGGCGCGCATTTCCCAAAAGCCGATATGGGGCATGGACGCGCCGTAGCGGCGCGCGACGGCGGAGAGGTCCAGCTCCGCGTCTTTCAGGTTTTGCTCCGTCATCGGAAACAGCACAAGCCGCGTCGTTTCAATGCGCATGGTCGTCCTCCCGTAAAAAAGCGCCGGAGCCGCGGCGCGGGGCGCCCGTCCATTATACAGGATAAAAAAACGCGCGTCTACAAAAAAATACCTTGACAACGGCCGTCAACACTGTTATATTACTAACAGTGTTAGCGGATTTAATTGGGACGAATCGGAGGGAAACTGATGACAAAAATTCTGAGGCGCCTGAGCGGCAAGGAATGGGCGCAGGCGCTGATCAGCGTCGCGTTTATTGTGGCGCAGGTCTGGCTCGACCTCAAACTGCCGGACTATATGGGGGAGATAACCCAGTTGGTGCAGACGCCCGGCAGCGAGATGCGCGCCATCTGGCTGAACGGCGGCCTTATGCTGCTGTGCGCGCTGGGCAGCGTCGTCTCCGCCGTCACCGTCGGATTTTTCGCGGCGCGTATCGCGGCGTCGTTTTCGATGCGTTTGCGCAGCCTGCTGTTTCATAAGGTGGAGTCTTTTTCGATGGAGGAGATCAACCGCTTTTCCACCTCCAGCCTGATCACCCGTTCCACCAATGACGTCACGCACGTGCAGATGCTGATCGTAATGGGGCTGCAGATCCTGATCAAGGCCCCGATCACGGCCGGCTGGGCCATTACAAAGATCATCGGCAAGGGGTATGAGTGGTCGCTTGCGACGGCTGCCGCCATCGTGATCATGCTGGCCACATGCCTGTTCGTCATGGTCTTTGTCGTGCCGAAATTCCGAAGGATGCAGACGCTGACCGACAACCTCACCCGCGTGACGCGCGACAGCCTGACCGGCCTCCGCGTGATCCGCGCCTATAACGCCGAGGCGTATCAGGGGCGGAAATTTGAGGCGGCCAACGCGGAGCTGACCGGAACGCAGCTGTTTACCGGCCGCGCGATGAGCATAATGATGCCGGTGATGTCCGTCGTGATGGGCGGCATAAACCTTGTGATCTACTGGATCGGCGCGGGGCTGATCAACCGGGTGGAACTGCCCGGCGGCCTGCTGGAAATCACCGACGTCCTCTTTCCCAATATGGTCACCTTCTCAAACTACGCCATGCAGGTCATCATGTCGTTCATGATGCTGGCCATGATCTTCATCCTGCTCCCGCGGGCCGGCGTCTCGGCAAGGCGTATCAACGAGGTGCTGGAGACGGAGGCGGCCATCGCCGAGGGGACGGCGGCGGAAGGATTGCCGGGACTGCGCGGCGAGGTCGAGTTCCGCGGTGTCAGCTTCAAGTACCCCGGCGCGGCGGACTATGTGCTGCAGGACGTCAGTTTCCGGGCAAAGCAGGGCGAGACGGTGGCGTTTATCGGCTCCACCGGCAGCGGGAAGTCCACGCTGATAAACCTCGTGCCGCGCTTTTTCGACGCGACGGAGGGAATGGTGCTGATCGACGGCCTGGACGTAAAGGAGTACGGGCTGGAGGCTCTGTACAACAAAATCGGGTATGTGCCGCAGAGGGCGGTGCTGTTCAAGGGGACGGTGTTCTCCAACGTGGCGTACGGCGACGGCGCCAGGGGGACGTACGGGGAGGACGAGGTCAAACGGGCCGTCGCCGTCGCGCAGGGCACGGAGTTTGTGGAGAAGATGGAGGGGGCGTACGGCGCGGAAGTCGCCCAGGGCGGGACGAACGTGTCCGGCGGGCAGAAACAGCGCCTCGCCATCGCCCGCGCCATCTGCCGCGAGCCGGAGATATACATCTTCGACGACAGTTTCTCCGCGCTGGACTACAAGACCGACCGCACCCTGCGCGGCGCGCTGAAGAAAGAGACGTCCGGCGTGACAAGCCTTATTGTCGCCCAGCGCATCGGCACCATCATGGACGCCGACCGCATCGTCGTGCTGGACGAGGGCAGGGTGGCCGGTATCGGCACGCATAAAGAACTGCTGGAGACGTGCGGGGTCTATAAAGAGATCGCCATGTCACAGCTTTCGGAGGAGGAGTTGGCGGTATGATGCGGCATGGAAGGGGCGCGGGCGGCAGGCGCGGCGCGGCGGCGGGCTCCGGCGAAAAGGCGATGGACTTTAAGAAGTCCATGCGTGATCTGATACGGTATTGCGGGAAATACCTCCCCGCGATCGCCGTCGCGCTGGCCGCGGCGGCGGGCGGGACGGTCTGCCAGATCCTTATGCCCGACCGGCTCAAGCTGCTCGCCGAGGAGATCGGGAGGATCTTCACCGCCGGCTCCATTGACATGGACGCCGTTAAAAACATCGCCGCCGTCATGATCGGATTTCTCTGCGGCATGGCCCTGCTCGGCTTTTCGCAGAATTTCATCATGGCGACCGTGACGGCCCGCGTCACCAAAGGATTGCGCGCCGGAATCGCCGGCAAGATCGACAGGCTCCCGTTCAAATATTTTGACAAAACAAGCTACGGGGACGTGATCAGCCGCGTCACCAACGACGTCGACGCCATCGGCATGACGATGAACCAGAGCGTCGCCAATCTGGTCAGCGCCGTCACGCTGTTTCTAGGCTCGCTGGTGATGATGTTTTACAACAACTGGATTCTGGCGCTGACCGCCGTCGCCTCCTCGCTGCTCGGATTTTTGATGATGACGTTCATCATGGCGAAATCCCAGAAGTATTTCGCCTTGCAGCAGCAGGGGCTTGGCGACATCAACGGGCATATCGAGGAGATATACTCGGGCCATAACGTCGTCAAAGCGTACAACGGCGGCCGGGCGGCCGGGGAGACGTTTGAGAAGATCAACGGCGGCCTGTATGAGAGCGGCTGGAAATCCCAGTTTCTGTCCGGCCTGATGATGCCGATGATGCTGTTTGTGGGCAACTTCGGGTATGTTATGGTCTGTGTGGTGGGCGCGGCGCTCGCGATGAACGGTACGATCACATTCGGCGTCATCGTCGCGTTTATGATGTACGTACGCTTCTTTACCCAGCCGCTCAGCCAGATGGCGCAGGCTATGCAGAGCCTTCAGCGGGCCGCCGCCGCCGGCGAGCGCGTCTTCGGGTTCTTCGCCGAGGAGGAGCTGGAGGACGAGAGCGGAAAGACAACGGCGCTCGGAACGCTTGAGGGCCATGTGGACTTCAGGAATGTCAAATTCGGCTACGACCCCGGAAAACCGATCATCCATAACTTTTCGGCAAACGCGCGGGCCGGGCAGAAGATCGCCATCGTCGGCCCGACGGGGGCGGGCAAGACGACGATGGTCAACCTGCTGATGCGCTTCTATGAGCTGGACGGCGGGGAGATCCTGCTGGACGGCGTTCCCATCCATACGGTCAGGCGGGAAAACGTGCACGAGCAGTTCTGCATGGTATTGCAGGATACGTGGCTCTTTGAGGGCACCGTCAGGGAAAACATCGTCTACTGCAAAGAGGGCGTCACCGACGAGCAGGTGATCGCCGCCTGCAAGGCGGTGGGCCTGCACCATTTCATCCGGACCCTGCCCGACGGCTACGACACCGTGCTGGGCGACAAGGCCAGCCTGTCGGCGGGGCAGCGTCAGCTCGTCACCATCGCGCGCGCCATGATCCAGAACGCGCCGCTGCTCATTCTGGACGAGGCGACCAGCAGCGTGGATACCCGCACCGAGGCCATTATTCAAAAGGCGATGGATGCGCTGATGAAAGGCCGCACCTCGTTTGTCATCGCGCACAGGCTGTCCACCATCCGCGACGCGGACCTGATCCTGGTCATGCGCGACGGGGACATCGTGGAGAGCGGGAACCACGGGGAGCTGTTGGCAAAGGGCGGGTTCTACGCGGAGCTGTATAACTCCCAGTTTGAAAACGCCGGGTAAAAATGACATAACAGGAGAAGCCCGCCGCCGGCGGGCTTCTCCTGTTATTATGTTTGGGTTTACGCTTTGACTTTACGGGCGATGCATACGGCCGTGCCACCCGCGAGAGTGTTTCGCATGGAAACGCACATTTTACCTTATTCTTTCAATGATATAAGCCATACCGGGGGACTGAAGTTTTTGAACTGCTGTATATCCTTAAAATCAATTGTCGCGCTCATGGCATCGTCTTTCATTTTTATCGCAATTTTAACTTCGTCGGGACTGCCGTCCCTGCCGGCATATGAGTATTCCTCTATTATCTCTGTTTCAATGGCGGTTTGACGTATGTCGAACCGCTTTAATCTTTTTTCAAATGTACTTCGGGTTATCGGTTTTGTTTTGCTATCACCGTGTGCTTTTTTGCGCATGAACTGCTCGTTTGCGAAAGCTCCGCTGATATTAAACTCGTACCGTAACCGATTACTCAAGCGGATACTGAGGTTTTTCCCGATATAAAGATACGTCGGCACGTTGTTTCCGCATATATACTCCGTCGTGCTCATGAATATATCGTGCTTTGTATCCGGATCGTTGTACAGGTTTTTACAAACGCAGTAGGCCATAACAATGGTCATAAACTCTTACCTCAAAATAACAATGTAGGCTATGCATAGACGATAGTAGTACGCATAGCCTACATTGTCAAACCCATTTCTGTATGCTTGGGGCGGGAGGTGATGTCATGAACACTGTCACGGCGATCCGCAACCGGATTTTACAGCTCTGTGAGGAGCGCAGCATCACGATCAATAAGCTGGCCGCTTTGTCCGCGCTGCCGCCCTCGTCTGTCAAAAATGTCCTCTATGGAAAAAGCCGCAACCCAAAAATAATAACGATTAAAATGCTGTGTGACGGATTCGGCGTCACACTCGGAGAGTTTTTCCGGACGGACGAATTTGACCGTCTGGAGCAGGAAGTCAAGTGATGGCGGGCGGTTTACATAATTCGTGGCCGCGGGGAGAAAATTTTTAAGAAACTGTGAATAAATGCTTGACATGGAAACCGCGCGCGTGATACACTGTGCGCAAGTGTAAGGGTGTTTCAAAAAAGTACGGTTTTTGAAACACGCAATAATATCAAGGAGGAAGCATTTATGAAAAAAGCATTCCTTTCTCTCGCTGTGGCTCTCGTACTTATCGCTATGCTCGCCCTTCCGGTTCTCGCCGCGAATATCAGCCTTCCCGCGGACACCCCCGTTTCCAACGGCGACACCCAGCAGGGCTGGGCCACCGAAGGGTTTGAGGATGAGGGCGCGGAGAAAAACATTGACGCCGCGGATCTTTACAAAGCGACCGCTATCGTGCTGGAAGTCTCCAAAGAGCCCATCGGAGCCGACATCCATCTCATTCTTCAGACCCCGGCCGGCTGGTGGCAGGATAACAACATGAGTGTCGCCGACGTTTACGCGGACGGCAAGATCACCTTTGACCTCAGCAAGATGAAAGACTGGAAATGGGACGCGGCCGACATCAGGGCTAAGGTATTGATTGCCTACTACGACAGCAATATCGCGGACCTCGGCATCACCAAGGCGTATGCGGTTGTCGGCGGCGGCGGCGGCGGTTCCGCCAAGACCGGCGACGGCACGATGATCGCCCTCGCTCTTGTGGCCCTCGCCCTTGCGGGCGGCGCGACCGTATTCATCGCCCGTAAAGTCAAAGCGTAACAATCAAATAAAAGGCCCGCAAAGCGGGCCTTTTATGTTAGCATGTTTTGAAGGAGGTATCCCTATGAAAAAAGCAATCCTTTCCCTCTCGTTAGCGCTCGTACTGATCGCTGTGTTCGCTTTTCCGGCTCTCGCCGCGAATATCGATCTGGGCGCGATGAATGTCACCAACAGCGACACGCAAAAAGGTTGGGTCACAGACGGAATGGACGACATTGCCAGCTCCCTGACCATTGAGCAGCTGAGGTCCGCCACAACGCTCCATCTTGAGTTCTCCGCTCCTCCGGCCGGCGGGATGCAGTTCATCATCCAATCCGACGGAGATAACTATGCGTGGAACCAGAACGACGGCGCTATCCCCGATACCGGCCTGGACGCAACCAGCATCGATATTGATTTGACCAAGATGAAAGGCTTCAGCGCCCTCAAAGACGCCACAAAGGCGAAATTCTTTCTTGGTTACTACTCCAGTAATATCGCCGATCTGGGCATCACCAAGGCGTATCTTGTCACTGGCGGCGGCGGTTCCGCCAAGACCGGCGACGGCGCGATGATCGCCTTCGCTCTCATGGCCCTCGTCCTCGCGGGCGGCGCGACCGTACTCATCGCCCGCAAAGTCAAAGCGTAACTTACAGAAAAGCCCGCTTTGCGGGTTTTTCTGTAATGGCAGCAGATTATGAAGGAGGTATCCCCATGAAAAAGACGGTTCTGTCCCTTGTGACGGCTGTCTTGCTGATCGCCGCGTTTACCGTCCCCGCCCTCGCGGCCGGCGGCGACCTTGTCTATGAGATGACCGCGAAAGAAGTGGACGCGTTCATCGCCAACCCCTCTGCCGAAACCGAGGGCCTTCGGGCTGCCGGAAGTCCTCCTTTCTCCAAAGAGGGCGGCGGCATTAAGATTTCCGGCAGGACTGCCGACTGGAACGCCCTTGATATTAGAGCGGAAGTTTTCGCGGACGCGGACAAAGACTACACGATCATTGTAGGCTTTAGCGCTGACGCCGAAGCGGAATTTGCCATCCGCAATACCGACAGCCCGTATGGCGTACTCGCTTCCGAGCGCGGCGCAAAACTGACCCTGACTTATAAAGGCAAGGGTTCCGAGTTCTCGGGCGGCGGTCAGAGAGGCGTGCGGCTGGCGACGGTCGATCCTCCTACCGCGGACTTTGTCGTCACAAGTATTAAGATTTACGAAGGCGATCCCCCGGCCGGCGCCAAGACCGGCGACGGCGCGATGATCGCATTCGCTCTCGCGGCCCTCGCCCTCGCGGGCGGCGCGACCGTATTCATCGCCCGCAAAGTCAAAGCGTAAAGGACGGCGCAATAAAAAGCCCTGTGTTTGGCACGGGGCTTTTTTGCCGCCCATTCCGGTTTGACATTCGGGGGCGTTCGTGGTATGCTGAGTAAAAAGATGCCGCCGCTTTGGGGGGATTGCTTGTGAACGGCAGCCGTCTGGAAGGGAAAAAGCCGGTTTTCGGCAATAAGAAGCTGCTTTGGGCGGCTTTGGCGCTGTGTATATGCGTCATGGCCGCGTCGCTTATCTATCTGGGGCATTATTTTTGGCAGATACACGCGCAGAGGCGCGTTGAGGATACCGTCAGAGACATGTTTGTGAACGCCAAGTCCAACCCGCCGTGGGCGGAGGCGTCCCCGCCGGGGTTGGAGGGGGAGGCCGTACCGCCGTCTGACGCGCCGTCCGCCGCTCCGGTGGAGGAGGAGAAGGAAGAGTCCGCGTGGTATAAGGAGTATAAGAGGCTGCTGGCGGAGGAGGAAAAGGGGCGGGAGACTTACGCGGAGATTCTCGCCGTCAACCCCGACTGGCTCGGCATGGTGAGCATCCCCGGGCTGATCGGGGAAACGCCTTACGTGCAGGCGGGCGACAACGACAAATACCTGAGCCTCACGTTTGACGGCAGAACTTCGGATGTGGGCACCATCTTTCTGAGCTGGGTAAACAACCGCCTGCTGCTGGACAAAAACAGCGTGCTGTTCGGGCACAATATCAAAGGCGGCGCGATGTTCGCCAATTTGCAGAAATACAGGGAGGCCGCCACCTTCCAAAAGGCCCCGGTCGTCGTTCTGGACGGCCTGACCGGGGAGAGCGTCTGGGTGGTGTTCGCGGCCTATGTCTGCGAGCCGGACTGGGGGTACATCGAGACCAGCATGGACCGGGACGGGTTTTCGGAGCTTTTGGAGGAGATCAGGGCGCGCAGCCTGTTTGTCACCGACGTGGACGTCGATGAGGACGACCGCATCCTGACGCTGTCCACCTGCGACTATACGCACGAGGACATGCGCTTTGCCGTCCACGCGCGCCTGCTCCGCCCGGATGAGGAGATCCCGGAGGCGGTGACGGCGGAGAAAAACCCCGATCAGAAGCCGTATAACATCCCCAGCCAGAAGAAGCTGTCCGAGATCACCGCGTCGCGGACGGCGGTCATGCAGCATTCGGGCTCGTCCAAGCTGTATTTCTACCAGCCGCGCGAAGGCGGCATTGACTGGTATTCCGGCAACTCTTACATTGTGCAGGGCGTGTACAGCAACTATACGGGCAGGGTTTCCAAAAACAGCTTTATCGCGGCGGCCTGCGACCCCGACCCCGACAGAAGGAGAACCTACCTCGCCGTGGACAGTTTTAACAGGCAGAAAGGGATCGTGATTTTCACAAACCGCCTGGCGTCGGGCAAAATGTATTATGGCGGCCTGGTCACGCCGTCCGGCGTCGACGCGCGGTACCCCGCCCTGACCTATGACGACGGCAAAATATGGCTGCTCTATGCCGTGGCGGGGGACGGCGGGGAGGACCTATACCGCCGCCTGCTCGCGGATGGCAAGGCGTCCGGCGAACCGGAGCTGTTGCTGGCGGCCCCCCCGGGGTCCGGCGCGCGGCCGCTGGGCTGCTATACCGTGGACGGGTCCCTGCTGGTTTTCTGGCATGAGGCGGCCAACGGCGCGGTATACGGCGTGTGGGAGGGCGGCGAGCCGTTCGCCGTGCCGCTGGCGGGCAATAACGACCGCGTGACGCTTTACGGCGCGGTGACGGGCGGCAAACTCAAGGCTGTCACGGAGAAAAACGGCAAATTCAGCTTCACCTCCGTCGACATAGGCGCCCTGCCGCAGCCGCTTCTGCCGGTCGCCGCAGAGCCTGTGGACGACCCCGCGCCGGAACCCGCTCCGGCGGAGGCGTCGGAAGAGCCGGAGCAGACGGAGGAGCCGGCCGGCGCCCCGGGGGATGAGGGGTAATGTTTTTTCTTGACAGGATGGGCTGATATGGGGTATAGTGTGCTATGGAAAGAAGGGGTATAAATGAAAAGAGTAAATTGGAAACGCGTGACGGCCCTGCTGCTGGCGGCTTTTCTCACATTCGCTCTCAGCGCGTGCGCGGCGGCTCCGGACGACGATGAGCAGCCGGGCGGCGGCGATACGGTTTCCGTCAAGGATTTTACGGACGCCCTCACCCATATGAGCGGCGAGTCCAACGTGCGGAGCGAGATCACGATGTCCGTCCGGTTCTCCGCCAACGCCAAACCGGTGTCGCTCAAGCAGCTGATCAGCAAAGCCATGTCGTCCGCCGGCGATTATACGGGCAAATCGATGGAGGATTTCCTGCTGGGCACTGAACTGGGCCTGACGCTGACGCTGGAGGTCTATGAGGGAACGGCGCTGCTGTCTCTCGGCTGGCTCGGCGAGGGGCGGAAGTCCGAACCCGTGATGACGGTCATTTACACGGACGAGGTAGTTTACATAAGCACCGAGATTCTTCAATACATCGGGGATCTCGAACTGCCCGAGGAAGCGGGTACGGTTCTTGCCATGCTCGACTGCGAGTATATCGCCGTCGATCTGGCCACGCTGGCCGAGATGATGGGCTCGTATATGGACTTTGACCTGCCGTCGCAGGATCAGGCGTTTGACAGTGAGATGACGGACGCCGCGCTCAAGATGCTGGACTCCCTGTCCGGGCTGATGGGCAAACTCCTTCCGAAACTGCTGACCGGCGACGTCCTCAAGGGCAAAAACGGGAGCTTTACCCTGTCGCTGAATCCCGCGTCCCTGCTGTCGCTGCTGAAATCGGCCCTGACCGCGGCCGCGGAAAACGAGACGGAGATCACGGCGGTTGTGCGCGAGTTTTGCGCCATGGCCGGAATCGACGGCAGCGATTTGAACTTTGAGACGTATCAAAAGGACATCCGTGAACTTCAGGACGAGCTCAAGGACGCCGATCCCGCGGAAATCCCCGACTTTGACCTGACGTTCGGCGTGGACGCCAAGGGCACGGGGACGGATAAAAAGCAAAAGCTCTCCGTTTCGTTCACCATGCCCGCCGGCGAAGACCTTGAGATGCCGTTTGACCTGCTGGCGCTCAGCGCGGCTGTGGAGACGTCCGTGGCGACGAAGCGCGTCGCGGCCCCCACCGGCAAAACGTTGTCGTTTGAGGAAATATTCCAGCAGTTGATGATGAGCGCGATGGTTTTTTGACGCGAACCCCGCCTGTTCCGGCGTGCCGGACGCGAAAAGGCCCCTCCGCGGGGCCTTTTTTGTTTAAATAATTTCAAGGTATTCTCAAAGCCGTAAAGGCGGTATGGACATATGCCGCGGAAGAAAAGCAGGATAAACCCGGAAAATGCAGGAAATTTGTCCCTTTAAGACGCCGTTTTGGTACTACGTTCGTTCCGGCAAAAAAAACTTGCGAAAAAGAAACCGTTCTGTTATAATACAAGTAAGCGGATAGCGATGTTTTTCCGGACGTGAACAGGCATGCCCGTAAGAAGACAGGGGGATGTTATGGCTTCGACGGTACCGACGCAGTTAAGGCTTGGCGACGTCCTGAAAGAAGCGGGATACGTCACCGAGGAACAGATCGAGCGCGTCATGGAAATGCAAAAGGCCTCGGGCGTCAAGAAACGTCTTGGAGAGGCCCTGATCGAGTATAACGTGATTACCGAGGACCGCCTCAACACGGCCCTTTCCAGACGCCTCAATATCCCGTACGTGTCGATGAGCGACGCGCCGGTGGACCTGAACGCCGTGAAGCGGATTCCCAAGGCCGTCGCGAACAAGCACTGCCTGATCGCCATCGCGGTCAATAATTCCGTCCTGCGCGTCAACATCAACGATCCCCTCAACTACTACGCCATCGAGGATGTCAAGCTCATCACCCACATGCAGATCGAGGTGCAGGTCTGCAACAGGGCCGACATTGTCAGAGCCATTTCCGAATACTATTCCGAACTAGACACGCAGAAAGCCGCGACCGGCGCCAATGAGGCGGTCGCCGGGCAGGCCAGCGCGTTTACATACGTCGATATTTCCGAATCGGCCGACGACACCCCGGTCGTCACGCTGATCAACTCCACCCTCTATAAAGCCCACAACGCCGGGGCGAGCGACATCCATATCGAACCGTTTGAGGAGCATACCTACGTCCGTATCCGCGTGGACGGGCAGATCGTCGATTACCTCACGCTGTCCTCCTCCCTGCACAACTCGATCGTCGCGCGTATTAAAATCCTTTCGGGGCTGGACATCGCGGAAAAGCGCGCCCCGCAGGACGGCCATTTCCGCGCGAAACTGCAGGATATTGAGATAAACGTCCGCGTGTCGAGCCTGCCGACCGTCTACGGCGAGAAAATCGTCATGCGCTTTATGAGCCAGTCCACCACGCTGGACCACGCCGGGACGTTCGGCATGGAGCGGGACGACTATGAGAAGATGCTCGCCATGCTGCAGGTCCCGCACGGCATCATCTACATCACCGGCCCGACCGGAAGCGGCAAGACCACCACGCTCTATATGGTCATGGAACTGCTCGCCAAGCGTTTCGTCAACATCTCCACCATCGAGGACCCGGTGGAGCGGACGCTGGCCCGTATCAACCAGACGCAGATCAACCCGCTGGCGGGCCTGACCTTTGAGAGCGGCCTGCGCTCGATCCTCCGCCAGGACCCCGATATTGTCATGATCGGGGAGACGCGCGACGCCGAAACGGCCAGCATCTCCGTCCGCGCCGCGCTGACGGGCCATCTGGTCATGAGCAGCCTGCATACCAATGACTCCGTGTCCGCCATCGTCCGCCTGCTGGACATGGGCATCGAGGATTACCTGCTGGCAAACTCGCTGGTCGGCGTGGTGGCGCAGCGCCTGGTCAAGAAGATATGCCCGTTCTGCTGCGAGGAATACAGGCCCTCCGAAGCCGAGCTCCGCGCGCTCAGGGCCGATACCAAGAGCCTCCTGCGCGGCAAGGGCTGCCATAACTGCAACAATACCGGCTACAAGGGCCGCGTCGCCATTCACGAGATTCTGGCGATCGACGGCACGATCCGCGATTATATCACAAGCAAAGCGCCCACCTCCGAGATTTATGCCTACGTCAGAGAGAACAATAAATTAAAATCCCTTCAGACGAGCCTGCGGAAACTGGTTCTGGAGCATAAGACGACGGTGGAGGAACTGCTGAGGCTCACTTACTTTGTGGAATAGAGCGTGACAGGGGGCGTCATTGATGGACATTGACATTGTAAAGCTCATTCTCATGGCGCGGGAACGCCGGGCGAGCGACATCCATCTCACCTACGCGCGCAACCCGGTTTTCCGCATAGACGGGACGCTGATCGAGACCGACCTCGCCATGACGCCGGAGGAAAAATACGCCCTGATCGTCTCGATGCTGGACGAGCGCCAGCGCGGGGAACTGGACGACGGCAGTGACGTGGATATGTGCTATTCCATCGGGGGCAACCTGCGCCACCGCGTCAACGTGTTCCGCCAGCAGCAGAAGCTCGCCTGCGTCATCCGCATCATCAACGAAAACACCCCCACCTTTGAGGAATTGAACCTGCCGCCCGTGCTGAGACAGCTTGCCGACGAGCCGCGCGGACTGATCCTTGTCACCGGGCCGACGGGTTCCGGCAAATCCACCACGCTGGCCGCGATGGTCGATTACATCAACTCGACCCGCGCCTGCCATATCCTCACCGTCGAGGACCCCGTTGAGTACGTGTATACGCAGAAAAAGTCGATCATCCACCAGCGCGATGTCGGCGTGGACGTCGCCTCTTTCGCGGCGTCGCTGCGCAGCGCGATGCGCGAGGACCCGGACGTCATCCTTGTGGGCGAGATGCGCGACTATGAAACCATCTCCGCCGCCGTGACCGCCGCCGAGACGGGCCATCTGGTCCTCTCCACGCTGCACACCACCGGCGCCGCCATGACGATCGACCGTGTGATCGACGTCTTCCCGCCGCACAATCAGCAGCAGATCCGCACCCAGCTCGCCTCCGTCCTCAAGGGCGTCATCACCCAGACGCTGCTGCCGAGGGCCGAGGGCAAGGGGCGTGTCGCCGCGTTCGAGATCATGCTGGGCACCGACGCCGTGCTCAACCTCATCCGCGAGAACAAGGGCCACCAGCTCGACTCCACGATACAGACGAGCGCGCGGCAGGGCATGGTGCTGCTCGATAATTATCTGGCCGATCTGGTGCGCAAGGGCGTCGTCAGGCGCGAACACGCGCTGGAAAAAGCCAACGACCGGACGGAGTTTTTGAGCGCCGTCGGGCGGATGTGAGGGCGCATATACCCTAAGCCTCCCTCGTGAGGGAGGTGGCGCGGAGCGCCGGAGGGAGCGACTTCCGCGGGGGCGCGGAGCGCCAAGGGGAGCCGTCCTGACCGATAGCCGCGAAGCTCTCCTCCCGCCGTCTGCGGACGGCACCCTCCTCAAAGAGGAGGGCTAGGCAAGCCTCCCTCGTGAGGGAGGTGGCGCAAAGCGCCGGAGGGAGTGATTTATACGACGGTGACGGAGCGCCGGAGGGAGCGACTTCCGCGGGGGGCGTGAAGCGCCGGGGGGAAGTGAGCGGGCCGGCGGGGAGGGAAAATAAGGTGCCGTTAGAGTACAACAGAAACCTTATACCGAGGGCAAAACAGCTTAGGAAAGAGATGACGCCGCAGGAAAAGCACTTATGGTACGATTTCCTTTCAAAGTACCCGGCCAGATTTCAAAGGCAAAAGACCATTGATAATTATATCGTCGATTTCTATTGTTTTTCCGCAAAACTGGTTATTGAACTTGACGGAGGCCAGCATTATACTGAAGATGGCGTTGCGTATGATGCGGAAAGGACAAAAATTCTTGAGAGTTACGGGCTGAAAGTTATTCGTTTTGCGAACCCGGATATAATGAACCGGTTTAAGTCCGTTTGCGAAGCGATTGACAAAGCCGTGAAAGATTGTCACCCCTCCTCCCGCCGTCTGCGGACGGCACCCTCCTCAAGAGGAGGGCTAGGCAAGCCTCCCTCGTGAGGGAGGTGGCGCGAAGCGCCGGAGGGAGTAATTTCCGCGACGGTGACGGAGCGCCGGAGGGAGCAAAACACAGAAAGGAGGAATGTCTCTCCATAATCCCCGCGATCCTTTAGAGCGTGTGCAAATTCCGAGGTGCAACGGGATTTACATAAAATTGCAAAAAGGAGACTTTGGTCATGAACAAACTCCGTAAGATCAACCGCAAGGGCTTTACCCTGATCGAGCTCATCGTCGTCATCGTCATCATCGCGATCCTCGTGGCGGCGCTGACCCCGGCGATCCTCGGCGTGATTGAGCGCGCTAACAGAGCCGCCGATGAGGCGGACTGCCGGACGCTGTATATGGCTGCCATAGTCGCGGCCGACCCCACAGGCACTGTTCCTCCAACCAATGCCCAAATAACAGCTGAGATTAATGGGCCAGCTCCTGGCATAACCGTAGACCTATATTTTCAAGGATCTATGTGTATTGGCGTCAGCCTGACAACAGGTAGATCTCAAAACAACCCCCCGATAGAAATTGGCGATACCAGCGGTACTGGCGTAGCTTACCCCTAAGCACTAACAACGGGCCCGGCCGGAGAGGTCGACCGCCCGGCTGAGCCCCGGGGATGAACGCGCTGCTTGCACCCGACGCGGAACAGTCCACAATACGGCGGGAGGGCGGCGGACCGCCGCCGCCCTCCCTTTGCCGGAAAAGGCGGGCACCTTTGGAAACAATGAAAGCGGAGACAGCGGATGTTAAAGAGAAAGATATACCTCGACACCTCGGCTATCAGTTATCTGTGCCAGGAGGACACGCCGGAGAAAATGGCTGAAACGCTTGCCTTTTGGGAAATATTAAAAAAAGGGGGATATGAGGTTCACATTTCAGACGTGACGGAAAACGAGTTAAGAAAGTGTCCCGATCCTAAACGCTCAAAACTGCTTGCCCTGTTGAACGAAATACCATATACTGTGATTGTGACGGAAGACAACGAGGATATTACCGCTATTGAAGAGGATATTAAGCGGCATGGGATTCTTTCTCCCGGAAGCGCCAACGACCGCCTTCATATCGCCGCTGCTATATATAGTGAGTGCAGTATAATTTATTCATGGAATTTCAGGCATTTTATTAACGACAGAACGATTGAGGGCGCTCGTATGATTTCAGCGCTGAACGGCAAGTCCCTTATAAATATTCTGCCGCCGCCGGCACTGAAAGGTTAGGAGCGGTTCAAATGGATAATTCAATTCCCAATCAGAGCTTCGGCGTAGATGACATCCGCCGTATCCGCGAGGAAGCCGATGAACGCTATCAGCATATGACACGGGAAGAAATAGCCGCGGAAATCCGGGAGGGTTCGCAGGAATTTCGCCGCTTAATGGAAGAAATCCGCGCGAAAAAAGCCGAGGGGCAGCCCCTGAACTGAACTTTTGGGGAGGATGCCGATGGAACCCGTTGAAATCATCATATTGGTGTTCTCCTGCGCGCTCGGCGCGTGCATGGGCAGTTTCGTCAACGCCGCGGCGCTCCGGGCGGCGAAAAAGGAGTCCTTTGTCAGGGGGCGGTCGAAATGCCCCGAATGCGGCAAAACGCTGCGATGGTTTGAGTTGATCCCGGTCGTGAGTTGGCTCGCCCTGCGGGGCCGCTGCCGGGGTTGCAAGGCGCGGATCTCGCCGCGCTATCCGCTGGCTGAGGTCGCTTGCGCCCTCCCGGCGGCGCTGTGCTTTATACGGTACAGGTTTTCCCTGATGACGCCGCTGGCGTTTTGCGTGTGCGTTCTTCTGCTGGCGGTCGCGCTGACCGACATGGAGACGATGGAGATACCCGGCGTTTTGATTCTGGCGCTGATTCCCTTCGCCGCGGGCGCGGTCTGGGCGCAGCCGGACGTGACGCTTCTCGGGCGCGGGATCGGGTTGGCGGCCGTGAGCGTTCCGATGCTGGCGCTGGCGCTGATCATCTCCGGCGCGTTCGGCGAACGCGACATAGAACTGATGGCGGTCTGCGGTTTCCTGCTGGGGTGGCAGAACACCCTGCTCGCGTTTTTCCTGGCCGTTCTGACGGGCGGCGGCTATGCCATGACGCTGATGCTGAGGGGCAAAAAAGGCAGAGGCGAGCATATGGCGTTCGGCCCCCATCTGTGCGCGGGCGTCACCGTGGCGATGCTGTTCGGAAAAGAGATCATATCGGGGTATCTGGGATTGTTTGGGCTGTAGGGGTGAGGACAGATGGCAAAGTACCGGTTCACGGCGCTCGACCTCGGCAACAGAAAAGTTTCCGCGACGGTGGACGCGAGGGACGAGGATGACTTTCGGAAAATTATGCGGGGCAAAAGCCTTGTTCCGCTGCGCTATAAGGAGCTCGACGAGCAGAGGACCACATACCGCCTGAAGGCGAGCGACGTCTCCGACTTCTGCCGCCAGCTTGCCAGTATGCTGGGCAGCGGCATCACGGCGGTGCGCGCGCTGGAGATCATCAAGGAACGCGACTTCAAAAACGTCAGGCTCAAGCATGTCTATGAGAAACTGCACAGGGACATACAGCAGGGCTTCACCCTCTCCGAGGCGATGACCCGGCAGGGGAGGGCGTTCCCGGAACTGCTGGTCAACATGTTCGCCTCCGGCGAGGCCAGCGGCCAGCTTGAAAACGTGACCGAGAAAATGTCCGTGCATTACGACAAGGAAAACAGGCTCAACGGCAAGATCAAATCGGCGATGACCTACCCGATTATTCTGGCGGTCGTGACGGTGGTGGTGGTCATTGCCATCTTCGTCTTCATCCTGCCCAAGTTCTTTGCAGCGCTGGAAGGCATGACGCTGCCCACGCTGACAAGAGTGGTCGTCGCGATCAGCAACTTTATTACGGAGCGGTGGTATATCATCATCATCGTCGCCGTGAGCGTCGTGGCGTTGGTCACATACCTGCTGCGGGTCCCGAAGATACGGCATCAGTTCGACAGGCTGAAACTGAAACTGCCCGTTATCGGCGGATTGCTGAAAATCATCTACACGGCCCGTTTCGCCCGGACGCTCTCCTCCCTCTATTCCAGCGGCGTTTCGATGATACGGGCGCTGGAGATCTCCGGGACGATCGTCGGCAACAAATACATAGAGGGCCAGTTCGGCGGCGTGGTCAAGGATGTGCGCAACGGCGAGCTGCTGTCGGCGGCGATCCGCAAGGTGGACGGGTTTGACAGCAAGCTCTCCAACACCGTCCTGATCGGCGAGGAGGCCGGGCGTCTGGACACGATGCTGATCTCGACCGCCGACGCCTTCGAGTATGAGTCGGAAATGGCGACCGGCCGGCTGGTGCAGCTTATGGAGCCGGTGATGCTGATCATTATGGCGGGGGTGATCGGCACGGTTATGATGGCGGTCATGATGCCGATGATGTCGATGTATTCCACCCCGGATCTGTTCGGTTGACGGGCCGCGGAAAATCTGAGTCGGGAGGGCGCGCATGAAATCATCCATTTATGTTTCGGCGGAACAGATCCAGGTTATCGGCTATGTCGGCGGTTCGGTCAAACAGTACCTCACCCATCCCCTGCCGGAGGGTACGATGATCAACGGCATGATCACCGACGCCGCGTTTCTGACGGAGTGCCTGGAGGGGATGCGCAAAGAGCATCCAGGCCTTTTCGCCGATCCTTCGCTGATCGTGGACGGAAGCTCCATCCTGTCCCGCAGGCTGGTCACGCCCAAGCTCGGCGGCAAACGCCGCCAGCAGCTGGTGCGGGACGATTTCGCCGACGCGACCGACAATCCCAATAATCTGGTGTGCGGCAGTTTCAAGATGGGCGACGAGGGCGGCAGCGAGGTGATCCTGGCCTGCGCCGCCGACAGCGCGCAGGTGGACAGCTACACCGAGGCCTTCAAGGCGGCCGGTATCAGGCTCCGTTCGATCCATGTGGGCGCGCAGGCCATCCTCAGCTTTGTGGCGCCGAGACAGGAGCTGCGGCAGAAGTCGTTCATCCTCAACCTCCTCGACGGCTTCACGATGGTGTCGCTGATCTTCCAGAACGGGAACAATGTCTTCATGTCGCGCTCGCGCCTCTACGGCGACACGAAGGAAGCCCTCTTCCAAAACGCGCTGGATAACCTGTCCGGCCTCATCCAGTTCAACCGCTCCCAGAAGTTCGAGGAGCTTACCCACTGCTATTACCTCGGCGTCAACGAGGCCGACCTCCGCCTGATGGAAGCGATAAACCCATACGGCGACCTACAGATGGGCATCATCGACATCCAAAAGGCGACGGACAACGCCATCCCGTACGACGCGCCCTTCGCCTATATGGATATGCTGATAGGAAACGACGGCATCGACCTCATCGCCGCGCGCAAAGAGCTGAACAGGCATATCCGGCAGCAGAAGCACAGGAAGCTGTGGATACCGCTGCTGGCGCTGTACGTCGTGGCGCTGGCCGCGCCGTGCCTTTACTTCTGGGGGATGGCGCGAAGCGCCGGAAAGGACATAGACAGGGTAAACGGCTTCCTCAACGACCCGGCGATCCTGCTAAGGCAGGCGGAGCTGGAAGCTCTCACGCAGGAGCTGAACATATACAGCCGCATCAAACAGCAGCTTGACGCGAAACTCGAATGGGAGGGCAGCCTGGCGGAAGCCTCAAGCGCCATGCTGGACCAGATCATCTTCCTGCACGGCCAGGCTGTGAGCGTCACGCGGGTCGATTTTTCCGAAAAGGCGGGAACGGTGCGCGTGAGCGCGAAATGCGCCGACCCCGATACGCCGCATGATTATGTGGAGGCTCTTTATCGCAGCGGCCTGGCCGCGTACATAGACTATCCGGGGTACACCAACGAGGGCGAGGACAAGTACGGCTTTTCAATCGTGATCACGCTGGCCGGAAAGGGGGCGGAGTAATGCAACAGACACAGAAGACAGGCCTGAGCAAGAACGAGAAGCGGCTGCTGGTCATCGTGACGGTTGTGGCGCTGTTCTATGTGGCGTTTCAGTTCGGGTTCATGCCGCAATACAACCTCTATCTGGAGAGAACAGACGAATACGGCAAGCTGCTCGACCAGGAGATGATGGTCAACAGGGACCTCGCGGGCGAATCGGCCATCCGGGCGAACTATAAGCAGACGCTCGAAGACTACGCCCTGATCGAGAAGCAGTACCGCCCGGCCAGCAAAAGCGAGGAGATCGGGCGCGAACTGACGAAACTCTGTCTGGACAACGGGCTGGAGGGACCCAGCCTCACCCTGTCCAAACCGGTGGATTTTTACGCCCCCGGGGGAGACGGTGCGGCCGGCGGGGAGGCCGCGGCGTTCTGCACCGTCACGGCGACCGTCGCGGCCACAACCAGCTACGATTCGCTCAAGAGCCTGCTGAACGCGGTGGACAGGATCGGCTACGTCCGCGTCAGCAGCCTGTCGTTCGGTTTCGGAGAGGAAGGATTCGGAGGGGAAGATCCCGAAGCGGAACTGCAGCGGACGACCGTTACATTTGAGGTGACAATGCTCAACAGCCTTTAGCCGCGAACGCGGCCCGATTGACGGGAGGTCAGTGTGATGAAAAGGTCCGGGAAAAGGCGTCTCGGCTTTACTTTGCTTGAAGTCGTGATCGTGCTTGTGGTGTTGGCCATACTCGCGGCCATCGCCGTGCCGTCCCTGTACCATTTTTGGGAGGCGGGGCGGCAGGCCAACCGCATGAATGTCGCGAGGACGGTCTACCTCGCGGCGCAGAACCAGCTGACACACCTCCGGGTCACCAGGGGGCTGAAAGCGGCGCAGACTGAGTATTATGACGCGAATGGCGAATTGATTCCGGGATATGCGTCCATACGGCCTGTTTATAAGGCTGAGGGGCCAATACCCATGCCTCCCAATGAGGACCCGGACAATGAAACATTGGTCCACTTCATCAGCAAACCCAGAGGGCCGTGGGATACCACCGCGCCCGCGCTGATGCGGCGCCTGCTCAGCCCGATGGTCTCCGCCAGAGGGGATGTTGACAGGGGCGTCCTCGACAACGCCATACTGATTGAGTACAACATCGAGACCGGTGTTGTTTTGTCCGTTTTTTACGGGGACGCCGCACAGGCTGAGTTGAATTATGGCGGCGATGACAGCGACAGTGAGCCGACCAATATCGTCGGCCCGCGCGGCATGGGGCCGGGCGGGTATCCGGACGGTTCCCGCGCCCGTGACCGCCGCCAGGGCTACTACGGCGTGGACAACACCAGCCAGATAGGAGAGTTTGACGAACTCCTTATTTTCTTGAAAGATACTTGTAATCCGGGTGAAGGATTACCGGATGATGCGTGGTTACATGCCAATAAAAACGCGCTATATGTCGATATACTCATTCCGGTTGCGTGGCAGGATCACGGATTTACCTTATCCGTTCCCGGCGTCACACTCCCGTCTTCCGCGTCTTTTGTACCATCCGGGGTTTTACCAATGCCCGGCATGCCCGGCACGCCAGGCGCCGAAATATACCAAAGTATGGATACCGGCCCCGAGGCAATCCGTATCGTCTATATTCTTGACCAGGTTCTCAGAGACACCGAATCTGATTATGTGGGCTGTCTCAGGAGTACCTTCGTTAACCCCGCCAGTTACATAACGGCAAAGCTGACCGACACCGCCAACGGCGTGTGGGTGGAATCCGGCTCTAAGCACCCCTTTTACAGCGGAGGGACAGACGGAAATTACACAATCACCTCCGCGCGGCACCTGTATAACGTCCGTTTCGCGCCGGACGCCAACTTTACGCTGCTGAACGATATTGGGATAAACACCGGTGATTCTTCCGATATTTTCAACTTCGCGCCCATTCCCGCTTTCTCCGGCAGGTTCTCCGGCAACGGCCGCGCCGTCTCTAACCTGAGGGTCAGCCTGCCTGCCGGCACATCATCCCGCGCGGGGCTGTTCGGGACGGTCAGCGGGTCCGCAGGCGGCCTTGTGTTTACCAACCCGGTCGTCAGCGGCGGCGGCGACGCGGGGGCGCTGTGCGGCGAACTGAGCGGCGGCGCGGACAATATCACCGTCAGTAATGCCGCCGTCAGCGGCGGCGGCAGCGCGGGGGCGCTGTGCGGCACGCTGAGCGGCAGCGCGGACAGTATCACCGTCAGCAACCCGAACGTCGCCGGCGCGAACGCGGGCGGCGTATGCGGCGGACTGAGCGGCGGCGCCAGGATCGTCGGCGCGTATGTGAAATACGACACAGACAGATTTATTACCGGCGCGGACAGCGCGGGCGGCATTGCCGGTTCTTTGGAAACGGGCCAAATTGTAAACGTCACCTTTATCTCGCCGCTTCCGGAAGAGCATATAAAAGGTTCCGCCGTTAAGGGCGGTATTGCCGGACACAACGGCGGCGGCACGGTGATGAACGCGCTGTTCCTCGCGCTCGCGCCGAAGACGGGCTCCGGGTCAAGCGAAATGATATATCCCATCATAGGTGACGGGAATAATACGGCGGGCGGCAATACTTACTACCTGAAGGGCGAGCCGATCAGGCCGGAACCGGGCGATCCCGTATTTAAGCCGCTGGGAAACCGTGACGGCTACAATCGGGAAAAGGCGTACGGCGACATAGGCGAGCCAAAGGGCACCTGGGCGCTGTACGATGAACTGAACCAGCCCGGCGGCTATATGCTTGGCGGCTGGACGAAGAAACCGGGGCTGTCGGCCGCGGAGGAAGTCGATTGCAGGAATGTCCCTCCGTATTTGCCGATTTACCCCTATCCGTTTTTACCCGCGCAGGAAAGTATTCTCCCGGGCGATCCATACTGGCCGATTGCCGAGGATGACGACGTCCCGGTCGATCTGATTTACTGCGAGATATACAGCGGCGATCTTTACGGAGACATGAAATATGACAAGGACGCGGGCGGGTTTGACGTTGCCGCTTCCACGCTTAGAAACGACGCGGACGCCGTTGTGAAGTATGACGGGTACGCGCTGGTCGTCACGGACTTTGCGGGCAAGGATGTCAAAATACAGATAGAGGGTGACGACTACGAAATTTCAGGGCTTGATTTCGCTGCCGTCGCGCCGGCGGCGGTAACCGGGGGAGGATACGCCGGAACATGGCAAGTGCATTATTATGTGGATCCCGGCAATGAGAATAAGGAAACCGCGCGGATCTACATCCCGAATGAGTTTTTGGAAGATGTGTCCGGGAAGGCGTATATCGCGTCTGGCAAGGCGGAGATCAAGCTCACCGCGTCCGACTTCGAGGCGGAGTTCAATCCCGCGTTTGCCCCCGCTGAGGCCGGACTGATCCGCTCGCCCCGGCATATCGACAATATAGACCTGAACGGGGACAATCTGAAAGCGTCGTATGTCCAGCGGCTGGATGCGGATTTCGGGATATATCGCAGGGAAATACTCAGTGCCGGAACAATTTACGCCGCCTATACCTACCGAGCGTCTATGGCTGAGATTGGCGAGGCCGTGGTCAACGGTACATTTACCGGCCAATACGACGGCGGCGGCAAAGAGATCCGCAACCTGAAAATCACCGGCGGCGGCAACACCGGTCTGTTCGCGGCGATTGAGAATGACGGTACCGCCGCAGACAGCGGCACGGTTGAAAACGTGACGCTGGTCAACGTAAGCATAGACGTCAGCGGCGGCTACGCCGGCGGCGTCGCGGGCATGAACGGCGGCACGATACGCGGCGCGGCGCTGGTCAACGCGCATATCAGCGGCGGCGACTACACCGGCGGGATCGCGGGCATGAACGGCGGCGTCATCACACACTCGTCCGTCGGCGTGGAAAGCCCGTCCCTAGGTAGCGACAACACCGTCAGCGGGGGCAACTCCGTCGGCGGGATCGCGGGAAAATCCACGGGCACGATCGAGATTTGCTATGTGGACTATACGCAGGTAGAAGGCTCGAATACCGTCGGCGGCATCGCGGGCGCGGTTGAGGGCATTGTCAGAAACGTCTTCTTCAACTACGGCACCGCCGACCCGCAGACAACAGGCTGGGTGACGTCCGTCACCGGAGCCGATGCCAGCACGGGCGGGTTAGCCGGGACGATCAGCGGCGCCGGTTCGCTGCAATCCGCGTACACCGACGCGTTTTTTGGGAACGCGTCAAATCCCGTTGTCGGGACGGGCTATCCGGGCGCGATAGAGGATTGGCACCTTGTATATTACCTTACGGGAAAAGGCTACAACAACGGCGCGTCAAGCAAGGGAACTCCCGTCATGGCGGAGGATATGAAAACAGTGCTTTGGTCCCTGAGCACGCTCACATGGCGCGAAGGCTATGGCAGCGCGAATGACATTGCCGACCGTTATCAGTACCCGTGTCTGAGCGATTTCGTCAGCGAGCCGGAATGGTGGCCGGAGCCGGAGGGCCTGACCTTTGACCTGCTGTATTATGAGCGTTACGGGGAGGAAAACCCCTTGACCGGCAGCAATTACGGTTTTTGGGACGGTGACGGGGAGGACACGCTCAATGACGGCCTGAAAATCCTCGAAGACGGCTATCTCCTGCGTTCTGAGGAAGAGGTCCCCATTGCCCTTATGCGGCTGAAAACAGGCGGCGGCGGGGTCATATCCCTTACCAATGACAAACTGAAAGCCGAAGCGGTGCCGGGGCTGTATTATTACTTTATCCCGATGGACGCGGTCGAGGCGGCCGCGGGATCGAACCTCGGAATTGCCCCCGTCAGGCTGACCGTCACCTACAATCCCGCCGCCAGCGGGTGCTACTACGACGGTTACTTCAACCCGCTGTTCGCCAAAGCGGTTTACGGGAATGACGCGGCGCCCCCCGCCGGACGCGTCGTCCGTACGCCGCGCCACCTTTATAACGTCGGGCGTAACCCGGACACATTGTCGGGGGACTTTACACAGGAGCGTGACCTTGACTTCGCCAAAATAAACGCCCCCGACGGCTATCATATCCGCGGCATGACATACACCGCCGACGGATGGGCCTGGGATTTGTCCGGTTACGTCAACCTCGGCAGTCCCGCCGCGGACGTCAGCGTTTTCACCGTGTCCGCCGTGTCCGGCGCGTTCGCCGGAAATTACGACGGGGATGGCAACGCCATCCGAAACCTCGCCATAGAAAGCGCCGCGGACAATATCGGCGTCTTCTCGCAGATCGGCGCGGGCGGCGCCGCGCAAAACCTTGCCCTTGAGCGCAACGACATCACCGGCGGCGGCTATGTCGGCGGGCTTGCCGGCACAAACGGCGGCACGATCAGCAACAGCACCGCCACGTATTGCAAAGTGAGCGGCACGGCGGATTATGTCGGCGGGCTTGCGGGCATGAACGGCGGAACGATCGACAAATGTTCGGTGACGGGCATCCTTCCCACCGGCACGACGTCCCCCACATGGGTCAATATCAGCGGCGGCGGTGAAAGTGTCGGGGGGATCGCGGGCAGCAGCCCCGCCGGGTCGTCCATCACCGCCGTGACGGGCGGATATACGGTACAGTATGTCAATATAACGGGCGCAGGCCAATACGCCGGCGGGATCACGGGCAGCGGCGGGATCGGGCTGAGCGGCTTCCGCGCGCTGTATGTCAATGTAAAAGGCGACGGGAATCATGTGGGCGGCATTGCCGGCTTCGCCGCGGGCGACGTCAGACAGTGCGCCGTGGAGAAGAGCACCGTCAACGGCGGCGGCAACAACGTCGGCGGCATTGCCGGCAACGGCGGCGCCGTCAGCGGATGCGCCGTGAGGGACAGCGATGTTACCGGCGGCGGCAACAATGTCGGCGGCATTATCGGCCTGGCTATGGGCAATGTCAGCCAATGCGCCGTGGAGTACGGCGCCGTCACCGGCGGCGCGGCGAATGTCGGCGGTATTATGGGGTACGCGGGCAACACGTCAACCAGTATCAAAGACGTCTATTTACTCGGTATCGACGCCCATGACGATTCGCCGGTCAGCGGCGTAAGCGAGGTCGGCGGCATTGCCGGCAATGCCGGTAATAATAATAACACTATCGCGCGCGCGTTCTATATCGCCCCCGCGCCGGTCTCCGGCGGCATCATCCGCCCGATCAAAGGCGGCGGCGCGGGTTATGTCGATAGAGACTGCTTCTTCCTCTCCGGCAACAGCTACACGCTGGAGGGGCACCTGCCTTCAAGCGCGCAGCACTGGGTGCCGGATCAGTACAACACCAACGCCGTTGAGGGCGGCGGCACGGGATTGCAGTCCGAATTCATCGACTACGACTTCCTCAACGAGGTTTACCTCCCCATGGTGATGACCGGCGTTTCCGATCCGCTTGAAGACGCGTGGGAAATGTCGCAGGATACCGGGTATCCCTATCCGGTGCTGACCGCTTTGGAGGACCCGGAGGAATGGCAGCTGGTCAACGCCGCGGCGAGACAGGTGGACCGCGACGGCGGCTGGGCGGACACGCACCCGGCAGATCTGGTCGGTATCGTGGACTTCATCAACGGCGACTTTGACCTGCCTCTGGTGGACCCGAACTCAGGGCAGACGTCTTCCATACTGGGCGGCGGCAGCGGCGGCTGGAATACGGGTGTGGGGAGCTGGAACCCGAACCCCGGCTGGGCTGGCTGGCCTAACTACGCCTATCACCGGGCCGAATGGGTGCAGGGCTGGAACACAAGGCCGACCAATACGGCGGATTACGCCAGCGGCTTCTGGGGCACGATGGAGTTCCAGCGTCCCCGGACAGACGGGAACGGCGGTATACCGAGAACAAGCTATACCGGGGGGACCGACGGCCTGTTTGCCGAGCTGAACGCCGAGGTGCAGGGCACGCTGTATCAGATCACGAAAACCGCCCCCGGCTCGGAAATATACTACTCTTTCTACAACGCGGCAAGGCGGAAGGAAAACGACGGCTGGTATAGCGGGCTTGGCACCCGCTTCTATGCCAACATTATGAACTTCTATCTTTCCGACATGGTGCCGGACGGGCTGGCGGTGGGCGGTTACTCTTACAAGGACGGCCTTGCCATCATCCGCCCCTGCATCACGCCGTGCATCACCACAAACAACAGAGGCGAAGCGCCGCCGGCAAGGGCTATGCAAAGCACCATCGTCTACGGCTCCATAATCGGCGACCCCGCGGACACTACCAATACATGGCAGATCTATCTCAACGGCGAGGTGGCATGTATTGACGGCAACCACAATATACCCGACCCGGACGGGCGCGGCCTGGCGCAGAAGGTCGAGTTCTACGACCCGCACACCAGGACGCAGAGGACCGCGTACCTCTACGACGTATGGGTGGCGGGCCTCGGCTATGGCGTCACCTTCTGGTCCGACAGCTCGTATCAGGTCGATTGGGGCCGCGAGGGCGATCCCGCCGGCGGGAAAATCCCGCAGTACGGCGTGGATACCGTCGGCCAGCTGGCGCAATTCGGCTACGCCGAAAACCGTGTCATCGGCTACTGGAAAGTGGAAACCGGCGGCTCTTTCCCGATGAACGGGTACAGCGAGTGGAAACAGTATTACGGGCTGTATACCGTCCCCGGCGAGCAGACCTTCACCGAATTCGCGTTTGAGTCCCGGTCAGCGGAACCGGAACAGGGCAACTACCTGGACGGCATCACCTTCCAGGCCCCCGCTTTCCTCACGATCGATAAATACGTCCGGGCCGCGAGCGGCTCCGACGCCAAATTTGTCAGCCCAAATGACCGCCTGACGGTGGAACTGCATGTGAAAAACCACGGCGAGATAGAGGCGGGCGGTATCAGGATCGAGGATCAGCTTGCCCCCTTTGACGCCTACCTTGATGCCGGAAATATTATGGGCCTCACCGTTACAAAGGACGGGAACCTCATAACCCCCGCCGTCACATTGCCCAGCGCCGCGAACGGCTGGACGCTGAGCGTGACCCCCGGGACGCTCAAATACGGGGAAACCATTGTGGTGCGGTTCCAGATCGATGTGCGCGAATGGGTGAACGGCACAACCGCCGAGGGTTCGACGCTGGGGCTGTATTTCCGCAATCAGGGCGTGGTCCAATGGAACGACGCCGGGGCGCGGGCGCCTTACAACATCATACGAACGCCCGCCTATTCGCCGAACGGCTCCGACAAGGATGCGATCAAGGTGTACATCAGCCCCATCGGGCTGGAGAAGACGGCTGTGGGAACGGACGTATACGACGGCAGACTTACGGTATTGGACATCTCCGACGGCCAGAATACCAACGCGACCGGCATTGTCACCGTCGTCATGCGGGACGGCTTTACCGCGTATAAGGACGGAGCGGAAGTTGGCAGCCGCATAACATTCAACGCCAATATAGAAAAAACCGGGGTAAAGAGCGTGGATTATCCCTATATCCTGCAATATACCGGGAGCAAATTCGGCGTCATGTACGATACCGTTTCGGCGACATACCGGTATGTCTATGTCAGTGAAGGCGTAAGCGGCGGCGATCCGGTCGTGACCCCGGTGCTGATGGATTTCCCGAGGACGGCTGTGGGGATCGCCCCCAAACCGGCGCCGAAGACGGTCACGGTGAACACGCATGGGTGGACGCAGAAACCTTCGGGCGAGCAGGAGAGCTTTACGGCCGACTTCCTGGGCGATTACATCAGGGACAACATGCTCGGCGAGGACGGTTACGCGCTCAGCGCGCTGGTCGGGCTGAGGGCCACGGAGAACGGCGCGCCCGCCACGGTGAACGCCAACGGCAACATCGAACTGCGGACCGGCGGCTATATCATAGAACTGGTGCATAACCCCAGTACCAATACCGTGCAGATAAACATCACGCCGCCGGCAAACGGCGGTCCCGGCAGCTACACGTATCCGTCCGGAACCCTGGACATATACTATACGATCGACGTGACGGCGACCAAGCCCGGCAGCCCGGATATATCCCTCGAATCCGGCCCGGTCAGGCTGACCATCAATGTCACGGACGAAGACGCCGCAAGCGGAATGGCGGGGCCGGGCGATCAGCAGGCGTCGCTGCCGCTGCCGGACGGGAGTGAGATCCCCGCGATGATCCTGCCCATCATCTTCACCTGGAGCGGAACGAAACGCCGCAGGAACAAAAAGCTCGCCGGGCGGGGAGGAAAGGCGTCATGAAGCGGCTGCGGAGAAAAAGCGGCGCGTCGATGATGTTTGTCCTCGCGGCAATGCTGCTGCTGATGGCGCTCGGGGTTTCGGCGCTGGCCGCCGCGTTCGGCGCGTTCGGCGCGCGGCACATCAAGCGCGACGAAAACCAGCTTGACCTCTACGCCGGCAGTATGGAGCGGACGCTCAAAGCGGTGCTGGAGGATACGCTCCCTGATGCCGGCGCGCGTATTGACGGTGTGCTGAGCGGCGGGCTCCCCACCGTGACGACCCTGAGCGGGCAGGTATTGAAGGCGGCGTATGACGAGGCGAAAGCGTCGTGTTATCATCCTGGTACCAACCCTGCCGGGGAAACGGAGACATTTACCCATTCTTACGGGGAGACGTTCAAACTTGACAGCGGCGATATAGACGGGATGCTGCTGTCGCTGGGATTAGATACGGAGGGGGTCGAGTTTGAAGCCGAAATCCGGTTTGCGCTGAGCGTCCGGTGCACGCCGCATAAGTGCGCGGATTGGGAAGCGGAATACAATTATTGGACGATATGGACCCCTCCCCCTCCGTATGTGTACGTGGAGTTTTACAGATGGAGGCTCACGCAGAACCGGGTCCCGCAGAGCGCGGAGATAACCGGAACCGCCGAGGTGACGGTGACGACCGCCTATTCCGGCGGTTACGCCGGCGCGGTCCTGACGGACCCGCTGACGGTCAAAACGAAGACGCTGTACAAATTTGACGGCGGGCGTATCGACGAGCAGCAACAGTATCCGGGCAGGGATATTCCCCGCACTGAGTACGGTGAAGCAGATAAACCAAACTGCGAAAATATTGATCTGTGGCCGCGGTCGGACATGTTTTTGACCGATCCGGGCAGTTGGGAGGTGACCGGCCATGAGCGGCTCGATACGTAAGCGCGCCCGCGCGCTTTTCACGGCGCGGCGCGGAGAGACCCTGACGGAGGGGATTGTCAGCATCTTCATCTTTACCGTTCTGATGGCCACCGTCACCATGACGCTGCTGGTTGCGGCGAGGGTGACCGGCGAGGCGAACGGGGATGGGCTGGCGATGCAGGAGGAAATGCGCCTGGAAGCGCTGGACGGCACTGCGGCGTCAACTTCCGATGTGGACTTCACGTTTGAAAGTACCGGCGGCAGTGTTATTACCGTTGAGGATTTTCCGGTGCCGGTGAGAGCGCCGACGACTGACTATAATTTCAGAGTGTTTGGCCCGTAGCGGCGGTATGCCCCCCGCGGAGAAACGCGCGGTCCGCAGTCAACCGCGCGAAAGGAGGTCCGGCCCATGCGCAGGCGGCCCATGCGGCTTTTGAGGAGAAAAGGCCTGACGCTGATGGAAATGCTGATGGCGATGCTGGTGCTGTCCATCATCACGGTGGCCGTCAGCTCGGTATTCATGCCCGTTTATATGATATACGCGCGCGCGAACGACCTCTCCGAAATCAACACCCTGCTGGATAACCTGTCGGCTGTCATTATGGGCGACGTTGAGGACGCGACGGAGGTGGAGGCCGCCCCTTTCAAAATAACCTTCGGCGGCTCGCCGGCGGCTGTCTACTCGATTGTGGATGAAAGCGATCATCCGGCGGCTGTCGGCTATCTTTACAGAGACGACGGGGTCGTGGAGGGAAAGGTGCTTGAACCGGCTTTTTATAAGGGCAAGAGAGTTGCGATAGCGCATGGTGAGGCCGGCGGCCTTGTCACCGTCACGCTGACGCTTTATAGTAACGGGACCGTAATGGCGAGCCGGAGCTACGCGGCCAGGCCGCTGGCAATGAGTTAGGAGAGGATGAAAAATATGGAAGAACAAGGGAAAGAAGTTGTCATCATCGTGGATGACAGCGCGACCAACCTCGCTATGGTGAAGAATACCTGCAGCGAGCGCTACGATGTGATCACCATCGCCTCCTGCACGGAACTGATGAAGATCCTGGAGATCGTCTCTCCCGACATCATCCTCCTGGACATTGAGATGCCCGACATGAGCGGGTATGACGTGATGAGGGACATCAAGGGCAGGGCGGAGACGAAGCATTTCCCGGTGATCTTCCTCACCTCCCGCAAAGACCCCGCGAGCGAGCTCGAGGGGCTGACGCTCGGCGCGGTGGACTATATCCACAAGCCGTTTTCCCCGCCGCTGCTGCTCAAGCGCATTGAGCACCACCTGCTGATCGAGGCGCAAAAACGGGAGATCGAGGAACTCAGCGGAGACCTGCATACCATCATAGGCGAGCGCACGGAGGACGTCATCGCTCTGGAGGAGGCCATGCACCGGATCTTTGCGGAGGAGGCGGGCCGCGAGGGCGTCACGGGGGAACAGGCGGTAAAGATGCGGGAGTATTTGCTCGGGGAAGCCGAGAAGATCATCAACGAAGGGGACGCGCTGCGCTTTGTCCCCAAGCCGGAGGCCATCGTCAGAGAGCGCGAGCGGGAGTTCAGGATCATGCTGGAGAAGATGCTTGGCTGAGGACGCCGCCGTGGGGAGGACCGCCCGGGAAACGGGCGGTCCTCCGTGAGCGGATACATATCAGGAAGGGGGAATGCCTGTGCATTGCGTCAAAAAAGTGCTTGACGACCTCATATGGGTGGGGGCGGATGACCGGCGCCTTGCCATGTTTGAGGGGGTCTATTCGGTCCCGCGCGGCGTTTCGTATAACGCGTATCTCCTGACGGACGAAAAAACCGTGCTGTTCGACACCGTGGACAAGGCGGTGCGGCGCCGGTTTATGGAAAACCTCTCCGAGGCGCTGGGCGGCAGGCCGCTCGACTATCTGGTCGTGCAGCATATGGAACCCGACCATTCCGCCGCGCTGGAGGAACTGACGCTCCGGTATCCGGGCGTGAAAATCGTCTGCAACGCCAAAACGCTGGCGTTCGTCCGCCAGTTTTTTGATTTGGAGCCGGACGCGTTGATCGTGGGGGAGGGCGATACGCTTTCGACCGGGAGGCATACCCTCCATTTTGTCATGGCGCCGATGGTGCACTGGCCGGAGGTCATGGTCACCTATGACTCCGCCGATAAGATCCTCTTTTCCGCCGACGCGTTCGGCAGTTTCGGGGCGCTGAACGGCGCGCTGTTTGCCGACGAGGTGGATTTTGCGCGGGACTATATGGACGAGGCGCGGCGGTATTACGCCAATATCGTGGGCAAATACGGCACGCAGGTGCGGGCGCTGCTGGATAAGGCGTCGGGGCTGGATATAGCGATGATATGCCCGCTCCACGGGTTTGTCTGGCGCGGGAATTTGACCGATATTCTGTCAAAATACACGCTTTGGAGCGAATATAAACCGGAAGAAAAGGGCGTCATGATCGCCTACGCGTCGGTATACGGCAATACCGAAAACGCGGCGGACATCCTCGCCTGCCGGCTGCGGGGCAAGGGGATCAAGACGGTCATGTATGACGTGTCGGTGACCGCGCCGTCCGAGATCATCGCGGAGGCGTTCCGGTGGAGCCACCTTGTCTTCGCCTCCACCACCTATAACGCCGGGATTTTCGTCTCGATGGAGGAACTGCTCTCCGACCTGGCGGCGCATAACATCCAAAACCGTACCGTCGCCGTCATGGAAAACGGCTCCTGGGCCCCAACCAGCGGCGGGCTGATCCGCGAAAAGCTGGCAAAGTGTAAGGATATGAATATCCTCAGCCAAACCGTCAGTATCCAATCCGGGCTGAAGGCGTCTCAGCTTCCGGAGCTTGAGGCGATGGCGGAGGCGATCGCGGCCGGTTTCCCGCGCCCCGCGCCGGCGGCGGAAACCGGTAAGGGCGCGCCCCCGGCCGACCCCTCGGTGCTGTTGAAGCTCTCCTACGGCCTGTTTGTCCTGACCGCCCGGGACGGAGGGAAGGACAACGGCTGCGTCATCAACACCGCCACCCAGATCACCGCGTCGCCGCTGCGGTTATCCGTTGCCGTCAGCAAAGCAAACCTCACCCACGACATGATCCTTAAAACCGGGGAATTCAACCTCTCCGTCCTGACTGAAAGCGCGCCGTTCCGCGTTTTTGAGCGGTTTGGCTTCCACAGCGGGCGCGACGCCGACAAATTCGCGGACGGCGGGGCCGGCAGCCGCGCGGCAAACAATATCCTCTATATCTCCGAACATTGCAACGGGGTTATTTCGGGCAAAGTGGCGGAAGCCTATGATTACGGCACGCATACCGTGTTTGTCGCCGATGTCACGGAGGCGTTTGCGCTGTCGGATGAACGGAGCGTCACCTATCAGTATTATTTCGATCACGTCAAGCCCAAACCGCAGCCGCCGAAGGACATAAAAAAAGGATTTATCTGCAAGATATGCGGATATGTGCACGAGGGGGACGAACTGCCGGAGGATTTTATCTGCCCCCTCTGCAAACACGGCGCTCAGGATTTCGAGCCCCTGTAATAAAGGGAGAAAGGAGAACGAAACCGTGAAAAAGTACGTATGCGTCTGCGGCTACGTCTATGACGAAGCCGCCGGGGAACCCGAAAGCGGGATCGCGCCCGGAACGGTGTGGGCGGATGTCCCCGGCGATTTTACCTGCCCCGTCTGCGGCGCGGGCAAAGACGCGTTCACTGAGGAATAGCGCCTCTTCACACCCCCTCCGCGGGATTGCCCCGGAGGGGGCGTCACGCGGCGTATGCGAACTGCTGTCCGGGAGACGCTAAATCATTCTTGACAATCTGCGAATGCCTGTATTATAGTGGGTATCGTTGCGGGAACATGGGGAGCCCTCTCAGAAACATATATGTCTCCGCTTATCCGCTTGTTGGAAGGGAAAGTGGCGCAATGAAAAACAGCATTGGAATAAAGATAAACCGCGCGCCGCTCAGGCAGATCCTGCTCATGGCGGGGGCGTTTATGACAATCGGGTTTTTTTCCATTATATTTACGAGCGGGATCATACGCGGGCACCTGGCGCGAATGGCTGAGGACGCGGTTGTGATAACGAAGGAGAAAATTGAATCCGACCTCACCGGTTCCCAAATGCTGCTTGACATTTTTGCGGAAACGCTGCAGGAGATGGCAGCGGAAAACGCCGGCGTTTCCCAGATAGAAAAACATATCAAAAGCATTACCGACTACATACTGGCGAGTGAAAGCCGTATCCCGGGATTCAGAGGGTTTTATTTTTACTATGAAACGGACGGACCCGTTTTTCTGTCCGGGATCGATTCGGATGTGCCGGATTCTTATGACCCCACGGAACGCCCGTGGTACCGGGCCGCCGTTGAGGCCCGCGGGGTCACCGCGGAAATCGCACCCTATCACGATGCGTTTAACGGCGAATTTATTTATTCCTATTCGCGCTGTCTTTACGACGGCGCGGGAAACCGGCTGGGCGTCGCGTGCGTGAGCATGGGAATAGAGGGAATAAGGGCCTATATTTCCGAAATGGCCGATACCGGAGGCAACGTCGGCGGCGACAGTAACAGCGGCGGCATAGGGATGCTGTTTAGTCAGGAGCTGGTCGTACTCCTGCATACCGATAAAGAGGAGTATGTGGGGCAGCCCATCCTTACGACCGATTTGCCTTTTTCGATTTTTGCCGACAAGATGGTGGCCGGAGAAAATGTGGGCGAGGGCGATATGGTAAACTACCGGGGGGAGCCTTCGGTTGGCTTTTTTCAAAGTGTTTCTAATAATTGGTACATTGGACTCGTTCTGCCCAAAGGCCCTTACTATCAGAGCTTAAAACACATGGGACTGATCATTGCCCTGCTTATCCTGCTGTTCGTGGGAGTGATAGCCGGAATGCTGTTCCGGCTCAACGCGGCCAAAGAAAAGGCGAATGCGGAGAGCAGGCATAAAAGTGACTTTTTATCCAATATGAGCCACGAGATACGCACGCCGATGACCGCCATTATCGGCATGACGACTTTGGGTAAAACCGCCCGTGAGCTTGAACGGAAGGATTATTGCTTTACCAAGATCGAGGAGGCGGGGCAGCATCTGCTCGGCGTTATAAACGATGTTCTGGATATGTCCAAAATAGAGGCCAACAAACTGGAATTGTTGGCGGAAGCGTTTGACTTTGAACGGGTACTGCGGCGGATCGTCAATGTCGCCGCGTTCAGCGCGGAGCAAAAACGGCAGACGCTCAAGGTCCGCATCGACCGGAATATACCCAAGATTTTGATAGGGGACGGACAGCGGCTAGGACAGGTCATTGCCAATCTGCTGGGAAACGCCGTAAAATTTACGCCCGAACAGGGGTCTGTCAGCATTGCCGCGAGCTTCCTCGGGGAGGAAGACGGCATATGTTCCATACAGGTTTCCGTAAAAGACACGGGGATCGGCGTAAACGCCGAACAGCAGGCCAGAATATTTGACGCCTTCCAGCAAGCCGAAGCCAGCACGACGCGCAAATTCGGAGGCACCGGTTTGGGCCTGGCGATCTCCAAACAGATCGTCGAGATGATGGACGGCAGCATAGGCGTCGAGTCGGCGCCCGGCGAAGGCGCGACTTTCACCTTTACGGTCCGCCTGAAACGCGGTGAGGAGGGCGGGAAAGGTCTGGCCGTCCAAGGGATTGATTTGGAGCATGTCCGTATCATGGTGGTGGACGACGACCCGGACATTCTGGCTTATTTCAAAGAGATCACACAGGAGTTGAGCCTGTCCTGCCATACCGCCGCAAGCGGGAAGGAGGCGCTGGACTTTATCAGTCAGAACGGCCCCTGCAATATCTATTTTGTGGATTGGCTTATGCCGGATATGGATGGTTTGGCGGTGGCAAAGGCACTGAGGGAAAAATCGTCCGAGTCCGGCAATTCCGTGATTATCATGATTTCCGCCGCCGAATGGAGGACGATCGAGGATAAGGCGAAAGAGGCCGGTATTGATAAATTTCTTTCAAAGCCCTTATTCCCCTCGACCATCATGGACACCATAAACGAGGCTGTCGGAGCGGATTGGCAGCAGCCCGACAGAATCGTTCCGGAGACAATCGGACTGTTTGCGGGACGCCGCATTCTCCTGGCGGAAGATATTGAGATCAACCGGGAGATCGTGATGGCGCTGCTGGAACCGACTCTCGTGGAGACGGACTGCGCCGTGGACGGGGCGGAGGCCGTCCGCATGTTCGGCGAGTCGCCGGAGAAATACGATATAATTTTCATGGATCTGCAGATGCCGGTCATGGACGGCTATGACGCGACGCGGCGCATCCGGGCGCTGGATGTTCCCCGCGCCGCGACGGTCCCGATCATAGCGATGACCGCGAATGTTTTCCGTGAAGACATCGAAAAATGCCTGGAGGCGGGCATGAACGGACACGTGGGAAAACCGCTGGATATAAGCGAGGTTATTACCGTACTCCGCAAGTATTTGCCGAACGGCCGGTCTGCGGCGGAAGACGGCTGAGAACGGACTGTTTACAAACCTTTCATTTTTGTGACATAGCCCCGACATAATTATCCGATATAATGGCATTATAAAACAGACAGAAAGGGTGTGTTCAGTATGAATAACGGCGGTTTTGACCGTTTCCCGTATCAGGTGGAACGCCCCGCGGACACCGCCCCGGCCTCGCCGGAAACGCCCGGGGCGAGGAAAAAGCACCCGGCGCTCACGCTCGTTTCGCTCTTTTTGGCGTTCACGCTGGTCATCGGCGGGACGGGCGGGCTGGTCGGCTATTACATCAGCCAAAGCGGCGGCCAACAGGAGCAGCCCGCCGGGGAACCGGAACCGCCGCTCCTCTCCGTCTCCCCGGACGCCTCCGCCGAGCCCCCGCAAAGGACGGATCCTCCGCTCGTGTCGCAGGCCGCCGTTTCACTGGACGGCGCGCTGAGCATCCAGGAGATTTTTGCCCGCGGGGATAAATCCACTGTGGCTGTTTCCACCATGTCCAACGGCACAAATATCTTCGGGCAGCCTGTGTCACAGGCCGCGGCCGGCTCGGGGTTCATCCTCACCGCCGACGGGTACATCCTCACAAATCATCACGTCGTCGAGGACGCGTCCGACGTCACCGTCATGCTCTATGACGGGGCCGAATACCCCGCCGAGATCGTCGGCAGCGACCCCATAACCGACATCGCGGTGCTCAAAATCGACGCGGCCGGCCTCTCTCCCGTCCGGCTCGGCGACTCCGACAGGATGGTGGTCGGCGATATGGTCGTCGCCATCGGCAACCCGCTGGGCGAGCTGGCGAATTCCCTTACGGCGGGGTATATCAGCGCGAAAAAGCGGATCGTGTCAATTGACAATATCCCCCGCGTCATGCTGCAGACCGACGCCTCCGTCTCCCCCGGCAACTCCGGCGGTCCTCTATTCAACGTCTTCGGCGAGGTGATCGGCGTCGTGAGCGCCAAGACCGTGGCGGACGGCGTAGAGGGCATTGGGTTCGCCATCCCCGTCAATATCGCGGTGAGCATCGCGAACGAGCTGATCCAAAACGGCGCGATCAAGGGCCGTCCGCTGCTGGGGATTGAATATCAGGAAATTTCGTCGCTGCAAGACGGCAAAGACTATCCAAAGGGCATCTATATAGCCAAAGTCACCGCCGGCAGCGCCGCCGCCAAGGCGGGACTGAAGCCGGGCGACGTCATCACCGTCTTTAACGGCGAGCCTGTCAAGGAGGGCGCGGAGCTGCTGATCGCGCTGAACATGTGCCGCGTGGGGCAAACGGTGCCGGTCACAGTCTGGCGCAACGGTACGGAGATCAGCCTGTCCGTAGTGCTTGACACCGAAAAAACGGATGATTTGTCACAGCCGCAGCAGCAGCAAAGACCCTCGTTCCCCTGGGGACGGTAAACGGCGGAATAGGCCAGGCTCCCGCCGCGCGATCGCGGCGGGAGCCTGATTGCCGGTTTTTGTAATGTAATGAGTAAATAATCAGGGGGTTCCTTATGCGGACATACCTAAACGAAATAACGGGCGTCGCGGATGCCGTCATCACGATGTATATGAGCAAACGCAGCTGGACGCGGGCATTCGAGGAGGAGGTCCGTTCCGTATGCTTTCGTGTTCTTGATAAGCGGGGGAAAATTTCCGGTGAAGCCGCGCCCGAAGACCTGTCCGTCTATCACGGCTGGCTGCAAAGGCTGGTCAAGTGGGGGAAAATCCATACCACCATGCTGCGTTTCATAGATATGTCCGTTACTGTGGAGGGGCTTCACAGGGCGGGGCAGGACGACTGGGATGCCCACGCCGCAAGATTTAACAACAGAATCATCCGCAGCAGCACCCGGCTGGCGGACTTCAGCTACGAACTGTCCGAATGGTACGCGTCAAAAATTATCCCCACGGATCTGGCTCTTACCCATCTGGGGCTCAAAATACCCGACACAATATCGGTTGACGGGCTGCTCTATAAAAAAGCGGTCAACGGCTACATAAGGGACGATATGTCTGACGATCCGGATGTCAAAAGGGGCTTATACATGCTGTCCATTCCGAGTAATTTTATCTTCAAAGTCAATATGACCGAATGGGCGCACGTTTTCAAGGAGAGGAACGCCGGGGGGAACGCGAATCCGGAAGTCAAGCTGTGCTGTGAGTCCATCGCCGATCAAATAGAGTCGTTTCAGCCCCTGTTCAACAGAAAATTGTTCTTAGACATTAAAAATTAGGAGAGTTCCGCTTTTTTGGTATATACCGCCGTATAGGTCAGCTTGCCGTTTATCCGTTCGGATTTCATCAGGTCAATACGCGAGACCGTTTCGCCGAACGGCTCGGTCGGCCACGGCGCGGTATCCGTCACAACCTCCCGGCCAAGGGTGACGTGGGGGTCGTAATGGCGTTTCTCCAAACCGAAACCGGCGGCGATAAGGGTATTGGTCAGTTCCCTCTGCAAATCAAGAAGCGGCTTACTGCCCTTAACACCCGCCCACCAAATATCGCCGCCGTCCCGCCTGAAGCGTCCGACGCGGTCGACGGTCAGATCGAACGCGGCAAACGGCGCCGCGTCCATCGCGGTCTTTATGCCGGCTGTTTGCGTTGGATCACATTCGCCGAGGAAACCCAGCGTCAGATGTAAATTTTCCGGCAAGCTGAAACGGCCGCGTTCCGAGCGGGCGCGCAGTTCGTCCCGCAAGGCGAGCAGGCGGTTTTTTGTCTCCCGACTGAAATTGACCGCGATAAACAGCCGCATCGCCGCGCCTCACTCCCCGGTACAATAATAAGGGTTATATAACAGCGCGTCGTCATGGTCGCGGATATGCCGCGCGGATTCACACAATCCCTCAGGACTTGTAAAAAATCGGGGCGGTCCGAAAAAAGCGCTTGCCAGACGGCGCGTTTTGCTGTATACTGGTGAAAATGGAAGTGAGGGAGGCGTTCTGCATGAAACAATGGTTTAAGGTCGTATCCGGTCTGCTCATCTCTTTGATCGTCGTCGGTGCGGTCACAATGCTCGCCATCAAGTATTTTGACGTGCTGGTGCGCGGTTTCGACGCGCTGCGCGATCAGGTCGCCCGTAAGAAGGCGCGCTTCTTCGGAAGCGAATGCTGTGATTACGAGGACGAGGACGAACTCGCGGAAGCGGAAGAAGTCCAGTAAGTAATTTACCGGAGAGGCCCCTGTGTCCGGCATACGCCCGGCACAGGGGCCTAGGCTTGCCGCGTCAGCCGCTCCATACAGAAGCCCAGCGCTTTTTTCAACGGCTTCCACAGGACAAGGCAGAGGACGAAGTTGCCGGCACAGTGAATAAGGTCGAACGGGATGCCGGAGAGCCAGCGGGACACGGCCATCGGCACGCCGCCGATAAACAGATACGGGATGGCGTCCAGCGCGCCGAAGAACAGGCCGAACACGCCCGACAGCGCCGCCATGAGCCACGGGGACTCGATCGCGCGGCACAGCCACGTCAGCGCCGCGAGGACTGTCCAGATATAGAGGTATGTGACCCACCACATGTGAAAGCCGTAAATCACGCCCTCGAGCAGCGTGAAAAGATAGATGATGTACAGGACCTTGCGCCGGAAAACCAAAGTATACAGCATGATCAGCAGCGAAACCAGCTCGACGTTGGGCAGGAACGGCAGGAGCGCCGCCTTTCCCACCTGAACGGCCAGCAGCAGCGACGTGCAAACAGCCAGCGCCGCGAGCGTGCGGGTCGTGGTCCCGGACATTACCATCCCACCGTCAGGGTGAGCTCAAAGCGGTCGCCGTCCTCGACGGGGGTTTCGTCCACGCCGGCGTTGAGCCATTCGCCGCCTTTGGTGATGCACCACCATTCCTGTTTGCTCTCGTCCGCCGTCCGCCCGTTCACCGTCATGACCTTCAGCCCGAGCGACGTCTCCTCGCCCCCGATCAGATTCTGTTCCTCCAGCGCCTGGCGCAAATAGAGCGCGTCGGTATGGAAGTCCAGTGTCCTGACCGTTTCGCTGCCGACGACGACGTCGATATGCAGATCCTTTTCGCCCTCAACGGGCTTTTGCTTTGTCAGCAGCCAGACCGCGGTGAAAATGACCGCGAGGCAAAGCAGCACCGCCACGGCGGCGATGATGAGTTTTCTCTGTTTTTTCATAAAATCCTCCTGTTCTACAGGACAGGAGAGATGTACGCCGACAAAACCGGAAAAACGGCCTCCCCGGTAAGCCGCAAGCCTCATATCCTGCGAAGCGGTGTGGCACAGGCGTGCCGGGTTGTCAACCGATACCTTCCGTCCAGCCCATCGTGTCGGGCGTCCTGCCCCACTGGATGCCGGTCAGCGCGTCGTACAGCCGCCGCGCGACCGGGCCTGGCTCGTCTCCGATGACGATAGTCTCGCCGTTGTAACAGAATTTTCCGACCGGCGACACAACGGCGGCGGTGCCGGTGGCGAAGGCCTCGCTCAGCCGCCCGCCGGCGTGAGCCTGCCAGACCTCGTCGATAGAAATGAGCCGTTCCTCGGCGGGCACGCCCCATTCCCGCAGCAGGCACAGGCAGGAGTCCCGCGTGATGCCGGGCAGGATGGAACCGCCCGCCGGCGGGGTGACGACCGTGCCTCCGAATACAAAAAAGGCGTTGGAAGTCCCGACTTCCTCCACATATTTCCGTTCCAGCGCGTCCAGCCACATGACCTGCGCAAACCCTTTGGCCCCGGCGCGGGTCTGGGCGCGGAGCGTGGCGGCGTAGTTGGCGGCGGCTTTGACGCTGCCCATACCGCCCCGCACGGCGCGCACGTCTTCCGTCTCCACATAGATGCCGGTGGGCGACAGCCCGCCTTTATAGTACGCGCCGACGGGGGAGAGCAGGATGATAAAGAGATAGCTTTTGGAACTGCGCACCCCGATAAACGGATCGGTCGCGATCAGGTAGGGACGGATATACAGCGAAGTGTCGGCGGAACGGGGCACCCAGTCCATTTCCAGCCTGAGCAGGGCGAACAGCGCTTCGCGGAACGCCTCCTCGTCAATGACGGGTATGTCAAGCCGCTCACAGGAGCGGTTGAAACGGCGTATGTTGTCCCTGTAGCGGAACAGGCGCACCTTCCCGTCCGCGCCGCGATACGCCTTGAGCCCCTCGAATAGTTCCTGCCCATAGTGCAGGCACATCGCGGCGGGGTCCAGCGACAGCGGGCCGTGCGGTACGATGCGCGGGTCGCGCCACCCTTTTTCCGGCTCATAGTCCATCAGAAACATATGATCGGTGAAGTATTGGCCGAACCCCAAAACGCCGTCCTCCGGCTTTTGCTTGGGCGCGGTCGTTTTTGTGAGGGTGATTTCCATAAACGGGCGCTCCTCTCCGTGTCAGACCCCGGACGCGCAAATGGATTTTCTATGACTATGCGCTCCTTGCCGGTTTCTTCGCATTGTAACACAACAAAAGGTTTTTTGCAAGCCCGGCTATGCCGGTCCGAACCGTATCCATGCGAGGTCTAACTTGCTGCCGGGCAGAAAGATCAGCGACACCGTATGTTTGCCGCGCACGGGCTCTTTGAACGTATGCGCCGATTCGGTATAGCGCGGCGCCCCGGGTACTTCCAGCATTTCGCTCCGCTCCGAACGCCCGTCGCCGAACAAAAGCCGCACCGAATTGGCCGCCAGCGCGGAGCGCGTGTTCAGCGTGACGCTGCCCGCGCCCGCCTCCCCGAAATCCATATCCCTGAACAGGATCGTCACATTGTTGCCGATCCCCTCGACCGCGCCGCCGTTTATCGTAAACGCGTCGCCGCTGAGGCCGTCGTTTTCCGCCGCGTCCAGCCGCGCGAACGCCTTGTCGTACCGGGTGAACACAAAGCCCTTGATATGCACCTTCTGCCGGAAGACAAAGCAGAGCGCCGTCACGCCGCGCAGGCGCCGGGGCAGCTTGCACCGCACATCCTGGTAGGTGTTCCAGACAGATCCTTTGTCGTACGGCACGGTCAGCAGGCGTTCCCCGCCCTCCTCCGGCATCCCCTCCCATATCTCAAACTCGAACGGGTCATGGCTCAGCGGGAAGAGCGGCACGGTCAGCTCGTCCGAGCCGTAGCCGCCGAAATCCAGTCCGGCAAACCCGATATGGCTCTCTCCGCCGCCCGCGGGGACGACGCCGCGCTCGTTGCCGTTGGTCAGCTTGACGTTGCTGCGGTTGGCAAGCCCTCCCGACACAAACGTATAGGGGTCCAAAAACGGCGAACCCATGCCGGTGATTTCAAGCGACGTCTGGGAAATGATCGCGGCGTGCTCCCGCCCGTTGCCGGCCTCGCAGCGCACCCAGACCTCTCCGTCCCCTTTGGGCTTTATCACGGCGGAAAGGCCGTCTTCCGAAACGCTCAGTTCCCCCAGCGGGCTGTCGATCCCGGCCGCGTCGGTCAGCCGCCAGCGCAGATCGTTCCAGGTCGCGCCTTTGGGGAATGTGCGCGCCGTAACAGTATATTTATCGATCGTCAATTCTATTTTCCGCACCGGCACGTCGCTCTCGTCAAAAGAGGCTGTCACCTGCGGTTCCCCCGCGCCGTCCCGCCTGACAATGGCCAGCAGCTTTCCGTTGAACAGCCGCCTGCTGCCTGCCGAGTACTGGTCATAGTCGGTGGAGTCGCCGTTGTCCGTTCCCAGCAGCGTCCCGCCCTCAACGGAAACGCGCACGCGGTTGCCCGCGTTCTCCACGGGGTTTCCGTCGGCGTCCGCGGCGGCGATGCTCACGAAGGCCAGCTCGCCGTATACGTCGGTTCGCAGCGTCAGCCCGGCCGCGTCGCCGGGCGAACGCCGGACAGCCTCCGCGACGGTTTTTCCGTCCCGGTCATAGGCGGCGGCGCGGAGTTCCCCCGGCTCATAGGGGACGCGCCAGTCGGCGATAAGGCGGTTCTCAAGCGCTGCCGCGCCCAGGCTTTTGCCGTTCAAAAAAAGCTCCGCGATGTGCGCGTTGGTGCAAACGCGCACGTCGACCGTCTGACCGGGGGAGTGGTCCCAGTACGGGAACAGGTGGACCGTCGGCGCGTCCGTCCACGCCGCTTTATAGACATAGTAAGAGTCCTTCGGGAAGCCCGCCGTGTCGGCCTGCCCGAAGTAAGAGTTTTTGGTATGGTACGGCGTGGGCTCGCCGATATAATCCTGCCCCGTCCATATGAACTGCCCTAAGGAAAACGGTATGTTGATGTCGTCCAGCGCGCAGGCTTCGGGGCTTTCCGCGCCCCAGCTTGTGGAGCTGTTGCCCAGAGAGGAGCATTGCAAATCGTCGTCGGCCAGGATGGACCGGCGCAGCGGGAAGCGGTACACGCCGCGGCTCTGCACCGTCGAAGCGGTCTCGCCGCCGAAAATAATCCAGTCCGGGTGCGCCGCGTGGTGCTCCTCGTACAGATCCACCGCGTAATTGTAGCCGATCAGTTTGATTATATCGGCGCACTTTTGGGTGTTTTCCCATGCCATGTAGTTGGAGCACAGCGTCGCCGGCGCGTGCCCGTCGGGGTCATGCTTTTTGACCAGCCCCGTCAGGCGGCGGAGGATCTCCCCCCCTCTCTCCGCGTCGGCGTGGGTGTCGTATATCTCGTTGCCCACGCTCCACATGATGACCGAGGGGCTGTTCCGGTCGCGCCGTATCCATGACGCCGCGTCGCGCTCCACCCAGTCGTTGAAAAACCGCGCGTAGTCATATTCGGTCTTGGGAAGCTCCCACATGTCGGTCAGCTCGCTCATCACCAGAAAGCCCATTTCGTCGGCCAGCTCCATAAACACTTTCGCGGGCGGGTTGTGCGAGGTGCGCAGGGCGTTGACCCCCATCCCGCGCATCAGCGTAAACTGGCGGCGCAGCGCGTCCTTGTGCATGGCCGTGCCCAGCGCCCCCAAATCATGGTGCAGGCATACCCCGTTGAGTTTCCTGCGCCGCCCGTTGAGGAAAAATCCTTTGTCGGGGTCAAAGGCGATCTCCCGAAAGCCGAAACGCGTGTATTCAACGTCGGCGACGGCCCCGTCCACAATCAGCTCGGAGCGCAGCGTATACAGGCGCGGGCGGTCTATGTCCCACGTTTCAATCTCCCCGTCCCCGCCTTCCAGCGTGTGGCGCGTCTGATACGGCCGCCCGCCCGTAACGGCTTCCGCCTTGACCGTATAGTTCCATCGCCCGCCTTCTTTGAACGTGGTAATGTAAAGTCCGTCCGATACAAAATGGCAGGCGTTTTTGACTTTGAGGGTCACGTCGCGGTATATACCCGCCCCGCTGTACCAGCGCGAATTGGGGGATTGGTAACGGACCTCCAGCAGCAGGGTGTTTTCCGCGCCGCCCGACAGAAAATCCGTTATGTCAAACTCAAAGGCGGTGTAGCCGTATTTCCATTCCCCCGCAAGCGCCCCGTTGACATACAGCATACTGTCCATATACACGCCGTCAAAGCATACAAACAGGCGCTGCCCGTCCTTTAGAAAACCCGCGTCCAGTTTGCGGCGGTAGCGGCCCGTGCCGCTCTTATAGAGGTTGCCCGTGTCGGCGATCAGCCAGTCGTGGGGCAGTTTTACCGCGGTAAACGCCCCCCCGTCCAGCGAAAACTCCCAGCCGTCATTGAAATACCGGGTTTCCATCAGCGCGTCACTCCCGTATGTTTTTTTTTCATACTTTGCGTTACACCGTACCCTGCTGCATCATCGCCTCCGCCACTTTTTTGAAACCCGCGATATTCGCGCCGGCGACGAAGTTATCCTCACAGTCCGCCTCTTTCGCGGCTGCCGCGATGTTATCGTAGATATTCACCATGATGCCTCTGAGCTTTTGGTCCACCTCGTCGAAAGACCAGGAGATCCGCATGGAATTCTGGCTCATCTCCAGCGCCGACGTGGCGACGCCGCCGGCGTTGGCGGCTTTGCCGGGCGCGAACAGTACCTTGTTCTGCAAAAAGACTTCGGTGGCCTCAAGGGTCGAGGGCATATTGGCGCCTTCGCCCACCGCGAAACACCCGTTTTTGACCAGCGTTTTCGCGTCGTCCCCGTTCAGTTCGTTCTGCGTCGCGCAGGGGAGGGCGATGTCGCACGGGATGTTCCAGATGCCCCGGCCTTCAGTGTAAACGGCGCCCGGTTTATGGCCTTTGTACTCCGAGATCCTGCCGCGCCTGATTTCCTTTATATCCTTGACGAGCGAAAGATCGATGCCCTCCGCGTCATAGATAAACCCGTTTGAATCGGACAGGGTGACGACCTTCCCGCCCAACTGCTGTACCTTTTGCGTCGCGTAAATGGCGACGTTGCCCGAACCGGATACCGCGACGGTCCGGCCCTCCAGCGATTTTCCGTGCCGGCGGAGCATTTCGTCCACCAGATAGACAAGGCCGTACCCGGTCGCTTCGGTGCGCGCGAGGGAACCGCCGTACGTCAGGCCTTTGCCGGTGAGGACGCCTTCAAAGCGGTTGACGACGCGTTTGTACTGGCCGAACATAAACCCGATCTCGCGCCCGCCGACGCCTATATCCCCGGCCGGCACGTCCGTATCCGCCCCGATGTGGCGGTACAGCTCGGTCATAAAGCTCTGGCAGAACGCCATAACCTCACGGTCCGACTTGCCTTTGGGGTCAAAATCGCTCCCGCCTTTGCCCCCGCCGATGGGCAGGCCGGTCAGGGAGTTTTTGAAAATCTGCTCGAATCCAAGAAACTTGATAATACTCAGGCACACGCTGGGATGGAAGCGCAATCCTCCCTTGTACGGGCCGATGGCGCTGTTGAACTGGACACGGTAGCCCCTGTTCACCCGCACCTTTCCGGCGTCGTCGACCCACGGCACCCGGAACAGAACCGCCCGTTCGGGCTCGACCAGACGCTCCAGAATCCCGGCCTTCTCGTACTCGGGACGCGCGTCAACGTACGGTTGGAGCGTGGTGAGTATTTCGGTCATCGCCTGAATAAATTCCGGCTCGCCCGGGTTGTTCTTCTTCGCCTGTTCCAGTACGTTCATGGTGTAAGACATGTGCGACACTCCTTTGTTTTTATATACTGCGGATTTCCCGCGGGGGCGATGTTTTGACGGATCGCTGTGTCACAGCAAGGTTTGCACCGTTTCCGAAACGCCGGCGCGGGACAGCAATACCGGCGGTATATCGAACATGGTCCTCGCCCCGCGCTCACCCTTTTCAAATAAGCGGTATGCCGCCCTCGCGCAGGCCAGAAGGACGGACGCCGTAAATTCGGGATTGGAGTCCAGCTTCAGGGAAAATTCCATCAGATGCCGGTTCCCGGCGCCGGTTTTCGCGGTATGGATCACGTTGCCGCCGTGGGTGAGCTTTCCGTGGTCCCGCCTCAACTCCTCAAGGGAGATAAAGGTTACGGTAGTATCGTAGTCGGAGAAATAATACGGCATTTCCTTTATTTCGCGTTCTATCCGCGCTTTATCGGCGCCTTCTTCGGCGGCGACATAGCAGAGCCTCGTGTGCTTTTCGCGGACGGTCAGGCCGGGCGTTTCGCCGTTCCGCACCCTGCCGGCGGCGGATTCGTCGGGGATGGTGTACTGGATCGCGTCAAGCACCCCGTCAAGGCCGCGCACGGCCTCCGAGTGTCCCTGGCTCACGCCCCTGCCCCAAAAGGTGTATGTCTTCCCGTCCGGGTTGACCGCCTCCATGTACAGCCGCATCAGCGAAAACAGGCCGGGATCCCAGCCGGCGGATATGACCGAAATCCTGCCGCCGGCCTTTGCCGCCTCGTCGACCGCCTTGAGGTATTCCGGGATCTTCGCGTGGGTGTCAAAGCTGTCGACCGTATTGAACATCCCGGCAAATTCGGGCCCCTGCGCCGGCAGGTCGTTCGCGGAGCCGCCGCATAGGATCAGTACGTCGATTTTATCCTTCCACTCCGGGGCGGAAGAGGTGTGCGCCACCGGTACGTCCGCTTTGATCTTCAGCGACCCGGCGGGTTTCCTCCTAGTAAAGACGGCGGCCAGTTCCATATCGGGGTTTTTGACGATTTCCGCCTCCACGCCCCGGCCCAGGTTGCCGTAACCGCAGACGCCGATTCTGATTGTTTGGCTCATTAGGATCGTCCTCCTTCCGGCCCGCTCCCGCTTGATGTTTGACGGCAGCTGATAAAGCCGTTCATTTTAGCAATTATAACCGATTCGTTCCGTAAAAGCAAGCCCCGCCGCAACCGATTCCCTGTTGCTTTTTTATGGCAACCGGGAATAATTCACGGATGGCAGGATAAGTCAATTCGCCCGGCAAGGATTCCATGAAGCATATCTTCTCCATTTCGCTGCAAGCGGGAATATCGGACAGCGTATGAACCATCGCAAAAAAAACCTGACCGTTTCCCGCTATGTCAATCCCATTAAAGCTACCGCTGTACGAACAGCCGCATAATGGCTCTATATCAAAATCAAATTAACGCATGGTCATAGAACAGTTTATCTCTTTGCCGTTGCTTTTAAGATAATCCGCTCCCCAATCATACATTTTTTCCAATACCGGTCTAATACTAATCCCCAAAACGGACAGTCTGTATTCCACCTTTGGCGGCACGACAGGATAAACCGTGCGGATGACAAGGCCGGCGTCCTCCAATTCGCGGAGCTGCTGCGTAAGCATTTTGGGCGTAGCCTGCGGGATACGTTTATGAAGCTCACCAAAGCGCAAAGTTCTGTCAATCAAATGCCACAGGATAAGGGCCTTATATTTTCCCCCGATCAACGCAAGGGTTGCGCCCACGGGACAATTATATTCGCGGTTATGGCAATCCATTTTGACCTCCACAGTATCTTTTAGGGCAGCATTGCACCTAAAAGTGCGTACTTGCCAGGACAGCAATTTGTGCTATAATGATAGCATAAGTAAAAAACAATGTCAAGTTTTCAATCATCAGAGAGGATTTGCATATGGAGAAAAAAGTTATAAATATCGGGGGCATGACCTGTGCGGCGTGCGGTCAGCGGGTGGAAAAGAGCATTAAAAAGATGGGCGGAGTGGAAAGCGTATCGGTTAATTTCGCAACCGAAAAAGCCGCCGTACTTTATAACCCTCACACGGTTCGGTTGTCGGTTATTCGGGAAGCGATTGAAAAAGCCGGATATAAGGCGTTGGAAAG
>JAIRUE010000018.1 GCA_031254575.1 Oscillospiraceae bacterium | reverse complement strand
CACATACGGCGGTTACGCCCGCCACGGCGGCGGTTCCTTTTCGGGCAAAGACCCCACCAAGGTCGACCGCAGCGCCGCCTACATGGCGCGGTACGCCGCGAAAAACCTCGTGGCGGCGGGCCTGTGCCGCCGTTGCGAGATCGAGGTAGCCTATGCCATCGGCGTGGCGCGCCCGGTGAGCGTGCTGGTGGATTCGTTCGGTACGGGAACGGTGCCCGACGAGGCGTTGTCCCGCGCCGTCCGGGAGGTGTTTGATCTGCGCCCCGCCGAGATCATCCGCGCCCTTGACTTGCGCCGCCCTATTTACAAACCTCTGGCCGCCTACGGGCATTTCGGCCGCGCCGGACTGCCGTGGGAACTGACCGACCGCATTGACGCGGTAAAAGCCGCCGCAAAGTAATCAAACGCGGTATCTATTTCGCAGGAGGCGGAACCTATGCGCATTCAACCGGTTGGATATACCTTTTTCCGCGGCGGGCGCGTCCTGCCCCGGCACATGGTCGCCGAGGAACCCGCTCTGAAGCGGATCGTGCTTCCCGGTCACGCCGACGGCTATGACTTCATCGCACCCCGCCCCGGGGCCAGCGGCGCTTTACCCCGGCTGACCCTCTACGGCGCGGACGGCGTCCCCGAAACGGTGTATTTCGGCCCATCCTACGGCAAACAGCCCAAAACGCGGGCCGAGGCGATCGCGCGCGCGATGGGCGGGGAAACGTGCGAGGCGTGCAGGATCGGACAGGAGAAGGGCCGGCACGCCGATCCTGCGGAACCCGTCAAGCCCCCGGAACACGCCGTGCTCCGTTTTCCCGCGGTGCAACTGTACACCGCTTACTGCTCCAACTGCGGGCGGCTGTATGTTTCCGGCGGCCTGACCGACGCGCGGGACGACGCGCAGCCGGAGACGGCGCGTCTGGATATGGGACTGCTGGGACAATACATAGACATCGCCGTATAGTATAAGAGAAGCACACCCTCAAAGGGCTTGTCAGACGGCGCCGCCTGTAGTATAATGTCCGCAAGCGGCCATTTTCCGCCGATACGCCGGTCCGCGGACGCGGAACGGCGTATCTATGGACTTATGACGTCACAACAATACGGAAAGGACGGGCACTATGCGATTCCATTATTTAGGAAAACATGTCAACGTATCGGACAAACTCAAAGAATTCGCGGAAAAAAAGGTCGGTAAACTGGAAAAATTTTTCAGACATGAGAGCGACGTACAAATCACCGTGGCCGGCGAAGGGAACCGTCAGACGATTGAAATCACCGTCAGCCATGACGGCATGTTTTTCCGCGCGCGCGAAACCGGCGACGACCGCTTTGCCATGATCGACAAGGCCGTGGCCGCCATCGAGCGCCAAATCCGCAAAAACAAGACGCGCCTCGAAAAGAGCCTGCATCAGGGCATGTTTGAGCGCGAGGCGGGATTCTCCGCCGACGACATCTCCGAGGAGCAGAACTTCGAGATCAGGCGCGTCAAACGCTTTGCCCTCAAGCCGATGACCGCGGAGGAGGCTATTTTGCAGATGAACCTGCTCCACCATGAATTTTTCGTGTTCCGGAACATCGAAGGCAACGTCTTTGCCGTCGTATACAAGCGTGACGACGGCGGGTACGGGCTGATAGAGGAAGGGTAAGTACTAAGGGCGGCTGTCAGGCCGCCCTCACTTTATGCCGCAGAAGCGGATATAACCTGTTTAGCAGGACCGCGCACAGCGCCGTTTTGGCGGCGTCGCCGGGCAAAAACGGCAGGCAGTAGGCCGTCAGCGCCTGCGGAATGCCGATTTGCAGCTGCCACGCGATCCACGGGACGCCGAAACCGTATGTAAAGAGCCACCCGGCCGCTAAAGCGGGAACCAGAACGGGGAGTTTTGTGCCAAAGCGGTCAATGAGGAGCCCCGTGACAAACACCGTCGCTATATAACTGAAAATAAACCCGCCCAGCGGACCGGCGATGTGCCCCAGTCCGCCTCTGAACCCCGTGAACACCGGTACGCCCGCCGCGCCCAGCAGTACAAACACCAGTTGGCTGGCCGTGCCGTACCACGGACCCAGCAGCCCCGCCGCCATAAAGATCGACACATGCGTCAGGGCGATGGGAACCGGCCCGATCGGGATCGACGTCCAGCTCAGGACCGCGCTCAGGGCGGCGAATAATCCGCACAGGCAGAGCGTCAGCGGGCGGAATTTTGCCTTTGCCATCAACAAACCCTCCTATACTCCCCGCCGGACGGCGGGGAGTATAGTGTACCACGGGTTTTGTCAATTGTCAACCTTTACTGTTTAATTAGTTTACGATTGTGTTTTTTCCCTGACGGGTATCAGCAAATCGAGCTGAACGCCGTCCCAATCAGGCTTGCCGGCGCAGTTGACATAGTTGAGGCACTCCTCCAGACTGCCGAACATGTTGGAGGGATCCCCGTTTCCGTTGTACGCGTATTTTTCGCTGTCCTGAACCCACCTCTCAAACCACGCCCATTCCTCAAACGCGCCCATCGGGATCATGTGCGCGGCGTACAGCCCGCCGCCGAAATGCTTCCTGACCAGCGGCGCGGGCAGGTCAAACCCTTCGGGAATAGTGACCCACATCTCGTAGCCGTGCGCCCCGGACGGGTCGTTCATATCCGGGTTGGGCGCGTTGAAGCCGTAGTGCCGCAGGTCCGGTTTTATGCGGGGCAAATCACTGTCGAGCACAAACCGGTTGACGACCCTGCCGGCCTGCGCCTCCGGTTCGTCTCCCTCTGCCTGGTACGCGGCCACGTCGGACGGCGGCAGGTAGACGATACGCACGTCCTTATCGGTCAGCTTATTCATTTTCGCGGCGGCTCTGTTCAGATCTTCCATCGTTTTTTCCTCCCTGAAACTGATTTTGGAGGCGGTCAGGGAATCCACGACCTCCAGCAGGCTCGCGTCGTCCATCAGCGCGGGTTCTACCGCCCCGCCAAGTTTCAGCCGCTCAATGAAGGTTTTGACGATGCCCCGTATGACCGACAGCGCGGCAAGCTCGTCCTCAATCTCCGAAAGGCTTTGCTCAAACGCCTCGACGGCGGCGCGCGCGTCGCCGTTTTTGACAATGTCCGCGATCTGCCTGAGCGGTATCCTGAGCTTGCGCAGGACAATAATCTGACGCAGGCGCGCGAGGGCGTCCGCGTCATATACGCGGTAGGCGGAATCCTCCTTTCTTGACGCCGTAATCAAGCCGATCTGCTCGTAATAGCGGAGCGTCCGCGCGGAGACGCCGAACAACCCGGACACCCGGCTGATTGTCTGTAATTCCATAGACCAGTCCCTCCTTTCAGGGCCAGTATAGAGGTTGACGCGACGTTAAAGTCAAGAGGTAAAATAAAAAATTTTGATGGCCGCTCCTACTGTTTTACCGACACCTCTCCGCTTGACAGTGGCCTGCGCGACCCGTCCGGCAGGCGGACGACCAGCCGGAACTGTTCGTCAAGCCCTTCCGCGACGGCCTCATATACGCCGTCCGGGGCGTGGACGGTCACTTCACGGCCCAGCGTGGACAGGCGGCGCCGGTATTCGTTGAGCAGGGGTTCGCCGGACGGCGGCTCGGGCAGCAGGTTTTGAAGGATCTCCGCGGCAAGCCGGGCGCGCATCCCGGCGCCGGGATCGCGCTCGTACAGCGCGGCGGCAACCGGCCGCAGTTCCTCCGGAATGCCCTCCCGGCAGAGGTTGACGCCCATGCCGACGACGACCCATTCCGCCCCGCCGCTTTCAAGGCCGGTGACGGCTTCACACAGAATGCCGCACACTTTTTTGCCGTGCACCTGCACGTCGTTGATCCACTTGATCTGCGCCTCCATTCCCGTGACGGCCCCGACGGCGCGGCAAACCGCCACGGCGGCGGCGGCGGTGACTGTCGGAGGTGAACTGCCGCCGACAAGCCCCGCCCCGCGCAGCACGACCGACATATACAGACCGCCGGGCGGGGAGAAAAAAGTACGCCCGTAACGCCCGCGCCCCCCGGTCTGCGTCAGCGCGAACACCGCCGTTCCGTGCGGGCAATCCCGCGCCGCCAGTTCTTTGGCTTTGTTATTGGTGGAATCCAGTGACGGATAGACATGCACCGCCGCCAACCCGTCCGGCAGCAGCGCCCCGACCGCCTGCGCCGTAAAAACGCCGCTATCCGCCGCCAGCCGGTATCCCCGGTTGGGCGCGGCTTCAATAAGGTGCCCTTCCCGCTCCAGGGCGCGGACGGCTTTCCACACGGCGGCGCGGGTTACGCCGAGGGAGCGCGCGAGTTCCGTGCCGGACAGGTCACGGGAACGGTTTTTTTCGAGAAGGGAAAGGATTTTTTCTTTTGTGGGCATGAAGCGGGCTCCTTTATATAGTATAGGACAGCGCATTGACGCGCCCCGCGGCGGGATGTATAATCAAGGCAGAACAGAGAGAGGTTGGGATGCGTGAAAAAGAAGGTTTTGGCAACGGTTATCGCCGCCGCGTTGTTTCTGACAACGCCCCCCGCCGCTTCGGCGGACGGGGCTGCGCCCCGCTTGGACTTGATGACGCAAGCGGTTTACGATGAACTGGGCGTTCTGTCGGAGGGTCTGGTCTGGGCGCTCAGGGAGGGCCGGTTTTCCTGCCTCGACGAAAACGGCAGAACGGCCGTCACTCCCGATACTCTGACACTTGCCTGTGACGGCGAAACGGTCTGTGACGCGCGCGGCTTCCATGAGGGGCTCGCCGTCGTCTACGGGGAAACGCGCGCCTTTTATATCGACAGCCGGGGCGGACAGGTCTTTTCGGCCGAATGGGGGCACAGTTTCTCCGACGGCGCCGCCATCGGCCGCTCCGGCGGCGGGCTGGTTTTATGGGAGCCGTCGGGGGAGGCGGAAACCGTATCGCTTCCTCCCGAAGCGGAGAACGCCGACGATTGGGATTGCGGCATCTTATTCCGTGAGGGCCTGCTGCCGTTTTGGGTGACGGCAGGCGGCCGGGAACTGAACGGATATGTGGACACGGATTTCAATGTCGTGATCCCGTTGCGGTTTGAGGACGCGCGCCCGTTCCACAACGGACTGGCCCCGGTCAAAGAGGGCGGCAAGTGGGGGTTTATCGACAGACAGGGCCGCATGGTGATCGAGCCGCAGTATGACGGCTTTATGGCGTCTGAACCGGATTACAGCCATCAGGTCTTCCGCGGCGGCTTCGCCGCGGTGAGGAAGGGAGATAAGTGGGGGTTTATTACCCCGTCCGGGGACGCCCTGACCCCCTTTGTCTGGGACTACGCCGACCAGTTCTCCGGCGGCCGCGCCGTTGTGGGCGCCGGCGGCAAATATGGGTACATAGACACAAACGGACGGCTGGTCATCCCTCTCCAGTACGACGACGCAAACAGATTCGCGGACGGCGCGGCGCTGGCGGGCAGCGGCGGCGTATATTTCCTCATCGGCCCCGGCGGCGAGCCTTTGTCCCAAGCCGCATGGAATTTCGAGGCGACACTGGCCTCGCCTGACGCCCCTCAAACGGTCGCTTACAGGCGCGGGGGCAAATGGGGCCTTCTCAAAATCGGCGGCGGTCCTCTGGACAGCGCGGACGGATGGGCGCGCGGACACATAGAGCAGGCAACCGGAAAAGGCTTTGTCCCGGAGGCACTGCAAGGCTCTTACGCCCTGCCGGTCACGCGGGGGGAATTTGTCACGCTCGCGGTGCGCTGGCTTGAGCATAAAACGGGCAAATCCGCCGAAACGCTTGTCCATGAGCGCGGCGGTCCTAAGAGGACATTTACCGACACCGACGACCCGCTCATCCTCGCGGGCGCGGACCTGAGCATCACGGCGGGGATCTCCGGAACGCTGTTCGGACCCGATCTGCCGTTCAACCGCCAGCAGGCGGCGGTCATGCTGCGCAAAGTCATGGATGTTCTGGGCGGACCGGCCGGAGACGCGGAACCGTACGGCTTCACCGACATTTCAGACGCCGACGAGTGGGCGCGCGCCGCCATCGATACCGTCGGAGGGGCGGGGATCATGAGCGGCACCGGCGCCGGCGCCAAAGTGTTCAGCCCCAAAACCGAGTTTTCCCGGCAGGAGAGCATCACCGTATTCAATAAAATGGGTTAGCCCCGAGCAATCCCCCGCTGGATTAACCGCAACAAAATACACGCCTTCATCGTCAGGATGGAGAATCCAATGCATTAGTGCTTCTTTGCCGCTTGTTGTCATGGGTAAGCCGGGCAAATCCGCTTTGTTTATCCAATGAAGTTCGCCTTCATCACATTCAGGTAAGGCAATTTCATTTTCGAGTTCGCCAAAGTAATGATGGTGCAATCGGATTTCGTCACCGTCTCTGCGCATGGCAATGTACCGCAATTTTAAGTAGCAAATTTCATCTCTTGTGATTCCTGTTTCTTCCTGCACTTCCCGATAACACGTTTCCAGCATATCTAATGCTTTTGGGTTTTTAATATCGTTCAGGTCTAAGTGTCCGCCGATACCAGCCCAAAGCCCCGTAGCCAACTCCTTATGTGAGCCTCTCTTGATAAGCAAAACTTTATTTTCACAACACAGAAAAGCTCCTGCCAATATTCTTAGTGCCATTGAGCAACCCCTAACTGCTAAATTGTTCTATTTATAAAAACTTGAAACGCTGGTTTTGTTACATAAGAGCAATAAGAAACCTTGCCGTTGAAGGTCAGCATTTTTTCAAATCTAAATCTCATAGCCGGAGCCGTGATATATTGCATAACCTCTGTTTTTGGAACCCAAATTACCTCGCTTGTTTCGTTGGAGGGTGTTGGTTGACCTCCCACATAATCACAAACGAAGTCAAACATTACTTTTGTTGGTACATTAGTAACATCATCGTACCAAAGATGTTGCCCCACGTTAAAATAAACCCCCATCAAGTATCTGACAGTAGCAGTTATTCCGCTTTCTTCGAGAATTTCACGCAACACACCTTCTTCAATATTCTCCCCGACTTCAATTTGCCCACCTGCGGTATCCCAACCCCGGTGATAGGTTTTCACGAGAAGAAAATTTCCATCTTTATCCTCAACATAGCCAGCGGCGGCTACGATATGTGTCGGCCAAGCCATGCACTCACCCCTTTCCTTATAAAACAAATATACCACATCTAAGCAAGGAAAAAAATTAAATCGAAATAATAGTTTTCTTTCTCATTACAGCCAGTGATGATTTACACCCTTGACAATGATGTTCTGGACGCCCCCCTTGGGCGTCCCTAAAACGGCGCGGTTGCGCTTCAAATACGAGAGACGGGGGCAAATCACATTTACCCCCGTCCGTTTTTATCTATTCTTCCTCAACGCTTTTCTCTTTTTTGCGAAATACGATCGTCACCGACAGAAGGTAGTTTAGCAGAATAACAAACACATTCAGCACCAATTTCGTCGCAAACTCCGGAAAACTCAGCATCGACACAAGGAATACGCCGGCGCTTATCTCAAACAGCACCGTGACGGCGCGGGAGGTAAAGAATGCCAGCGCTTCCCGCAGTACGGCGCGTGTATTTCCGTGCTTTGTCTGAAAGACCATTAGTTTATTAACAAAGTATGCAAACACCACCGAACAGACGACCCCGGCCGAATGCGCGACGGTGAAACCGGCGGTATCATCGCTCTTTTCCGTCAGCAGGGCGAGAATGTCGAACGCCTCCCCCTGCCAATACCGCACCAGAAAATAGACGAGATAGTTGACAAGCGTCGTCAGACCGCCCGCGACGAGGTAGAGAAGCAGCGTTTTGTGTTTTGTGATGACGATGCGGAGACGTTCCATATCGTTTACTTCCTTTATCGGACTATATGCCCGGCGTCAGACCCGCCGCTTATAGAGAGATGGCGCAGCTCGCGCGGACGAGTTTTACGCAGGCCTCCACGTCGTCCAGCGCGCAGATTTCCACCGGATTGTGTATATAACGTGTGGGGATGGAGATCGCCCCGGCGTACACACCCGCCCGCGCAACCTGGATCGCGCCCGCGTCCGTTCCTCCGGCTTGCAAAATCTCCCGCTGGCGCGGGATGCCCTCGCGGTCCGCCGCGTCCTCCAGCCACTTCACCACGCGGGGGTGGCAGATGACCGACGCGTCCATGATCTTGACCGCCGCTCCCCCGTGCAGCCGGCATTCCATTTTCGGTTTATGGTCGGGAATATCGCCGGATGTTGTGACGTCCACGGCAATGCCGTAGGTGGGAGCAATCCCGTAGGCCGCCGTTTTGGCCCCGCGCAGCCCCAATTCTTCCTGCGAAGAGAAAACAAAATAAAGGTCATTCGCAGTTTTAGGAATTTCCTGCATCGCGGCCAGCAGCACCACGCAGGCAATACGGTCGTCAAGGTAGGGCGAAGCCAGACAGTTTCCGCTCATCAGAAACGCGGGCTGGTCAAACACCGCGACATCGCCGACGGAAACGGTTTCGCGCGCGGTTTTTCCGTCCGGAGCGCCTATGTCGATATACAGGTCGCTCAGTTTGGCCTCCTTGGGATTGGCTTTGCCGTTGATGAACACGACGCCGCGCGTTCCGTTCCCAAACCGCACGACGGAACCGTATATCCTCCATACGGCAAGGCCGCCGACCTGCGAGAACCAGAGGAACCCGTTCTCGTCGATATGGGTGACGATCAGGCCAATGGAGTCCATATGGGCCGAGAACATGACCGAAGCCTCTCCCCCGCCTTTCTTATAAGCGACCAGGTTGCCTAAACGGTCCGTATATACTTCATCGGCAAACGGTTTCGCAATTTCGGCAATCATCCCGGCCACTTCGTTTTCCTGTCCTGACGGGCCGAACGCGGCCGCCAGTTTCTGCTGGGTCTCAAAAATATTCAGCATGGCGCAACCTCCAAAAATGTTCTCGCGAGCCTGTATACATTCTCCGCATCTTCCAAAAAAACAACGGACACCGGCGCGTGGATATACCGCACCGCCGCCGCCAGCCCCGCCACCGGCACCCCGTCCCGGCTGCGCTGGATGGCCGCCGCGTCGGTTCCGCCCGCCACGGTTTGCTTAAGCTGCCATGGGATTTTTTCATTGTCAGCCAGGGAGCGCATTTTAGCAAAAAGCTCCCGGTCATAAACCGTGCCGCCGTCCATATAGGAAAGCACAACGCCCTCCCCGGGGGCGCAAACGCGCTCCGCGCCTTTGAGGTCGGGAAGATCGGCGGCGGTCGTCCCCTCAACGATCAGCGCCATACTTGGTTTCAGCGCGTATGCCGCCGTGCGCGCGCCCCGAACGCCGATCTCCTCCTGCACGGTAAAGGCAAACCACGTATCGTAGGCGGGCTTTTCCTCCAGCAGCCGCAGCAGAACGGCGCAGCCGACACGGTCGTCGAGGGCCTTGGCTTTGAACAGCCCTTTTCCAAACTCCTCCGGTTTAGTAGTAAACGCGCAAACCTCGCCAAGAGGTACCTTTCTCAACGCGTCATCCTTTGAAGACGCCCCGATGTCGATATACATGTCGTTGATCTGAGGGACGGATTCGAGCTCCTTCCGCTTGGAAAGGTGTACGGCTTTGACGCCGATAACGCCGGGCAGTTTCTTCTGCCCGCAGCGCACCGTTTTGGCAAACAGCAGACGCCGGTCTATGCCGCCGTCTGTGCCGAACCGCAAAAAGCCGTCGTCGGTCGCGCCGCGCACGATCAAACCCACTTCATCCATATGCGCCGCCGCCATGACGGTTTTGCCCTCTTTCGCGCCTTTGCGAAACACCAGAAGATTTCCCATGACGTCCTCGCGCATCTCGTCGGCAAACGGTTCCGCGGCTTTACGGATATGGTTCCGCACATCATCTTCCCAGCCGGACACGCCGTCAAGGTCACAAAGGTTTTTCAGCATATCTACCATACTCATAAGCTCATAACCCACTTTTCAATGAGTTTCGCGCAAGATTCAATATCTTCCGTACTCAGCGTCTCGACCGGCGTGTGCATATACCGCAGCGGGACCGACAGCACCGCCGTGCGGACGCCGCCGCGCGCCTCCTGAAACTCGGTGGCGTTTGTCCTTGACAGGCCGCAGGTGACTTCGATCTGGTGAGGAATATCCTTGGCTTTGGCAAGCTCAATAAGCGTCCGCGTCAGCGCGCGGTCGCAGTCGGGGCCGAGGTTGATACAGACGCCGCCGCCGGGCTTGAAGGTGTCCTGCGGGCTGGCGTCCGGCGAGGAACCGTGCGTCATGTCGACGGCGACCGCGTAATCGGGAATTATGCCGTACCCGGCGGCCAGCGCGCCGCGCCCGCCCACTTCCTCCTGCACGCTGCCGCAGACCACAAGATCGGCTCCCATCGTCTCGCGGTCGATAAGCTCCAACGCCCGCAGAATGGTGACGAAACAAGAGCGGTCGTCAAAGGCTTTACCCGACGCCAACGGACCCAATGAAACAGGCTCCCGGGCAAACACGCCGGGCGTTCCGACCGGCACAGGCACGCCGCCGGTATCCAGAAACAGGTCTTCCGTCTTTTGCGCCTTATCGAAGTCCTCCCGTTTCAGGACATGCGGCGGCAGACAGGCGACGACGGCGGGCGTCACGGGGTCTGTCAGCAGGAGAACCTCGCACGCGGGCAGGACGCGCGGGTCAATGCCGCCCAGCGTGCGGAAGGTGTAAAACCCGGAAAACGGGCGGTCCGCTTCCCGGCCGCCGCCGCCCGTGACCATGACGCCCACCTCGTCAAGGTGCGCGTCCAGTAAAACGACGGGCTTGTCCCCCGTTTTCCGGGAACGGACCCATGCCAGCACATTGCCCAGACGGTCCGTTTTTACCTCGTCGGCAAACGGCGCCAACAGTTCCCCCGCCATTTGCGCGGCGGCGTTTTCAAACCCGGCGGGGCCCGCCGCGCGGGACAGCGCGAACAAAGTCTCCCTTATATCCAATTTCCCATCTCCTTCCGTACCTCGCTCCCCGTGAGCGGGCGAACCTTTTACGCCCCGGCCGGGGCATTCTCGCCGGCAAGCCGCCGGACGATCTCCACGAAATGCCTGCCGCGTTCCTCAAAGTTTTTATACGCGTCAAAGGCGGTACAGGCCGGGCTGAGCAGTACCGTATCGCCCGGTTTTGCCGCGCGGCGCGCGCGGAAAACCGCGTCCTCCAGCCCGGCGCACCTCTCTATGGGCGGCGCATCGGGCACGGCGCGGGCCGCTTTTTCGATGGCGTCCGCCGCCTCGCCAATAAGGTAGAGCCGTTTTATACACGCGGGAAACAGGGCGGCAAGTTCGTCGAACGGGACGTTTTTATCGCGCCCGCCCGCAATCAGCAGCACCGGCCCGCCGTGCGCCCGCAGCGTCGCCGCCGTGCGCGCCGGGCTGGAACCGATGGAATTGTTATAATACGCCACGCCGTCCACCGCCGCGATAAACTCGTTGCGGTGCTGTACGCCGGAAAAAGACTCCGCGACCTGCCGTATCGCGTCTTCGGAAACCAGTTCCCGCACCGCGGACAGCGCCGCCAAAATGTTTTCGACCTGATAATACCCGCGCAGTTTAATTCCGTCCAGCGGCAGGAAGCCGTCGATCACGCCGTCGGCGATCCTGTCCCCGCCGAAAAAGACCGTGCGTCCCCTGCCGCGCATTTTTTCGGTCACCGGATTGTCGCCGTTGAGTACGGCGAGGCCGTCTTCGCCTTGCCAATCCAGTATGCGGCGCTTGGCCGCTATGTATTCGTCCATATCGCGGTGCCAGTCGAGATGGTTTGGGGTGATGTTGGTAATGACGGCGGTCTGCGGACCGCGGGTCATGTCCATCAACTGAAAGCTCGACAGCTCCACGACGGCGCGGTCTTCCGGCGCCATATCGCCCGCGAGGGCGAGCAGCGGCACGCCGATGTTGCCCCCGAGGTGGACGGTACGGCCTCCCGCCCGCAGCATTTCGGCGATCAGGGTGGTGGTGGTGGTCTTGCCGTCGCTGCCGGTCACGCCGGTGACCGGACACGGGCAGAGGCTAAAGAAAACCTCCATCTCGCCGGTGACAAGGCTTCCGTTTGCCTTTGCTTCCAGCAGCGCGGGATGGTCGGGGCGCAGGCCGGGGGTGCGGAAGATCAGCTCGCCGGACAGGCCGTCCAGATAGTCCGGCCCCAGCCGCAGGTCAACGCCTTCCCACTCCGCGCGGTCAATTTGTTCGTTTTTATCGCGGACCGTGACGCGCGCGCCGGCGTCCGCCAGCAGCGTCACCAGCGGGCGGTTGCTGACGCCCAGCCCGATGACGGTGATCTCCTTGCCCCGCAGGGACTTTATAAACGTGTCAAACGCGGGGTTCATACATCTCCTCCAGACGACGCGATATGGGGTGTTCCGCTTTCCGGTATTTTACCATATCCCGCTGTCGAATGCAAAAGATTTCGGGGCACACGGTTCTAAATAGCGTACGGGCAGGCCGGGAGCGGGGCTGACGATATAAAAACCGCGCCCCTGTAAAGGCGGCGCTTAGACGACAAAAATTATATGCAACGGAGAATCTTGTGATCTTCCTATTTGTCAGACAACCCCCTTACGCGCAGGCTCTGCTTCAATGCGTTGACTGTCTGCGTCAGTACGAACACCTCCGACGGGGTGCAATCGGCAAAGATGGATTCGGCGTCCCGGATGACGTCGGGCTTGGACGCTCCCATGCTGTCCATCAGCAGGTGGTCTACCGTGGTCTGCAACGCGTTGGCAAGGGCGATAAGGCATGGCAGAGACAGCTTTGTATGCCCGTTTTCGATCTTGCTCATGTGCTGTATGCTTATTTCCGCGGCCTCCGCCAGTGTTTCCTGCGTCAATTTCAAAGCAAGGCGGCGCTCTTTGATACGCCTGCCGATAAGGCCATAATCGGGCATATACTCCATGCTGTATACCTGCCTTCAAAAAATTTCTCTTTGGCTATTGTATTCCGATTAGGCATGGAGTATAATGTATGTTGTACCGATGATAGGTACAGAGTTTAATAACAAAAGCGAGGGAACTTCTATGTACAGGGACACATACGGCAACAGAATTGCGCGCTGGACTTGGTAATACAGGAGAAGGTCTAAGATTTGCAAAAGACTACGCTTACATCATGATGGGACGAAAAACACAAGAAAACTGTCTATCTTTTATGCGTTATCTAGAAAACGAATTAAAAATGGCTCTGTCTGCAGGTGGCAATGCTTAATTATACAGAAAAGGAAAATGAGTTACTGAACCTTTTCGGAAAAGAAAACATGCAAATCCTGCGGGCAAAAGAATTAGCCCAGCCGATACCATACCCCGCGCATCCAAACCCTCAGAACAGTTTGCAGACCGCCAGCCCGATCAGGATCGCGCCGCCCAGCCATGACACGTTGAACGGCAACCCGCGGGCCAGCCTGTGACCCAGACGGCTGCCGAGCAGGACCGCCAGCGTATCGGTGACAAGGGAGAGTAAAAAAACGGCGGGGATATTCACGTTCCCGACAGCCGCGCCGAATCCCACCGCCACGCCGTCCAGCGACAGGGACACCGCCAGCGCCACCGCTTCGCCCGCCGAGATAATCTTGTTGCGGTTGGCGTCGGCTTCTTCGGGGTCCGCCGCCATGCTGAGGATAAACCGGACGTCGAACAGGGCGAAACGGAGCCGGGGATTTTTCCCGTTGCGTCTCGTATACCGGCGGATAACGGTTTTGAGGATGCCGTCAAGCAGCTTTGAAAGGCCGAGCAGGAACAGGATGCCAAAGGCGAGCCCCGCGGCGAGCCATTCGGGGAGGAACCCGCGCGCCGCCGCCCCGGCCCACAAAGACAGCCCCAAGACGGCGCTGCACACGACATTCAATATCTGCGCCGACAGCAGCGGGATACGGATACCTTTCGCGCCGTAAGCAAAGCTGGCGGAAAACGCGTCGAGGGAACAGGAGGACGCCAGCAAAACGGCTTCCGGAATGGAGAAAAACATCAAGAGGCCCCTCTTTACTCCGTTTATCTCCATCCTATGTTTATCATCAACCCGGCGCGACAGCCGTTTTATGAATCTTCCCCGGATTTTTGCAATAAATCGGGCCGTTTACGCCGCGTACATTCCAGCGATTGCTCACGCCGCCACTTCTCAATGTTGGCGTGGTGCCCGCTCAGCAGCACCTCCGGGACGGCGCGGCCCCGCCAGACCTCCGGGCGCGAATACTGCGGGTACTCCAGCAATCCGTCCCAGTGACTTTCGCCCGTAAATCCTTCCTCGCCGCTCAGTACGCCCGGCACCATCCGGCACACGGCGTCGGCCACCACGCAGGCCGCCAGTTCGCCGCCGGTGATGACATAGTCGCCGATCGAGATTTCCTCATCGACACATTCCTCGATAAACCGCTCGTCCATGCCCTCATAGTGCCCGCACACAAGGATCAGATGCGGAAACGCCAGCAGGCGCCGCGCTTCGGCCTGGCAGAACACCCTGCCCTGCGGCGACATATAGACCGTGCGCCCCCCGCCGTGCGTCTGAACGATATGCTCCCGGCAACGATAGAGCGGGTCGGCCTGCATGATGAGACCGTGCCCGCCGCCGTAGGGGTAGTCGTCCACCTGTTTTTGCTTATTCTGCGTAAAATCGCGGATCTGGTGGGCGCGGACGGCCACGATCCCCTTTGTCTGCGCCCGCCCGATGATGCTCTCGCCGAGAAAGCGGGCGACGCTTTCGGGGAACAGGCTCATAATATCGATTTGCATAACCCTTCCGGCGCTCCGCGCCGCCTCCCTTACATTCCCTCTATCAGCGCCACCCGCACGACGCCGCCGTCTATGTCTATCTCCTTCACAAACGCCGGCACGGCGGGGATCATATGCTCGCCGCCGTCGCCGCGCACCACGTAAACGTCGTGAGCGGGCGCGCACAGCACGTCATACAGCGTTCCCACCCGTTCTTCGCCGTCGAACACCGCCAGCCCGATAAGGTCCTTGATAAAGTACCGCCCCTCGGGCAGCGCGGCATCGGAGCGGTCGATACGCAAAACGCTGTCACGCAGCGCCTGAGCGGCTTCCACGGTGTCCGTGCCCTCCAGTTTCATCAGCACCAGGCTCTTGTGTACCCGCGCCGTTTGCACGGCGAGAGGGCTTCCTTGCAGGTAAACAACCGTAAACCCCGCCAGGAAGGCGGGGCTGTCGCACCACGGCTCAACGCGGACCTCCCCGCGCACGCCGTGCGTACCGACGATTTTACCGATTTCGAGCAGCTCCATTATTTGTCAACGATTTCCACATTTACGCGTTTGCCCACCGGAGCCGACGAGCGCACGATCGCGCGCAGGTCCTTGGCGATGCCGCCGCCGCGCCCGATGACCTTGCCCACGTCGCCCGGCGCGACGCGCAACTCCAGAACCAACTCGCCGCCGCTCTCCCGCTCGGTGACGCTGACCTCCTCCGGCTTATCGACGAGCTGCCGCGCCATATACAGCAAAAGCTCCTTCATAGTGCTATATGACCCCTGCTATCTGCAGGAGTTTTTTTACGGTGTCGGTCGGCTGCGCCCCGTTTTGCAGCCAGTCTTTGGCGCGTTCGGCGATGATTTTGATCTCGGCGGGTTCCGCCAGCGGGTTGTACGTCCCGATCTCCTCGATAAAACGCCCGTCGCGCGGATAGCGGGAATCGGCCACCACAATGCGGTAGTAAGGGGCTTTCTTCGCGCCCATGCGGCGCAGTCTCATCTTGACCATACTGTTTTGTTCCTCCCAGATTTTTATCCCAATAAACCCCGCAGGTTTTTCGGCACTTTACCGCCCGCCATCTGTTTGGCGAGCGCCTTCATCATTTCAAACTGCTTGAGCAGCCGGTTTATTTCCTCCACCCGCGTCCCGCTGCCGGCGGCGACCCGGCGCTTGCGCGAGGAGTTGAGTATCGACGGGTTTTCGCGCTCTTTGGGCGTCATCGACAGCACGATGGCTTCCATACGGTTCATCGAACGCTCGTCGAATTTGGCGTTTTTCAGCGCGTGTTTATCCATGCCGGGCAGCATCCCCATGACGTCCTGCATCGACCCCATACCGCGGAGCTGGCCCATCTGGTCAAGGAAGTCGTTGAGGGTAAAGCGGCCCGCCCGGAGGTTTTTCTCCAATTGCTCGGCCTTTTTCTGGTCTATCGCCTGTTCGGCCTTTTCGATCAGCGTCAGCATATCGCCCATGCCGAGAATGCGGTTCGCCATACGCTCGGGGTAAAACGGCTCGATCTGATCCAGCTTCTCACCCACGCCGCAGAATTTCACGGGCTTTCCCGTGACCGCCCGCGCCGACAGCGCCGCGCCTCCCCGCGCGTCGCCGTCCAGCTTGGTCAGCAGAATCCCGTCGATACCAAGGCTTTCATTAAAGGCCTGCGCCGCGTTCACCGCGTCCTGCCCCGTCATCGCGTCGACCGCCAGCAGGATCTCGTGCGGGCGCACCGCCTCTTTGATGCGGCCCAGCTCGTCCATCAGCTCCTCGTCGATATGCAAACGGCCCGCCGTATCGAGGAAAACCATGTCGTTGCCGTGTTTTTGCGCGTGTTCCACGGCGTTTTGCGCGATCTTTACGGGATCGCCCTGCCCCTCCTCATACACCGGCACGCCCAGCTGCGCGCCGACGACCTGAAGCTGTTTGATGGCGGCGGGACGGTACACGTCGCAGGCCACCAGCAGCGGGCGTTTGCCCTGCCGCTTAAAATAGCCCGCGAGCTTGGCGCCGTTTGTCGTCTTGCCCGCGCCCTGCAGCCCAGCCAGCATGACGACGGTCGGCGGTCTGGAAGAGAGCTGGATCTTCGCGGCGGACGAACCGCCCGCGGAGGGTTCTCCGCCCATCAGTCCGATAAGCTGCTCGCGGACGATCTTAACGACCATCTGTCCCGGCGTCAGGCTTTCCAGCACATCCGCGCCCTTACAGCGTTCAGTGGCGGCGGCGCAGAATTCCCTGACCACCTTATAGCTGACGTCGGCCTCAAGCAGGGCGAGGCGCACCTCGCGCATCGCCTCCTGTATGTCCTTTTCATTGAGGCGTCCTTTGCCGCGCAGTTTCTTAAAAATGCCGTTGAGGCGTTCGCCCAGATTTTCAAAAGCCATTACGTCTTCTCCGCTATCCCCGAAGCCAATTCCTGTATCCGCTGCGCGTATTCCCGCACGGGACCGCTGCCGTAGCGGCGGTTGTTGATCTCCTCGATGGCCGCCGCCGCGTCGCGGATCTCCACAAGCCCGTTTTGCACCGCTTTATACCGCCCAACCAGCCCCAGCTTATCCTCCATCGAGCGCAATACCTGCGTGGCGCGGACGATCACGTCGCGCACGCCCTGACGCGTGATGCCTGTGTTTTCGGCGATTTCGCCCAGCGAGAGGTCGCGGTTGTGGTAGAGGTCAAAGAAATCCCTCTGCTTCTCGGTCAGCACCTCGCCGTAGAAATCGAAAAGCATACTCATCACCAACGGGTCTTCTTTCACCGTCCATCCCCCCTGCCGAGCCGCTCCGTCTTGTAAAGCTATGCTCCTTTACAAGGCAGTATACCGCATCGGCAATCATTTGTCAAGGGGTCTTGCCGCCACCCTGAAAATTTTTGTGCCGGGACACACGGGGACGGCGCAAACGCCATCCCCCCAGACCGGCAACATCCCCGATTCGTATTCGCTACCGTTATGCCGCCCGTCCGGCGGTGGGAAACCACTCGCTCCAGATCCGCCGCCACACCGGCTGCATGTCACAGCCCGGAACGTCAAAGACGGCCCACGGCGTCCGCCTCCCCGGGCCGTTTTCAGCGGACCGCCGCCGTCACCGCCGACGCCACCGCGTCCCGCACGCGCGGGTCAAACGGGGTCGGGATAATATACCCCGGCTTCAGCTCCGCGTCCGAAACCAGTCCCGCCAGCGCGCGCGCCGCCGCGAGCTTCATCTTCCCGGTGATCGCTTTGGCCCGCGCGTCGAACACGCCGCGGAAGATGCCGGGAAAGGCGAGGACGTTGTTGATCTGATTGGGAAAATCGCTGCGGCCCGTCCCCACCACCGCCGCGCCCGCCGCCAGAGCTTCCTCCGGCATGATCTCCGGCACCGGGTTCGCCATCGGAAACAGAACGGGGTCCTTCCGCATCGTCCTCACCATCTCCCCCGTCACCGTGCCCGGCGCGGACACGCCGATGAACACGTCCGCGCCGCGCAGCGCGTCCGCCAGCGTCCCGCGCAGTTTTTCCCTATTCGTCAGACGCGCCATTTCCGCTTTTTCCCCGCTCAGGCCGTCCCGCCCTTCGGCAATGATCCCCTGCCGGTCGCACAGAACAACGCCGTCCGCGCCCGCCGCGAGCAGGAGCCGCGCCGTGGCGATCCCCGCCGCGCCCGCGCCGTTGATGACAACGCGGACGCCGCCGGGCGTCCGGCCCGTCAGCCTGAGCGCGTTCAGCAACGCCGCCAGCGTCACGACGGCGGTGCCGTGCTGGTCGTCGTGAAAAACGGGGATGTCGCAGCGCTCTATCAGCTTGCGCTCAATGGCAAAACAGCGCGGCGCGGAGATGTCCTCGAGGTTGACGCCGCCGAAACTGCCCGCCAGCAGCTCGACGGCGCGCACAAACTCGTCCGTGTCCTTCGTGCGTACGCAAAGCGGCACCGCGTCCACGCCGCCGAACGCCTTGAACAGGACGCACTTGCCCTCCATCACCGGCATCGCGGCCTCCGGGCCAATATCGCCCAGCCCCAGCACCGCCGTGCCGTCGGTCACGACGGCGACGGTATTCCACCGCCCGGTGAGGGTATAACTCTTTTCGGGGTCTTTCTGGATCTCCAGACAGGGCGCGGCCACCCCCGGCGTATAGGCCAGCGACAGGGCCTCGCGGGAGGAAACCTCCATCTTCGGCACGGTCTCGAGCTTGCCGCGCCATTCGGCGTGCAGTCTCAGCGATTCGGCGGCGTAATCCATGCGGACTGGTCCTTTCGTGTTTAGTAGCGCCGCAGCGCGCGGTGAAATTGTTTCCCATAAAAAGACCCGGAGCGCGGAACCGGCTCCGGGTCGTGCTCTGTGATTGTGAAAGGTTGCAGAAGATCAGGTTCCCAGCAGCGCGGGCGGCGTCAGATCAACCGTCGTCTTGGCGGAGGCGGGCTTCTTCCCGATCGCCGCTTTCCAAACGGTGATGCTGGTTGCCGTCAACGCCATTTTCTGAGTCTTGGCGGTCTTGTCGTCTTCCAGCAGGCTGACAACCAACCCCTTGGGGCTGTTGACGTATATCACTTTCCCGTCCGCAAGCGCTTTTATGGCGTCTTCAGCCTTTGTTACCGTTACGCACTCAATGCCCTCCACGGTTTCCAACGTCTCTTTTCCCCCTGCGTACATCAGGTCGCCCTTCTTGAGCTTGACGGTGAATACCGCGTATTTGTCCTTAGCCGGGTTTTTGACGTTTACCTTGGCGTCCTTTGCCTTGGGTTTCACCTTCGGCGCTTTGATCTCGCTCGAGGCCGAGATCTTTTTCAGCTTGCTGGACGCCGTATAGGGGCCTATAAGGCTGGATACGGGCTCATCGGTAATCGGATGTTTTACGATGTTGCCGGCCGAATCCTTCAAAGGCGGGCTGTTGTCCACTGCCCCGGTTTTGATAAAGTACACCGACTTCAGGACTTTGTTGGTATCCGGCAGGACTTTGACCGGGATGCCGTCTTCCTGGCAGAAGTAACCGTAGTTGTAGTTATCGTCTCCAAATGGATACGGATAGATCGGGTTGACCTTATCCAGCTTGCCGTTATCCATATTGCCCCTCGCGACCAGATACTTTTTCGCGTCCTTGTCTTTGAGCGCGTCCGTAACCTTCAGATCGACGGAAAATTTCTTTATCTCCGGTTTTCCGCTGATTGCCCATTGGCCCTTCGTCAGGCCGGTGTTGTCGGGGTATATCCCGTAGTTCACGCCGTATTTCGTCGCGTCCTTGGGGCGCTTCTTGATCTCCGGGAAGGTGACTTTTTGATAACCGGGCGCGGGCTGTTTCGCCTTTTTCAGCGCCTTGTCTTTTTCCGACGCTTTGTTGACCGTTCCATAGATGGGCTTGTCGGAAAGGGCCAGCTTCATATCCTTATTGAAGAGCTTCGTGAACGCCGTCCGGTTCCTCGTTTCGGCCGGGTCGGTGGTGAAGATGTTCTTCCCGGCCTTTATATTCTTCCATTTCTTGCCGCCGTCAATGCTGTACGCCGCGACTACGTAGTTATAGCTCGGGTCTGCCCAGAACGTCTCCTGCGTGAGGTTGATCTCAAAACCGGAATCCTCAAGAACATAGTCCTTCTTTTTGTTCTCGTAAGCGTCCTGCCCCGCCTTTTTCGCCTCCGTATCCGCCGCCGTTATCGCAGCCTTGATAACCGCTTCCTCAGCCGCCGGCAGCTTGCTCCTCCTCAAGGTGTCAAGCGGGTCGGCATTAAGTTCAAGCGGGTTGGCGGCGCCCGGTATCTCAACCAATAAATTCCTTATTTTTTCTTTTAATTCCTCGTCATCGGGGTCTGTGCTGGCGAGAAGCGCTGCGTAATGCGCACTTACCGCGACGGTAAATTCGGTTTTGAATTTTGCGGTATATGCCTCGTCCCGCTCTTTCTCAGCGTCTTTGAAGTTTGAGCCGTAGGCGATCACTTCGTCGGCGAAGTAGTTGATACCGTCGATGCAGAGCGGGATAAAGCTGGCGATATACGCCGCGATGTCATCCCATCTATTCGGACCAACCGTTACGCCCTGGTCCCTCGCTGTCATCGGCGCGCCGGGTACGCTGCCGGAGGCTCCGCCGGCACCGTCGGTCAGGATGACGTTATTCGTATCGGTTATGTATTTGACGTCGTAGTCGCCGTTCAGCATCCAGTCAACGGCTAAAGCGAAATTTCCGTCGCTCGCGTTTGTGCGGTCCGGTTTATAGGGGTCGGTCAAATCGATGACAAAGTTGATGCAGTTGCCTTTGAAAAGGCCGTCATCATCATATTGTATAAGCGCGTCATACAGCAGGTTTTTAGGCTTCGGCTTCCACACCGCGTATAAGGTGGCGTTTTTATTGACTTTATACGTACCTTTTTCTGTACCGCCCGCCGTATACACAACAACCCCGTTATCGGCGCCTTGATTCTTATCAGCAGGGGTTTTGGGAGTTTTAACAGGATTCCAGCCGACAAAGTCATATTCCGCGCGGGTCGGTTCAGCGGAGTGGAGTATCAAATCAATGTCATGCTGTTTCGTTTGCGGCGCCAGCGGCGGGCTTATAGTGCCGCCGTTGAGGTCGTATGTGATTTCATATTCCGGTTTCGCGCCGCCGATGATCGACATCACAAGGTCAAAATATGTGAATTGGGTGGCGCGGTTACAACTGTGGGAGCGGTAACTGACAACAGGACCGAAGCCGTTGTAAGGTAAAATGCCCGCTCCTGCCGTGGTTTCGAGGTTAACATTCATGACCTCGTTCATACCTACCGGCAGTTTATCAACGCCGTAAGTAATAGTCCCGTTCGTTTTGTCGGCTAACGGATTTTGATATACAATCAGCCGGTCGGGCTTGATAACCAGATTGATATGCATATCCATCCACCAGTTTGTATTTCCGGCAGAGATTCGGTTGTTGATCTCCGTATTATCCGTATAAAGGGGCACGGTAACAATGGGATTGCCTGTAAATAAAGCTGACAACACCGGGCCGCTGTTGCCGGGATTAGTAGCGGGGGTTGTAACATTAGCGGTTGGAATGGTACCGGCGGGGCCTGTAGTGCTGCCTTGCAGGTAATCATGAAATTCTTGAGCCGTTAATCCGGATTTAAGTTTGTACAACGCAAGCTGCGGAGGATAGTATTTGCCGGTTATTTTATATGTACTTGCAGAGATTTCAGGATAGACATATAAAAGCACATATCCGGATATAAAACCGCTCGCGTCAATGCCTGTATTGACTAAAAATCCCGCGCCGTACAGGGAATGGGGATTGACCTGCCCGCCGAATACGTCAAATTTCACAAGTTTATCGGCGCCTTTGAGGTTCGTGGGCTTGCCCAAATTATTGCCATCTTTATCCTTAAATTGGTAATTTGTCATTGTCGGGTCGGTGTCCATCGGATAAAAGAGATAGTCGAAATACCGGGAATTGTAGTACCCCACAAAGTCCATCCGTGTCTTCCCGTCCGGGCCGGTTGTTTCCGTTATCCTGTCGCCTTCCTTCACCAGACGGGAATATGTATGCCGGTCAAAGGATCCTACGGATGTCGCTTCGGGGTCGTTAGTAGCGTTATAGTATTTATCGGGATTGAGTACCCAAGTCGCCAGTTTTCTGTCATTGATGTTGCCATTGCCGGTTCCGGCAGAAACCGTTTGCTTGTGCGGATAGTACGGGCGGAGACTGTCGTTTGGTGCGGTGGTATTCATATAGTTGAAGTTTGCCCCTGTCGCACCAAAAATGTTGAGCCAGTTGATTCCGGTCATAAGCGCATTATTGTTTATATACGTAGGATTGTAGCGGTAATTTCCCATGTTATTGGTATTCCATGAATTGGAGTTGATATTCCCCGCGTTATTAGTTCCCGCGGTGTAATAGTACCCGCTGTCATAGTGGTCGGCCACCACCCAACTGCTGAGGTCGGCGGTGGGAAGGTCGAGCTCCTGAGTGTCATCGTCGGCAGTGCCGCCGTCGTCGTCGTCGTCAACTGTTGTTATGGAAATATCGAGATCAAGGTCTTTCATAAACTGCGTAACCTTTTTGCTGCTGATGCCCATCGCCACCAGCGCGTCGGAAATCGCTTTGTCAAGATCCTCAACCGATGCGTTGCGGGGGTTATTGATAATCACGTTGATGCCCTTGCTGTTCGATCCGCCGCCGTCCGCGGCGATCGCGGGCGCGGCGCCGAACCCGGCGCAAAGTCCCAAGACCATTGCGGCTGTGAGAGACAAGCTCGCCAGCCGTTTCCAAACCGTTGTTTTCATGATGGATTGACCTCCTTGCAGTCTTTTTCTAATACTTCCCTGTACACTATGTATCGTATGGATACGCCCCCCTGTTTAGCGGTTCTCTGTAAATATTTACACCGCCTGAGAGAGCCAAGAGACAACTGCTCAACAATATAATAGTATACGAAGGCGGGTTATGTCAAGCATATTATTTTCAGGCGGCGGGCCGGGCGTTTGCTGGGCGGAATGCACAAAAACCCCGTCTGCCGGGCGCTTTTCTTTCTTTCTTGACAAACCGTGCCGTTAAGCGCACAATAAAGGCGAAATCCGATTTTCAGGGATGGGAAGCGGCCGTATGCGAGTGTCCGGCCTGTTCAACCGCTCATACAGCCTCTACGTCCGCGACAACGAAACGCTGCGGATGCTGGACGTCATCGTCCTGTCGGCCGCGACGGGCATGTTTCTGTTCGCCGCCACCGGCGGCGCGGCGTTTACGGGGCTTGCCTCGGCGCTCGGCGCGGGGGAGTTCGCGTTCGGGCTGATCTCCGCCCTTCCGGTCCTGGCGGGCATCCTGCAGATTCTGGCTTCCTATCTGGTTGAAAAGACCGGCAGGAATAAGACGATATTTATGGCGGGCGGCGTTATCCAGCGGGTGTCATGGTTCGCCGTTGCTTTCATCCCCTATCTCTTTCCGGGCGTACAGCCGAGGGTGCTTGCGCTGATCGTTCTTGTGACGCTGGCGGCGATGAGCGGCTCGTTTGTCGGCGTGACGCACATGCTGCTGATGGCGGCCGTGATACCGATGGACATCCGGGGGCGCTACATCACGACCCGCCAGCGGGTCAGCACATTGGTATCGCTGATCGCGGGCCTCTGGTTCGCCTACATACTCGACCATATGCCGGGCTTTTCGGGCTATACCGTTGTTTTCGCGGTCGGCGGCGTGGCCGGCCTGGCCGATATACTGATGTACGCCAGATATAAGTTCCCGGCGGCCGCGCGGAGCGCCGGGGCGTCTCCTTTCCGGAAGACGCTGAGGGAGTGCTTCACGGCCCCCAAAACCCGCGACTATATGCTCTTTTGGATTTTCTGGTCGTTTGCCAACCAGATCTGCTCCCCGTTTTTCAACAAATACGCCATCGACGTGCTGGGGCTTTCGTTTATCTCGATCATCCTTTTGGGGCAGGTGACCTCCAACGTCCTCTCGCTGCTGGTCGTTTCCCGCTGGGGCGTTTTCATCGACCGCTACGGGAGCGCGCCGCTGCTGCTGATTTCCATCGGCATATCGTCGCTGGGGATTCTGGTGTGGCTGCCCGCCGTACCGGGCGGCGCGCTCCCGCTGTTTCTGTTCAACTTCATCGGGGGGGTTTTCTGGTGCGCGAACGACGCCTGCATGGTCAACATGCAGTTCTCGCACACCCCCGAAACCGGGCGGGCGGCGGCCCTCGCCGTTTACGCGGTCGTGACCTCCCTGTCCACCGCCGCCGCCCTGATAACCGGCGGGGCCGTGCTGGAAGCCCTCGCCCCGGTCATGCGGGGCCTCGCGCTGACTGTTTTCGGGACGCCGTTTGACCATTACAAGCTGCTTTTCACCTGCGCGCTCGTCCTGCGGGTGGCGGTGCTGGCGGTCTTCCTCCCCAGGGTCTGGAATGAAAAAGGGTTTCCCACCCTGCGCGGGGCATACGGCGAAGCCTTCGGCCAAACGCGCGCGAGGGCGCGGGATTTCCTCACGCTGGTGAGGAGCGCGCGGCTGAGAAGAAGAAAATAAAAGGAATCGCCGCGGTCCTTGAGGCTGCGGCGCAAAACAAAACGGCACCCACAAATGTGAGTGCCCGAATTGTCTGCGGCGGTATGCCGCTGGCAGGGGCAGAAGGGATCGAACCCTCGACCTACGGTTTTGGAGACCGCCGCTCTACCGGCTGAGCTATACCCCTGTGCGCCGGCCCGTCATGCCCGGACTGACGATTGCAGTATAGCACAGGACGGCGCGGAGCGCAAGAGCAACTTGCGGCATTCGGCGAAATTTATTCCTCCGCGTACCCCCGCAGCAGCCGCAGCGCCCGCCGCTCTATCCGCGATACCTGCACCTGCGACACGCCCAGCACCCGGGCGGCCCGCTCCTGCGTGAAGTTGCGGTAGTAGCGCATGACGATCACGCTCCGCTCCCGTTCCGGCAGTTTGCGCACCGCGTCGCGCAGAAATACCATATTGAGCACCCTGTCCTCGTGCCCCTCGACGCCGACCGACCCCCCGAGGGTCAGGCCGTCCTCGCCGCTCTCGCGCTGCAGCGACTCGACCGGCTCCCCCGCGCGGTCGGCGTCGGCGATCTCCTCGACCGACAGTCCGCAGCACGCCGCGATCTCGCTCAATACCGGCTCGCGGCCCAGCTCCTGCGCCAGCTTGTCCCGCGCGGCCCGGATGGCCGTCCCGCGCTCCTTGACGGTACGGCTGACCTTGACCGCGCCGTCGTCGCGCAGGAAGCGGCGTATCTCGCCCGCGATCTTCGGGACGGCGTAGGTGGAGAACTGTGTCCCGTAGCTCTCGTCAAAGCCTTTGACAGCCTTGAGAAATCCGACGCAGCCCAATTGATAGAGGTCGTCCGGCTCCGCCCCGCGCCCGAAGTAGCGCCGCGCCACAGACCAGATGAGGCCGGAGTTTTCCGCCGCCAGACGCTCCAGGGCGGCCCCGTCTCCCGATTTCGCGGCCCCTAAAAGCGACGACGCCTCATTCATCGCAGCAGGCGCGGCATCACCCGCTTGCGCATGACGACCGTCGTCCCGCGCCCCGGTACGGAGCGCACGGCGAGCTTATCCATAAAGCTCTCCATAATGGTGAACCCCATGCCCGACCGCTCCTCGCCGCCGGTGGTGTAGAGAGGCGCGCGCGCCTGATCGACGTCCTCGATCCCCACGCCCTTGTCGCGCACGGTGACTTCAAGGACGCCGCCCTCAAGGAGGCGCGCCCGGAGGTGTACCATGCCCAGCTTGTCCGGGTAGGCGTGGACGACGGCGTTGGTCACCGCCTCGGAAACGGAGGTCTTGATGTCGCCCAGCTCCTCCAGCGTGGGGTCGAGCTGCGCCGCGAGCTGGCTGACGGCGGAGCGCGCGAGGGCTTCGTTTGCCGAACGGGAGAGAAATTCCATCTTCATCTGGTTTTGCACGTTCATATGTATCGTCTCCTTACTCTACGGCCGCGCGACCGACGCGATCGGCACGATCTTATCGACCCCCGCCATCGTCAGGACCTTTGCCGCATGGTTGGGCGCGCGCGTGAGCGACAGTTCTCCCCCGTACGATTTCAGGCGGCGGTATGTGCCCAGGACCACCGCGATGCCGGAGCTGTCCATAAACGTCAGGCCCGACAGATCCAGCACGCAGTGCATCGGCATGTGTTCGTCGAGCGCCGCGCCGACCTCCACCAGCGCCTGATGCGCCGCGTGATGGTCAAGCTCGCCCGACAGGTATAAAAAGAGCCTGCTGCCCCGCAATTCCCAGGTGACCCGCATGGGTTTCCCCTCCTTAGTATGTTCGCTTCGGTGTTATTGTAAACCGGCCCGGGCGCGGGTTTTGTCGGTTTCCGGGGGCGGCGTGTTATTTTTGTGCGAGAAATCGCCGGAAACATCTTCAAACTGACCGAGGCGGCTTTCGCCAAAACCCTGAACATCAACCCGAAGGCGGCCTTGCCGGGCTGTTTTTTGCGTGTGGTATACTAAATTTTATCTTTTGATGTGGCATTTGGCCCCGCTCAGGCGTATAGGGGATTCCCGTCGTCGCGGGCGTGGCCGGCTGGCGGACGGATTTCAGTGTTCTGTACGGCGATACCGTTGTGCGGGTAAACACCAAAGGCCCGTCCCCGGAGCGGGTCTGGAATATGCTTCCGGGAACGTAAACAGCGGCAGCACCGATAAGGCGGGGCGGAAAGCCCTGCCTTTTTCCGCGCGCCCGCTTGCGGTTTTTCCCGTTTGGCGGTATACTGGGAGGAAAGAGAAGACGGGAAGTGGGGACACTGGAAGAGCTGCCTGCCGGCGGGCGGGAGGAAAACCTGAACAGGACGGTGCTGAGGCTGACCGCCCCGAGCTGGGCGGAACTTTTGCTGGGACAGTGCACCTCGATGGCCGACCTGATGATGGTCGGCAACCTTGGGGCGTGGGCGATCGCCGCGGTAGGGCTTTCGACGCAGCCGAAATTCCTGCTGATGGCGATGTTCATCGCGCTCAACACCGGCACGACCGCGCTGGTCAGCCGTTTCAAGGGGATGGGGGATCAGGA
>JAIRUE010000101.1 GCA_031254575.1 Oscillospiraceae bacterium | reverse complement strand
GAGCCTGATAGAGGGGGGCAGGTCGTGCGCGCCCTGCCAGTCGAGGACGGGGTAGCCGCCGTTGAAACCCGGGTCATCTTTCCACGCGCTGCCAAGCATAGAAGCCGGCAAGTCGGCAGGGGCGTTGATTTTTGTTACGCCTGTTCCCGATGGGGTACCTCCTGCCTTAGTATTGTCAGCAGGGTGAAGATAGTAGCAGTTGTTAATGGTCGCGCCGGAGAATCCGTAAATTCCGCCAAAAGTGGCGGTTCCGGTTCCAACGATTTCACCAATACTGTAACAATTACTGATCGTCCCGGTGCTTTGTCCGATAATACCGCCCGAACGGGTTGAACCTGTGATTTTGCCTGTGTTATAGCAATCTGTAATTGTATTGTTGGCGGTATTATATCCCAATATTCCTCCGGCATACGTTCCCTCGACATTTGCTGTGTTGACACAACTTGTAATAACGGTACCCGTTGAGTTGAGACTGCCGACGATTCCGCCGGTATAACCGCCTTTCACCGAACCGGCAAAAGAACAGTTTTCAAATCTTGTGTTTTGCGCCCAGCCGGCAATTCCGCCCACATAGTTTGATGTGCCGCAGTTGATATTGCCCTCTACATTCAGATTTTTAATCGTCGCGCCGTTGGTTCGTGAGAAAAGCCCTTGATAGGTCGTTGCGGTAATGGACAATCCGCTGATGGTGTAGCCTTGCCCGTCAAACGTACCGGCAAAGGCGTCCGCCGGATATGTAACGGTATTACCGATCGGAGTCCAATCACCTGTCAGGGCAATATCTTTTGCCAGATAGAATGTTATACCGGACATTTTATACGTGCCGTTAGCGTCATCCCACGCGACAGCGGACGCCAACGCCCGCAAACTTGCTTCGGAACTGATTTTGAATTCCGTGTCCGTTCCCATAGCCGCCCAACTTGTAAACTCCGGCAAGCCGGACACATCGACCGCAAGCGCGGGTTGGGTCATTGCCGGGAACAGGCCGGCGAGCATGACCAGCGTGAGCAGGAGTGCAAACAGGCGCGAGGAGGTTTTTGTTTTTCGCATGACAGTTTCTTCCTTTCAAGATTACAAAATGGAATTACGCCGCTTGCTTGTTCCGGAACATCGATCCCTGCTAAATCTATGCTCACCTCCCGCGTTTATGTAAAAATAAAAAGCGCAGCGGATAAGAGCATTTCACCCCAATCACGCCGAACCTCGGTTTTTCCGTCAGTCCAATACGGCTTATTTATTTTCGTCCTGCCCTAAAACGACGCTTTTTTTGATTTCCTCCGCGCGGACGGGCTTACCGTCCTGCACGATGACGCGGATCTCGCCGTATTTCAATTCGCGGATCATATGCAACAGCTGCTTTTCCGCGTAGCTGTGCAGCGTCTCTTTCTCCGGTTCCGCCATACTTTCGCCCCTCTTTTGCACTAAAAAAGCCCATAACTGTCATTCGACTGTTATGGACGCATTCCCATAGCCACCCAGACCGCACGGCAACACCTGCCCGCGCGATCCACTTCCGCTTTTCGTAGGCCTTCTGACTTACGCGTTTCCAAGAGGCTGGCCTCTAACGTACAGGTTCCGCCTTCTCAGGGAAGTGACCCCAATGACCGGCTTTCGCCATAAACCTGTCCTTACGCGCTCACAGCAGCGTACCGTTCCGTTGCCCCGCCGGCGCAAAACGCCCGCGAAACGCTTGAACCTGTCCGGGATTTTCACCCGGTTTCCTTGTTTAGCCCCGAGACATCCGCTTGCGCGGGAAGCCCCGAAACCTCGAACAGCATTCAATTTGGGTTCAGTGTAGCATACCCGCATAAGCCTGTCAAGGGTAAAATTTGAGACGGACACACAAAATCGCGACGCTTCACGCGAATAGGACATGCCTCCGCGCGTCCGGTATCCGGTCCGCGGCTTTAATAATACCGCTCGATCACCAGCTTGTCCATGCTCTTCAATTTCTCAACAATCTGTTGGATTGTGGCCTTTCGGACACTAACGCCTATCTGTTTGAAAATCAAATCCTTATGCGCGGTATTGACCGCGTTTCCGATCATCAAGTGGATCACGTCCGCGCCGCGCAGCATAAGGCACAAACGCTCCGCAACCGAACTTCCGGATAACCGTTCTACCGGCTCATCCAAAATATTATAGACCTGGTTGAGTGTGACAGCGCCCTCCGCCACTAAATCGATCCCCTCAATCCAATATTCCGGAGGCTGCCCGAAAGCATTGCCCATCGACAGGGTTACGACCTCCAGCCCCAATTCCCGCGCGGCAATATCTGTGGTCGTGGAACCGCAGATAACCTTTTCACCCGGCATATCCATAAAATCCGATACATAGCCGCGATCCATCGACTGCTTGGACGGCGGTCCGGTCAATATCGTCAGTTCTTTCGCTTCGCGGCAGTGGATCAGCGCGAGAGTGGTATCATCTTCATAATTTCCAGCCGATACTGTCTTGCACATCTCCATAATGCGCTGCGGTAACAGGGCTATATGATCATCCGGTTTATAGATGCGGTTGACGTAATCAGAAACGCCGTCCGACCCAATACCCATACCATACCCGTGGCCCAATCCGGCCTGACTGACGCCGTCGGAAAAGAGCAGAAGGGAATCCCCTATATGAAGGGCGCCGGAAACTTCGCCGATCACTTCAAACCCCGCCGTGTAAAAACGGGGGGCAAGTGTGGTCGCGTGGCCGTTTTGTAGTAAAACAGGGTTCGGCGCTTCATAGGAATAAGCGGTGAATTGCCCGTCCGTTAAAATCATTACGGCGGAAAAAGCGGAAAATGGAATATCCTCCGTGCGGGCACGGTGCATAGACGCGGCTATTGTCTCGCTGGTCAGACGAATAGACATCCCGCCATGAAACAGTTCCAAAATGCGGCTGGCGCAGGTTATGGCGGAGATATTGGCGTAAATTCCCGAACCAACGCCGTCGCAAACCACATAGATCATGCCCGCGGCGGTTCTCTCACACACACAGTAGTCCCCGCAGACCGCGTGGGCATTCTTGTTTTTTTGGCGGAGAACGGCCTCGAAAAACATCATGGCGTTTCACCGCCGTCGTCTTCGTCTTCGTATAAACCAATCAGACGCATGGCTATTTCTTCACTTTGGGCCGTGCTTTTCCCCAAATAGTGCGCCATTTCCTGCGCAAACCGCACCTGATGATCCAAAAACTCCCGCGCGTGCATCAGGGTTTGCGCCCTGATCGTATCCAACTGCTTGGAATCATATTTTATTTTGGAAATATCGGAATAAATCCCGACGTACTGTCTTTCCTCCCGCAGCGGGTATAAGATTTCGTGGTACCTGATCCCATATTTAGTCTGGATGGACTCATATTGCTCCTCCGCGCCGGATTGCAGACGTTCAAAGCCGTCCGCGTTCACCAGGTACGAAATACGCCTGCCCAGAATGCCGTTGTTGCACGTGAACATCTTTTGAAACGCGGGATTCATTTGGATCATACACAGCTCGCTGTCCAGGATCACGACCCCATTGGGCGTCGTGTCAATGATCCTGTCCGTGCGCTGCTGGGCCAGCCGCCGCATATAGGGGATACACATCTCCGGCTCGGCCATTCCCCGCGCCACCGCGACGGCATTTTCCAAACAGCTTTTGTAACCGCAGGCGCCGCAGTTGAGTTGGTATACCGGATCAATCTTTCCGGTCAGCTCTAAAATTTTATGGATTTGATTTTCTGAGACTTCCTCCAAGCTCTGCTCATCCCGCACGAAATCCGGCCGATGAAATATTTCATTCGCCGGGGAAACCCCGTCGTCTTTTTTCGCCTCCCGCGCGTAACGGATGACATTTTCCCGCCGCGCGAACAGGCTTTGATCCGCTTTGGAGGCTTCTTCCCCTGCAAAGCAAGGCCCGCCGATACAGCCGCCCTTGCAAAATAGCGGTTCAATCAGCGTATCCTCAAAATTCCAGGCGTCCGAAAACAGCCCCATAACATCTTCCGCCCCGCTTATATGCAGCGTGCCGGCCTCTGTGCCGCCGCTGCGGATGCCGCCGGTTTTCAGCATCCCGCCCTGAAGGGGAAACAACCGGGCGTCACCGATTTCATAGAACCGGTCAAAGCTGCTTTCAGAACAGTTTTCCAATTGAATGTTTTCAGATAATAACCATTCCGAAAGCTCCGCGAATGTCAGGACGGCATCCACCGCGTCCGTATTCTCCGGTCTTAAGATCTCCTGTTTCTTTGCCGCGCAGGGGCCAATGAAAATCACGGCGTATCCGGAACGGTTCGCTTTGATCATCCGTCCGTGAGCGATCATAGGGGAAACCACGGGGATCAATGCGTCCAAATGTTCAGGGCGGTATTTCTCCACATAATTGACAACGGCGGGACAGGCGGTACAAACGCCGCTTTCCCGCGGAACAGCGAAGGATTGATCCGTGACATATTTCGCGCCTTCGGCGGTTTCACCGACAAACCGGAATCCCAGCTGCCGCAGCGCGGAGGGTAACCGCCGGCTCAACGCGCCGGGAAAGAGGGCGGCAAAGGAAGGGGCGACGCTGGCGGCGGCGAGCCTGCCGCCGCCAATCAGCGCCCTTACCTCATCCAAATCAGAGCGCACGGTTTTGGCGTGCTGAGGGCATTCCCGCACACAGGTGCCGCATTTGATGCATAAAGCGTCCTCAACCCGCGCCTGCCCGCCGGTGATGCGGATAGCTTTTACCGGGCACTCCCGCACACAGCGGTAACAATCCTGACAGTTGGCCGTAATGGTATAAATCGTTTGCTGTGGCACCGGTTCCGCCTCACTTTCGCAGCGTCCGCTGAATTTCCGCTTTTGCGCCGTCAAAGGTGCATCGTTCCAGCGTTTTTCCGTTCACGTTCAATACGGGGCCTTTTTTGCAATGTTTGCCGCAGAAAGTCGCCTTGAACTCGGTCTTGTCCTCCAAATCATTTTCACGGATATAGTCGAGCAGTTCTCTGTAGAGCGCCTGCGCGCCGCGCAAAAAACAGCTGGTGCCAAAGCAAATTTCCAAAGAAAGCGCCTTTTCGCCGGAGGCCTCTCCCAGCATAAAATCCTCCTGGGTGATCCGCCGCCGGTTTTCGTACACGGTGTGCAGTAAGATGTGCGCCTTCTCATGGTCCAGGCTTTCCGCGTAAATTTGCTGCAAATAGGGGTTTTCAGAGGAAACGTGGAATTGCAGCATTTTGTCATTATCATAGAGGCCTTTTGCGCGTTTTTGCGCCGCCGTCCTGTCGTCGGTAATGGGCTGGCCGCCGCCGTTTACGCAGCCGCCGCGGCAGGCCATGATCTCCACCAAATCATAATGGGCGGCCCCGCTGCGGATGCTGTCGATCAGCTTCCTCGCGTTGGCAAGGCCGCTGACGACGGCCAGCCTCAGCGTTTCGCTTCCGATGGCAATTTCAGCGCTTTTGATCCCGTCCTCACCCCGTAATTGCTTAAATTCCCGGGCCGATCCTTTTTCCAGCGTTTCGGCCGCAAACCGCAGCACCGCCTCGCTTACCCCGCCGGAGGAGCCGAAAATCACCGAAGCTCCGGTGGAAAATCCAAAGGGCATATCAAAAGAACCCAACTCCAGCCTGTCAAAATCAATGCCGCTCTCTTTGATCATCAGGGCAAATTCTTCACTGGTGATCACAAAGTCCACGTCCGCGCTGCCGTTTACCTTGAACTCGTCGCGGCCCGCCTCAAACTTTTTCGCGGTACAGGGCATCACGGATACCACCACCAAATCTTCGCGGGGGATGCCCAGTTCTTTGGTCAGCTGTTCCTTGCACAATGAGCCGAACATCTGCTGCGGGGAGCGGCAGGTGGACAAGTTGTTGAGAAAATCGGGATAATACTGCTCGGCGAATTTGACCCACGCCGGGCAGCAGGAGGTAAACATGGGCAAATTCTCACCTTTTTCGCGGCGTTCGAGAAATTCCTTTCCCTCCTCCACCACAGTGAAGTCCGCGCCGAAACAGGTATCGTATACACGGTCAAACCCCATACGCCGAAGGGCGGTGACAATATGCCCGATGGTGAGCGAGCCGGGGTCTTTGCCGAAATACTCGCCCAAGGCCACGCGCACGGCCGGCGCGACCTGCGCCACGACCGTCTTGCCCTTATCATAGATGGCGTCCCAAACCTTACTGATCTGGTGTTTAGGGGTCAGCGCGCCCACCGGACAAACTTTGATGCATTGGCCGCAGCAAACGCATTCAATTTCACCGATCCCCTTGTTAAAACAAGTTCCCACACGCGCTTTCGCCCCGCGATACGCAAAGCCCAACGCGCCCACCGACTGAATTTCGTCGCACACCCGCACACAGTCGCCGCATAGGATACATTTGCTCGGATCGCGCAGGATGGCGTCGGAGGAATAATCCACCGGCTCCACGCGGGTCATCTGCTTGAACCGCACATCGGTTACGCCCAGCTGTCTGGCAATAGCCTGGAGCCGGCAGTCTCCGCTCTTGGGGCAGGTGGTACAGCTTTGATCGTGGCTGGCCAGCATCAGCTCAATAATCATTTTTCGCATATTCCGGATCTGCCTTGTGTTGGTATGTATCACCATGCCGTCCTCCGCCTTGGTGGAACAGGCGGGAACGATACCGCGCCCCTCCACCTCCACCATGCACATCCGGCAGGCGCCGTAGACGCTGATTTCGGAATGGTAGCAGAAAGTGGGCAATTCGGTCCCCGCCTTGCGGCAAAGCTCCAGCAGATTGCGTTCCCCTTCAACGGGTACCGCCACGCGGTCAATGACGACCGTTTGATTCCTCATAACGCACCTATCCTTTCACAATGGCCGCAAACTTACAGCTTTGTACGCATACGCCGCATTTGACGCATTTCTCCGGGTCGATGGTAAACGGGTTCCTCACTTCGCCGCTGATGGCGTCCGCCGGGCATTTTTTGGCGCAAAGAGCGCATCCTTTGCATTTTTCTGGAATAATCCTGTAACTTGCCAGGGCCTCGCAGTTTCCGGTTGGGCAGCGTTTCTCCAGCACATGGGCCAAATATTCGTCCCTGAAATAGTTCAATGTGGACAGCACCGGGTTGGGCGCCGTTTTACCGAGCGCGCACAGCGAACCCACGTTAACCGTCCCCGCCAATTCTTCCAGCAGGGAAAGGGTTGCCTCCGTGGCGCGTCCCTCGATAATGTCATCCAAAAGCGCCAGCATCTGACGGGTACCCTCCCGGCAGACCACGCATTTCCCACAGGATTCATTTTGCGTGAATTTCATAAAGTATCGGGCAATTTTCACCATACAGGTATTCTGGTTCATGACGACAAGCCCGCCGGAACCCACCATTGCGCCGACTTTTCGCAAATTATCGTAATCCAAAGGCAAGTCCAAATGCTCCTGTGTCAGACAGCCGCCGGACGGCCCGCCGATCTGCACCGCCTTAAAATCACAGCCGCGGATGGCTCCGTCGTCATCCGTGACGCCGCCGCCGATTTCACCGACGATCTCCCGCAGGGTAGCGCCGAACGGCACTTCGATCAGCCCGGTGTTGGCCACATGGCCGGTGAGCGCAAAAGTTTTGGTCCCCTTTGCCGTCGCGGTGCCCAGCTTGCCGTATTCCCCGGCCCCCATGCGGAGGATGAGCGGAACCGTTGCCAGGGTTTCCACGTTATTGACGGCGGTAGGCTTGCCGAACAGCCCTTTTTCAGCGGGAAAAGGAGGTTTTATGGACGGCATTCCCCGCTTACCCTCTATGGAGGCGATCAGCGCGGATTCCTCGCCGCAGACAAACGCGCCCGCGCCTTCTTTCACCGAGACGTCGAAACGCTTGCCGGAACCGAAAATGTCCCCGCCCAGAATACCCGCGTCCCGCGCCTGGCGAATGGCTTCTTTCAGCCGCTTCACCGCGAGAGGATATTCCATGCGGACATAGATGTATCCGTAATTGGCGTTTACCGCCCGCGCCGCGATCATCATGCCCTCCAGCACGGCGTGGGGATTCCCCTCCATAAGGCACCGGTCCATAAACGCGCCGGGGTCGCCCTCGTCGCCGTTGCAGATGATATATTTGACATCGCTTTCATTCTGGCGCGTCAAATCCCATTTGCGACCGGTGGGAAACCCCGCGCCGCCCCGGCCTCTCAGTCCGGACGCCAGCAGCTCATCGCAAATCTGTTTGCCGCTCATCTCCCGCACGGCCCTGCGCGCCTGAAAATATCCGCCGTTATAAATGTACTCATCCAAATTATGCACGTCAATATTGCCGCAGAGCCCCAGCGTCAGCCGGTTTTGCCGTGAATAAAACGGGATTTTATGCATTCCTTTCACGATTTCGCCGCCGTCCGGACATGCATAAAGCAGGCGCTCTATGTATTCCCCGTTTATGAGAGTTTTTTCTACGATTTCCTCCACATCCTCCGGCTGAACCTTCACATAGAGGATGTCCTGAGGCTGCAAGGTGACCAGAGGTCCCATCTGACAGAAGCCCTGACAGCCGCTTTCAATCATGGCATAATCGCCATGCTCGGATTCCAGCGCCACGGCGACGGTCAGCCCGCGGCGGGACAGGACCTCGCGGAAACGGTCGTAAACCCTCATGGAGCCGCCCGCCACACAACCGGTTCCCGCGCAGATAACGACGCGGGGACTTTGGTTCGCCGCCGATTCCGCAAAGCGCTCCTTGCGCTGTTCCAATGTCAGTTTTTCAGGCATCCGAGGCTTCCTCCCCCCGCACTTTTTCAATGAGCGTCTTTGTTTTCTCGATATTCATCGCGCCGTACACATCCTCGTTGACCACAACCACCGGCGCGATCCCGCAGGCCCCCAGACAGGCGACGATTTCCAGCGTAAACAGGAGATCGTCGGAGGTCTTTTTGTTTTCGTTCAGTCCAAGCTCGCTTTCAAGCGTTGTGATAATATCCGCTGATTTTTTGACATGGCAGGCGGTGCCGTCGCACACCTTTATCACATACTTGCCTTTTGGTTCCAGCGTGAAATGGGAATAAAAGGTCGCCGCGCCGAATACCGTTCCCGGCGAGATTTCCAGAGCTGTGGCCACATAGGTCATAATGTCCTCCGGCAGATAGGCGTACGCGTCCTGAATCTCCTGCAAGATGGCGATCAGGTTGCTGGGGTCGCGCTCATAACGGTCCAGCACATCACAGACCAACTCAAATTTTGTTCCAAATATGCGGCTCATCCCGGCTCACTTCCTTTCCCCGTAATACGCTTTGCGGTAGATCTCCTCCAAATCGGCAATCAGCGGATACCGCGGGTTGGACGTCGTGCATTGATCCTCAAAGGCCCGCTCGGCCAGCGCCGGGAGTTTTGCGAAGAAACCTTTTTCATCCACCCCGCAATCTTTAATGCTTGCGGGGACATTTAACGTCTTCATCAGCTTCCAGACCGCCTCAATCAAAGCGGAAATTTCCTCTTCCCGCGTCTGGCCGCCCAACCGCAGCTGATGGGCGATCTGTGCGTAACGGTAATCCGCCACAAATTCACTGTACTTGGGAAAGATAGCGAATTTTTCAGGCTTTTGCGCATTGTACGCGATCACATGGGGCAGCAGCACCGCGTTGGCGCGTCCATGGGGAATGTGAAACTCGCCGCCCAGCTTGTGCGCAAGGGAGTGGTTGATACCCAGAAACGCGTTGGTAAAGGCCATACCCGCGATGCAGGAGGCGTTATGTACCTTTTCCCGGGCAACGGCGTCATTCTCATCGGCATAACTGCGGGGCAGATATTTGAAAATCAGCTCAATGGCTTTCATAGCCAGCCCGTTGGTGAAATCCGACGCCAGCACCGACACATACGCTTCAATCGCGTGGGTAAGCACATCCATGCCGGTGTCCGCCACAATGGATTTAGGCATCGTGGTGACAAACTGCGGGTCAATAATGGCCACGTCCGGGGTCAGCTCGTAGTCGGCCAGGGGATATTTGATGTTGCCATGCTCTTTATCGGTGATGACCGAGAAGGATGTGACCTCGCTGCCTGTGCCGGATGTGGTTGGAATGGCCACCATCTGAGCTTTTTTCCCTAAATTCGGGAAATGGAACGCCCTCTTGCGTATGTCGAGGAATTTCAGGCGCAGGCCGTCAAAATCGGTATCCGGGTATTCGTAAAACAGCCACATGCCTTTGGCCGCGTCAATGGCGGAGCCGCCGCCCAGCGCGATGATCACATCCGGGGCGAACAGGTTCATGGAATCCACGCCCCTGCGGATGGTACCGACCGAAGGATCGGGTTCCACATCGGCAAAGATTTCACAATGCACATGTTCCGACCGTTTGCGCAGGTAATACAGCGCCTTATCCACATAGCCCAACTTGACCATCGCCGGATCGGTCACAATGAATGCCCGCTTTATATTCGGCATTTTTTCAAGATACTGAATGGAGCCTTTTTCAAAATAAATGCGGGGCGGTATCTTAAACCACTGCATACTGTTCCTCCTTTGGGCAATGCGCTTTTTGTTGATCAGGTTGACGCTGGACACATTGGATGTGGTGGAATTCCGCCCGAAAGAGCCGCACCCTAACGTCAGCGACGGGATGTTGGTGTTGTAAATATCGCCGATAGCCCCCTGAGAGGAAGGTGAATTGATGATCACGCGGCCCACTTTCATTTCCTGCCCATAGCGTACGCACAATTCCTCGTCGTCGCTGTGCATGACGGCGGAGTGCCCCAGTCCGCCGATCTCCAGCATTTTTTTGGCGTACGCGAAGCCCTGCCGCTCGTCTTCCACGATGAAATACGCCAGAACCGGCATCAGGGTCTCCATTGACAGCGGATACTCAAAAGAGGGTTCCGGCAGCTTTGCCAGTAGAATTTTGATTTTTTCGGGAACCTTCACGCCGGACCGCTCGGCCACCCAAGCCGCGCTTTGACCGACGGCGGTGGGATTGACGCTCAGTTTCTCCCGGTTAATCACAAAGTCCGTAACCTTTTCAGTTTCCGCCTCATTTAAGAAATAACAGTTGTTTTCGGTCATTATCCGCTCAAATTCCGGCGCGATGGCGGCGTCCACGATCACCGCCTGCTCGGAAGCGCAGATCATACCGTTGTCAAAGGTCTTGGAAATCATCAAATCGGTGCAGGCCCGCGCGACGTTGACATTCCGGTTGATATAGCAGGGCACATTCCCCGGCCCCACGCCCAGCGCGGGTTTTCCGGCGCTGTAAGCGGATTTGACCATGCCCGCGCCTCCGGTGGCCAGAATCAGGGAAACGCCGGGGTGATGCATCAGGGCGGTGGTCGCTTCCATAGACGGCGTTTCGACCCACTGGACGCAATGCTCAGGCGCGCCGTGGGCAACGGCGGCGTCCCGGACGATCCGCGCCGCTTCCACCGAACACATCTGCGCGGACGGATGGAAAGCGAAGATGACGGGGTTGCGGGACTTGGCGCAAATAAGCGATTTGAACAGGGTTGTGGAGGTCGGGTTTGTCACGGGGGTCACGCCCGCCACTACCCCCACCGGCTCGGCCACCTCAATATAGCCCTCCAGATCGTTTTCTTCCACCACGCCCACCGTTTTAAGGTTTTTTATGCTGTGCCAGATGTATTCCGTGGCAAAAATATTTTTGATCACCTTGTCCTCGACAATGCCCCGCCCGGTTTCCTCCACGGCCAGCTTGGACAGATGCATATGCCGGTCAAGCCCGGCTAATGTCATGGCGTGGACGACTTTATCAACCTGTTCCTGCGTCATTTCCATGTATTCGGCCAGCGCTTCCTGCGCCCTGACGACCAGCGCGTCTATCTGTTCGGCGGGAGTGAGGACGGTGTTCTGTTCTTTTTTCATGGATGGTTCCTCCCTGCTTCTTCTTCGATGCTGTCCGCCAGTTGTCTGGTCAGCACAGCCAGAGACGCCGCCATATCCTCGTTTTTTACAATGATATTTTTGGGTACGTTCAGGTTGATCGGCGCAAAATTCCAAA
>JAIRUE010000102.1 GCA_031254575.1 Oscillospiraceae bacterium | reverse complement strand
GGCAGAGGATCTTCCGGGCGGAAAGGATCGGCCGGCGCGGGATGCTCGCTGATCACGCGCATCTGCGTCAGGCTGAACGCCGGGTCGTAAACGCCGAAATGCTTATATATGCGCAGCGTAAGGCTGGCTTCGGCGGCTTCATAGGAAACGCCCAGCCGCGCGTCCTCCTTGAGCTTTTCCGTGAAAGAGACGATTTCCGGATCGTCTTTGCGGAAAGCACGGTTAGGCAATATCCGCCCAAACTGGCTCATGATAAAGGCGCGCCCCGCCAGCTCGCTCGCGGCAAAGCCGCGGCGGTTGCCCACCGATTCGGGGTGAATGTGCTCATAGGCCGGCGGGTCTTTCAATACGCCGTCGATATGCATCCCCGCTTTGTGGACAAAGGCGTTTTCCCCCACATAGGGCGCGTTTGGCGGGATGGTCAGGTTTGCGATGTCGGCCACCGCGCGCGCCACGCGCGTCAGCTCGGGCAGAGAACTGTCGGGGATACACGAAAAGCCCCGCTTGAGCTGCAGACCGGCAATGATATTCGTCAGATCGGCGTTGCCGCAGCGTTCGCCGACGCCGCCTATCGTGCCCTGTATATGCGAAACGCCCGCAAGAGCGGCCATGACGCTGTTGGCGTCGGCCATCCCCGCGTCATTGTGCGCGTGGATGCCGACGGGCACGGTTACAGTTTTCAGAACCTCCCGGACGGCCCGTTCCGTCTCATCCGGCAGGCATCCCCCGCCGGTGTCGCAGAGCACCAGCGTGTCCGCGCCGCCGCGCGCCGCCGCGTATAAGGCTTCCGCCGCGTAGCCGGCATCTTCGCGCCAGCCGTCGAAAAAATGCTCGGCGTCAAACAGCACTTCCCGCCCCAGGCTCTTGCAGAAGGCCACCGACGCCGCTATCATCTCCAGATTCTCCCCCGGTTCGCAGCGCAGGACCGTTCTGACCCGGGAGAGAGAAGCCTTGCCGAACAGCGTGACCGTCCCCGTCCCGGCGGCCAGCAGCGCCGCAAGCCCCGCGTCGGACTCAGGCGGGACACTCTTGCGGGCCGTCGCCCCAAAACTGACCAGTTTGGCATGCTTCAGCAGCGGCGGGCGGGCAAAAAATTCGGCGTCCGCGGGACCGGCGGAGGGCTGGCCCGCCTCGATATAATCAACGCCCAGCCCGTCGAGCAGGCGCGCCACGGCCAGGCGGTCGTCAACGGAGAACCGCACCCCCGCGCCCTGCGCCCCGTCGCGCAGGGTCGTATCAAGGATCGTAACGGTTTTGGACACAGGTCATCACTTTCCTGTTGAAAAATGGATAGGAGTAGTATATACTAGGTTGAAAATACGGTCAAGGGGTGTAGTATGCTGCGGCAAAATTTAGAGGAACTGCGCGGGAAAGCCCTGCAAGCTGTCAGGGACGCCCGGGACGCGGCGGCGCTTGAGACTATACGGGTCGGGTTTTTGGGCAAAAAGGGTGAGCTGACCGCCATCCTCAAGCGGATGGGTTCGCTCTCCCCCGACGAGAGGCCCTCCGTAGGCGCGTTTGCCAACGATGTGCGCGCGGCGGTCGAGAGCGCCCTGGAGAGCGCGTCGGGACGGATCGCGGAGAAAGAGCTGGAACGGAGGCTGGCGGAGGAGACGGTGGACGTTACCTTGCCCGGAAACCCGTTCCGCGCGGGCCGCCGGCATCCGATGCAGACCGTTTTGGACGATGTGACGAAAATTTTTCTCGGCATGGGGTTTTCAGTCGCCGAGGGGCCGGAGGTCGAAACCACGTATTATTGCTTCGACGCGCTGAACCACAGCCCCGACCACCCCGCCCGCGACCCTCAGGACACGTTTTACTTCGACGACGAGACCATTCTGCGCACACAGACGTCTTCGGTGCAGATCCGTGTGATGGAGAAGGAGAAACCGCCTATCCGCATCATATCGCCCGGGCGGACCTACCGTAAAGACGAGATCGACGCCACCCACTCCGCCCATTTCCACCAGATTGAGGGGCTGGCGGTGGACAAGGGCATTACGATGGCCGACCTCAAAGGCGCGCTGCACACCATGATGACCGGGCTGTACGGTTCCGGCGTCAAGCTGCGTTTCCGTCCGCACCACTTTCCCTACACAGAGCCGTCGGCGGAAGTCGATTTGCAGTGTTTCGCCTGCCAAGGCAAGGGCTGCCGGATGTGCAAGGACGAGGGATGGATTGAAATGCTCGGAAGCGGCATGGTCCACCCTGCGGTGCTGGAGCGGTGCGGCGTCGACCCGGACGTATACAGCGGCTTCGCGTTCGGCGTGGGCATCGAGAGGCTGACGCTGATGCGCTATAAGATAAACGACATGCGGCTGCTGTATGAAAACGACGTACGGTTTTTGAGACAGTTTTAAGGGGACCAGATCATGAAATGCTCGTATAACTGGCTGAAAGAATATATCCCGCTGGACGGGGTCACGCCGAAGGAACTGGCGCGCGCGCTGACAATGAGCGGCTCGAAGGTGGAGAGCGTCACCGAACTGGGCGCGGACATACAAAACGTCGTCATAGGCCGTGTGACGGCGATCGGAAAGCACCCGGACGCCGACAGGCTGTTTGTCTGTTCGGTCGATACCGGGGACGGGACGCCGAAGCAGATCGTTACAGGAGCCAATAACGTCTTTGCCGGGGCCGTCGTCCCCGTCGCGCTGGACGGCGCCCTGCTGCCGGGCGGGAAAAAGATCAAAACGGGCAGGATGCGCGGCCTTGAGTCACAGGGAATGCTGTGCTCCGGGGACGAACTGGGCCTGGACGGACACGATCAGCCCGGCGCGGACGCGGACGGTATCCTGATTCTGGACGACACGTTCACCCCCGGCGCGGACGCCGCCGAGGCGCTGATGCTGCGCGACACCGTTTTGGAGTTTGAGATCACCAACAACCGGCCCGACTGCCTGTCCGTTATCGGCATCGCGCGGGAAGCCGCCGCGACATTGGCGGCGGCGGGACAGGACGCGGGTACGGTCATTGGCCGTCCGTTTTCCTCTGGCAACGGGGCGGGCGCGCAAAGCGGTATTTCCGGTTATCTCACCGTCACCGTCGAGGACGAGACCCTTTGCCCCCGCTACTCGGCGCGCGTGGTGACGGACGTCGTTCCCGGCCCGTCCCCGCTCTGGATGCGCCGCCGCCTGCGGGCCTGCGGGGTGCGCCCTCTCGGAAATATCGTGGACATTACAAACTACGTGATGCTGGAACTGGGTCAGCCGATGCACGCCTTTGATCACGCCTGCCTGCGGGACGGCAGATTGGTCGTCCGGACGGCGCGCCCGGGCGAAACGCTGGAAACTTTGGACGGGCGGGCGCGCAGCCTTGAGCCGTCAATGCTGGTCATCGCCGACGCGCGCGACGCGACGGCGGTCGCGGGGGTGATGGGCGGCGCGGAGAGCGAAATCACTGAAAAGACCAAAACGATCGTTTTTGAGTCGGCCAGCTTCAACGGCCCTTCGGTGCGCCGGACGGCGCTTTCGCTCGCGATGCGCACCGACGCCTCGTCGCGGTTTGAAAAAGGGCTTGACCCGACCGCCACCCTGCCCGCGCTGGAACGGGCCTGTCAGCTGGTGTTGGAACTGGGCTCGGGAGAACCCGTTCCGGGCGTGATCGACGTATGCGCCCCGCTCGCCCCGCCGGTGAGCGTACCGTTTGAAACGGCGCGGATCGAACGCTATCTGGGCGTCGGAATACCGAATGCCGGCGAACTTTTGGAATCGCTTGGGTTTGTCATCCGGGACGGCTCGGCTTTGGTTCCTTCCTGGCGGAGCGACGTGTCCGTCTGGCAGGATCTGGCTGAGGAGGCCGCCCGTTTGCACGGATACGATAAGATACCCGCGACGCTGCCGCCCTCGAAAAATCAGGGCTGGCTGACCGAGGCGCAGGCGCTGCGGGCGCGGCTCAACGAATTGTGCGTCTCCCTGGGCTTTTTTGAGATGCTCACCTATTCCTTCATCGGCCCCGCCGACTTTGACGCGGCGCGGTTTCCGGCGGACAGCCCGCTGCGCCGCGCCAAAACGCTGCGGAACCCGCTGGGTGAGGAGCACAGCGTCATGCGCACCTCCCTGCTGCCGTCTCTTCTGGAGGCGCTGTCGCGCAACGTCGCGGCGCGGAACCCGGACGTGAGGCTGTATGAACTGGGCATGGTCTATACAGACGAGGGGGAACAGCTTCCGCGGGAGACGCGGCGTTTGGTTCTGGGCGGATACGGGGATGATACGGATTATTTCACTCTCAAAGGCGCGGTAGAGACGCTGATAGGGCGTTTCTGCCGCAAGCGAGCGGACTTTGTGAGGGCGTCCGGGCCTGCTTTTCATCCCGGCCGCTGCGCTGAGGTTATGATACGCGGGCGTTCCGCGGGCCTCATTGGGGAACTGCACCCCACCCTTTTGCGCGGCTTGCCGTCCGGCGCGGCGGCGTGCGAACTGGACGCGGAACTCCTTTTGGAGCTTTCCCAGCCCGACGCCAAGTTTGTCCCGATGCCCCGCTTTCCCGCCGTCACGCGTGACATCGCGCTGATTTGCCCCGCCGGGACGCAGGCCGCCGACGTGCGGGGAACGATCGAGAAAAACGGCGGTCATTTGCTGGAGGAATGTGCCCTGTTCGACGTATACGAGGGGAAAAACCTGCCGGACGGCGCCCGCAGCCTGGCCTACCGCCTGATTTTCCGCGCGGAAGACCGCACGCTGACCGACGGGGAGGCGGAAAGCGCGATTCAAAAGATTTTGCGAAAACTGCACGACGGCTTGGGCGTTACCATACGCTCTTAAGGAAAGGCGGCGTCCGCCGGGGAATCGTCCCCCGAAGCGGCCGCTCCCGGACAGATAAGGACCCGGCGTTATAGTTTGGAGGGTTTAGAAATGGATTGGTATACGCCGCCCGAAACGCCGCCCCCTCCTCCTCCGCCCTCGAAGGCGCGGTGCGTTATGGGAGCCCTGCTGCCGCTTGCCCTGCATTTTCTCTTTCAATTCATTATGACCGCTTTCATTGTCGCGCCGGTTATCTTTGACATCCTCTCCGAAAACGCAGACATATTTTTTATGGACTCCCCGCTCTATACGCGGGCCGTCATGGACGCGACGCTGTACAGCGGGCTTGTCAGTATTGCCGTTTTTTATTTTATGTACAGACACAGGCTGCGTAAGTCATTGATTGCTTCGGAGCGGGCGCGCGGTCCCGCGGCCCTGCTGCTGACGGTCTCCCTCATTGCCATCGCTGGGAATTTCGCGTTCGTATCCCTCATCACGGCGGTACAGGACCTTATGGGGACGGAACTGCCGACCAGCTCCCTGGACGGTCTTCTCGAGGGCGCCGACCCGTTGGTCCTTCTCCTTTCCGTCTGCGTAGCGGCGCCAATCGCGGAGGAGCTCTGTTTCCGCGCGCTGGCGCTCGGCAATTTGCGCCGCGCGTTTCCGTTCTGGACCGCCAACCTGATCCAGGCCGCCCTTTTCGGCGTAATCCACATAATCCCTCTCCAAATCGGCTACGCGTTTCTCTTCGGACTGCTATTGGGCTGGATCTTCCACCGGACGGGGCGTTTCGGGGCGGCGGTCCTGGCCCATATTGTATTCAATACCTCCAATATTTTGCTCGGTCTTATCCCCGGTATCGAGCCGCTGATGAACGATCCGTTCCGGCTGCTCCTGCTGCTGTTTTTGCCGTCCGCCGCCGTGCTGTTTCTTGGAATCAGACTGCTCGGCGCTTCGACGGGCGGAGGGGAAACAACGGCGCAAAACGGTACGAAAAATTTATAAAAACCGGTATTCGCTATTGCAACCATCGGTTTGTTATGATACAATGATTTGGGAAAGTGTATACATGTGTATGAGACTGGAGGGATACCGTTGACAAATGAGGAGCAAATCATCCTCTATCTGCCCTTAACCATTGTCTTCGGTATTCTGCTGTGTTCGACCCTTTTACGCAATAAGGGTCGGTTTCGCGGCGACCGCAGCCTCTATTTTATTGTATGCCTTTTTGTGTGGCAGTGTTTGGAATTGCTGCCATGTTTTTTAACAAACCCGTTTTGGATCCGGTATGTCCTTACCCTGAAACTGGTTCCTCTCTCCTTTCTGCCGGTCACGTTCATCTTTTTCTCTTTCAGTTTTTACCGTATCAAACGTTTCGTCCCGCGCTGGACGCTCAACGCCGCGCTGATTATCCCTGCCCTGGTCACGGTTTTTGCCCTTATTCCCGCCACCTCCTCTTTTCTTATCTCAAATTTCCAAATTACCGGAAGCCTTGAGAATTTCACCGTTGCGGATGTCGAATACGGGTTTGGATTTTTATATTACATAGATCTTGTTTATAAAAATATCGTCTATGTCGCCATCGGGTATATTGTGATCCACATGTTCCGCCGCCTGCCCGCCGCTTACAGGCGCGGCTCGCTGTTTCACCTCCTCTGTCTGGGCATCCTCATTGCCATGCAGGCACTGTATTACACCGGCCGCGACACGCTGGGCTTTGACGCGCAGTATTACGGCCTTTCCATCTGCGGGCTGCTTTTTTACCTCACCCAGTTTCTCAACAGCGACACTTCCTCACTCAGCATCGACCAGAGCAGTATCTTCAATTTTCTTGATCAGGCTGTCTTTATCCTCAACGAAGACGGTGTTATTGTTGAGGCCAACCGCCCGGCCGTCCTTTGGCTGAAATCCCTTGGCAGGCCGGTGGAAAACATCACGTTTGACGGATTGCTGTCCGTTTTGATCAACAATCACCGTATCCTGATCAAGAAACTGGAGGACAGCGATGATTCCGACCTCCACTTCATCGGGACGGCCATCCCCCTCATCTACCGCATGGAACGGCGGGTTTTTGTCATGAGCGACAAAATTACCAAAGGCGAGTTTGTCACCCTGACCGACGTGACCCGCAACCGCCTTCTCATCGACCGTCTGCGCGATATGGCCGGCGTGGACGCCCTGACCGGCACGGCCAACCGTTACCGTTATCAGGACCTTCTCCGCAAACTCGACCGCACGGAGAATTATCCGCTGGCCGTTGTCATCGGCGATGTCAACGGCCTTAAATACGTCAACGACACGTTCGGGCACCATGTGGGCGACCAATACATTAAAGACGTCGCCGCGGTGCTTGTCGACTGCTGTCCCCGTAAAGGCTATGTGGCGCGGTACGGCGGTGACGAGTTTGCGACGCTTTTGGTCAACAGCCCGCCGGAGGCCGTGGAGGACTACATAGACAACGTAAACAAAACCCTGCAAAAACCGATCGAGGGAGCGGTGCAACAGCCGTCCATCTCGATGGGTTACGCCATCAAGCACCACGGCAACGAAAACCTCAACGCCCTGATCGGGCAGGCAGACCAAAAGATGTACGCCGACAAAATGGCCCGAAAAGCCGCCGAAAGGGAGGCGTTGGAAGATGGAACGGTATAGGTTTCCCGATACCTTTGCCAACTCTTTGATGATTTTTCTCTACGCCGTTCTGCTTATATTTTACCTCCTTACGCTTGTGAGAATATTCGTCAACCGGAAAAACGTCCGTCTGCCGGTGAATCTGGCCTTTGTGGCTGTCAGCGTTCTGCTTTGGAACATCGTTACGATATTGCGGTTCGCCGTGGCCGACGAAAGTTCCGTCTATATCTTCTCGCTGCTCCCGTATGCGTTCGCGCTGCTTTCCATCTTAGCGGCCCTGTTTTTCATCCTGCGCTTTTATGACTTCGGCGTGTTCTGCAAACCGCATATCATTGCGGCCTGCCTGACCATACCGGCCATTACCCTGCTGAATATCGGCCTTGGATTTAACCGTTACTTTGCCGGCAAGCCCTTTGACCTGATCCTGAGTTATCATGACGGCGCCGCCAACCTGCCGGAGGTTGCCGTTGAGCATCTCAACTACGTGTACGGGTATTTCGGCTCGTGGTACTATGTTCAGGCCAGCATTGCGGAGACCGTTGCCCTCTGCCTGCTCGCCATAGCCGTCCTGCAGCACATCCGGCTGCCTAAAATCTACCGCGCGCCGTCGGAGAAGATGCTTACCGGCTTGATACTGATTCTTCTGGGGGTCTTGCTCAACGGCTTTAACACATGGGGGCAGGGACACGACAGGCTCCCCTTTGACTTAATGCTGGTCGGCTTTGTATTTTCGATCCGGCCCCTTTACAAGGCGACGCTCGGCAATCAGGGGCTTGTATTCCTTTCACAGGCGCGCAACGACATTATCCAGCAGCTGGATCAAAGCATTCTGCTTCTGGACGAGGAGAAAAAAATCATTTTTAAAAATATGAAAGCCGCCGAATGGCTTGGCGGTCTCGAGTTTGCGGGTAATTCCTATACGGACCTGACAGATTGTCTCGCCACTGTCTCCTCACGGCGCGAGCAATTGACGGACAAAGAGGGCGGTTTTGATTACCATTTTGAAGTTGGCGGACAGTCCAGAGTCTATAATCTGCGTGAAAAACCCATTTATGACAACCGGGAGCGGCAGATCGGCGCGTATGTGATCTATTCGGACGAAACGGAAAACCGGGGGCTGATCCAGCGGCTGGAGGTGGGCGCGGGGCGCGACGCTTTGACCGGCCTGCACAACCGGACGATGATGGAATCCCTCCGGAGGGAACTGGATAAGCCCGATTCCCTTCCGCTGTCCGTGATCATCTGCGACCTCAACGACCTTAAAAAGACCAACGACACGCACGGCCACCAGGCCGGCGACATCATGCTCCGCATATGCGGCGAGGCGCTTTCGCTGCGGTGCCCGCCTACCGCGCAGGCCGGGCGTATCGGCGGCGACGAATTTTTAGTTCTTCTCCCGCAGACGGGAAGGCTGGAGGCGGAAGACGTTGTCTCCTCGATCCGTTCCTACCTCAGCGAGATAAAGGACTACCCGTATCAGATCACTATGGCGATGGGCTGCGGCGTCAAGGATACCAGGGATCAGGACATCAACGACGCCCTTGTCACGGCCGACGAAGCCATGTACGCGAACAAAAGAGCGATCAAAGGCTCAAGCCGCGACGCGGCGGGTACCACCCTGCGGATATAGAAAAGCAACTGTACATCCCCCCGCAACAATGCGGGGGGATGTTTTGACAAGCGCGGCAGATTACATTTCTATCACAATATCGTTTTCGGCTTTCAAAACCGAATCGGGGATA
>JAIRUE010000052.1 GCA_031254575.1 Oscillospiraceae bacterium | reverse complement strand
CGCCTATTCGGCGAAATTGCCGTTGACGAACACCGGGATTTCCCGCCCGTCTTGCGTCGTGCCCACGATGCTCAGGTCGGCGGTGCCGACCATAAAGTCGGTGTGGGTGAGGGAATCGTTCATGCCGCGGGCCTTCATGACCTCCCCGCCGGCTGTTTCAGCGTCCCGGAAACAGGGGTAGGCTTTGCCGAACGCGAAGTGGCAGGAGGCGTTTTCGTCAAACAGCGTGTTGTAGAACAGGATGCCCAGATTGGAAATGGGGGAGTTGTGCGGCACTAAGGCCGCCTCGCCCAGATAGCGGGCCCCCTCGTCGATGTTCAGCTCGTTCCGTAAGTATTCCAGCCCCTTTTCGGCCTGCGCGTCAACGATCCTGCCGTCCTTAAAGGTAAACCTCATGCCGTCGACGATGTTGCCGTTGAGGGAGAGCGGCATGGAGGAGTATAAGACGCCGTTGACGCCGTCTTTTTTGGGCAGGGTAAAGATCTCCTCGCTGGGCATGTTGGCCACGAACGGCACGCCGTCCTTCGTCTTTTCGCCGCAGGCGATCCACTTGTGATTGTCCGGCAGTTCCACGGTCAGGTCGGTGCCCAGGCCGTTGAGGTAGCGGATTTTTTTGAAATTATAATCAGTTAATCCGGCGGCGCGGCGCTCCATCACGGCCAGATGCTCCCGCCAGTTGGCCACGGCGTCGCCCTCCAGCCGCGTCGCCTTTTCAATGGCGTTCCATAAGGCGTCAACGGCGGCCTCGCCGTCCAGACCGGGAAAGACGCGTCTGGCCCAGCTCGGGGTGGGCATGGAGACGATACACCAGGCGAATTCGTTGGCCATCTGCTTGTCGAAAAAGGGCTTTAACGCCGTGCCGCTGGCTTTGCCCCAGCGCGTGATCCGGTCGGGGTCGGCGTCCTTCAGCAGTTCGGGGTCGGTGGCGTGGATCGTGAGAAGAGCGGCTTTCTTGCCGGCAAATTCGTCGTACATGACCTTCATCCACCGGGGGAATTCGTCAAAGACCGCGCCGTCGGCTTTGAGATATTTCAGCCGGGCCATAGCGTCGTCGCTCCAGCGGGTCACGACCTCGCGCGCGCCGGCCTCATAGGCGGCTTCGGCGATCAGCCGCGCGAATCCGGCGCACTCCACCGGCGCGCTGAGGACCAGCGTCCCGCCCTTTTGCACGTTGGCGCCGATATTGACGGCCAGACGCGCAAATTGCTCGTTCATGGAAATTCCTCCTTTTGTTTTTCATAGGTCAACAGTTTACCCCGCGCCGGGCGGGAAGTCAAATACGAGCCCCGCGGCAGACTTTGGCGCGACAACACCAGAGCCCCGCGAAGGTGATTACGCCGCCTTACGCAACCGTTTCCCGGCGCCGCGAGGCAACCTCATTATATACAGGTTCGCGCGCCCTTTCAAGTGGGGGTTACCGGCAATCCGGCCCGGGCCGCTTTGGCTTCCACAAAAATCCATAATATGCTATAATTATTTTATAAAAAGGCTTGCATTGGCGGGTAAAAGGATGTATAATCAATACAATTATATTCGCGAGAGTATAATGAAGAATCGGGGAAACGGCGGAGCGGTTCAAAGTCATAAAATACAGGAGGCGTGAGTTCCATGAGTTTGCGGGTGAGGATACTGGGCAGCTTTATCCTGGTTGCGCTTGTCGGCATCGCGATGGGCATTGTGGGGATGGTTTCTTTCCATAAGATTTCCAGCTTAAACAGCGATCTGAGCATAATATCGGACACGTGCAACGACACCGCGTCGGTGCTGACCGCGCATTTTAAGTGGCGGCACTCTCTGACCGAAGCCGCCATGATCGGGGGAGCGTTCACCGGCTCCCTTGACCCGGAAACCTGCGCCCTGGGAACTTGGATGAAGAGCGACGCGATCAAAAAAGTGACGGACCCCCAGCTGCTTGTCCTGCTGGAACAGGTCAAAGCGCCCCACACGCAGATCCATAACGCGGCCAAAAATGTCGTGTCCGATATAGGGCACGGCGATCTTGACGTCGCTCAGGACTATCTGGAGAGGGAATTACTGCCTATGACGCAGACCGTCATAGACCTCCTTGAAAAGATGAATGTCCGGGCGAACGAGCTGTACGCCATCGCGGCCGAAGAGATAGAGACCACGGCAGATTTCTATTCCGGGCTTATGACCGTCATGATGGTGGCCGTGGTTCTGGTCAGTATGGCGATGGCTATGTTCATCACAAACTGGATCGCCGGAAAGGTTTACTGGTACGAGAACCTTCTGGACGCGGTACCCTTCCCGATTTCCGTTACCGACAGGAACCGGAATTGGACGTTCGTCAACAAACCCGTTGAAGCCATGCTGAACATAAAGCGGAAGGATATTTTGGGAAAACCGTGCAGCAATTGGGGCGCGGGGATCTGCAACACCGACAACTGCGGCATCACTTGCCTGGAAAGGGGCAAACCGCAGACGACCTTTGAACAGGGGGACATGGATTTCAAGGTAGACACCTCCTACATACAGGATAAGAGAAACCGGACTATAGGGCATATTGAAATTGTGCAGGATATTTCCGAAATGGTCAAAACACAGAAGAAGGAAACCGATCTGGTCATGAAGATCGCCGGCGTAAGCAACGCTTTCTTAACATCGTCGAAGCAAATCGCGGACGGCGCTCAGACGTTGGCGCAAGGCTCCACAGAACAGGCGGCCACAGTGGAACAGCTTTCCAGCTCCGTACATGAAATCGCCGATAAGACAAAGACAAACGCGGAGATGGCGGGACGCGCCGCCGCCCTTGGCAACACCATTATGAAAAACGCCGAAAAGGGCAGTTCCCAGATGAACGAAATGATGGCCGCCGTCAAGGAGATCAACGCGGCGAGCCAGCAGATCAGCAAGGTCATCAAAGTCATCGACGACATCGCCTTCCAGACCAATATCCTCGCCCTCAACGCCGCCGTCGAAGCGGCGAGAGCGGGACAGCACGGCAAGGGATTCGCCGTCGTCGCGGAGGAGGTGCGCAGCCTAGCCAGCAAGAGCGCGGAAGCGGCGAAGGAGACCGGAAACCTGATCGCGAACTCGACCGAGAAGGCGGAGTTGGGGAGCCGGATCGCGGAGGAGACCTCCGCCAGCCTCACGGAGATCGTGCAGGGCATCAACGAATCGAGCCAGCTTGTCTCCCAGATCGCGCAATCCTCCGACGACCAGTCGGCGGGCATCGCGCAGATCAACAAGGGCATTGACCAGGTGGCGCAGGTGGTCCAGCAGAACAGCGCGACCGCCGAGGAGAGCGCGGCGGCCAGCGAGGAGATGAGCGGGCAGGCCGAAGTGCTGGGAGATTTGATTTCTGAGTTCAATGGGACCGATTCGGGACCCGCTTTGCGGAACGCCGCGGCCGCAAGGCGCGGTCTTCCGGAGTCCGCAGGCGCGGGGGATTACGGAAAATATTAAGCCTGTACGCGGTACAAAAGGGGGCAATCCATGCGGACGGTTCCGCTCGGACAGACCGGCATCGCCGTCTCCCCGCTCTGTTTCGGCACGCTGCCCTTCTCGCCCCTGCAAGGATATGTATGCGGGACTGAAACCTGCCCGCCGCCGCGGGCTGAGCCGGACGGACGGGCCGCCGTGACGCTGGCGCGCGCGTTCGAGTTGGGCGTAAACTTCCTCGACACGGCGCAGCTCTATGACAATTACGCGCTCATACGCCCCGCGCTGGCCACGCCGGCCGGCCGGGGCGTTGTCGTCGCGTCCAAGACTTACGCGCACACGCGGGAGGGCGCGCTCGCCGCCGTGGAGGAGGCGCGGCGCGGCCTGGGGCGCGACGTGATCGACCTGTTTCTGCTGCACGAGCAGGAGAGCGAACACACGCTGCGCGGCCACGCGCCCGCGCTGGAGGCGCTGTATGATTTGAAAGCGAGCGGCGTACTCCGCGCCGTCGGGCTTTCGACCCACCGCGCGGAGGGGGTTTGGGCGGCGGTACGGGCCGGGCTGGACGTCGTGCATCCGCTGCTGAACGTCGCCGGCCTGGGCGGGCACGGCCCGCCGCGTCCGTCCGGATCAGATGATGAAAACAAACAGGCGGATCACCCGCTCTCTGTGCGCGCCCGCATGGAAGACGCCGTCACCGCCGCGATGGACGCGGGGCTGGGCGTGTATATCATGAAAGCCCTCGGCGGCGGGCATCTGTTCCGGCGGGCGCAGGAGGCGCTGGAATACGCGCGCCGGTGGGGGCACAGCGTCGCGCTGGGGATGCGCGATACGGACGAGGCGGAGGCGGCCGCCGCGTTTTTTGAAACGGGCGTACTGCCGCCGCTGGCAAACAAAAAGCCGCGCGCCCTCCATATCGCGGACTGGTGCGAGGGCTGCGGGCGCTGCGCGGCGGCGTGTAAGAGCGGGGCGCTGGAAATCACGGACGGGAAAGCCCGGTTGAGGGAAGGCACGGAGCCTGACGGCTGCGAAAACCTGGCCCGGACGGACGCGACAGGCCGCGCCTGTGTGCTGTGCGGATACTGCGGGGCGGCCTGTCCGCATTTTTGCATCAAGGTGGTTTGACGCTATGCCGGGCCGGGCTATATATCAGCGGTTGACAAAAATCTCGCCCCGCAAATACAGCGCCGCCCTGCCCGCTATTTTTACCCTGCCGCCGCAATCTTCGCAATAGAGCGTTCCCCCGCGTCTGGAAAGCTGTTTTGCGGTCATCTTTTCTTTTTGCAGCCTTTTCGCCCAAAACGGGATCAGCGTCGCGTGGGAAGACCCCGTTACGGGGTCTTCCGGTATCCCCGCGCCCGGCGCGAAAAAACGCGACACGAAATCAACGCCGCCGCCCTGGGCCGTGACGATCAGCGCGAAACAGCCGGGCAGTTTTGCGACCAAATTCAAATCGGGTTTCAGATTTCTGACCTGTTCCTCATCTTTGAGAAGCAAAAGCATATCCCTCGACATGTGCGCTTCCAGAACGGGCGCGCCCACGGCCTGTTCCATCAGCGCGGTTACCCCGATTTTTTCGGGGTTTCTCGACGGAAAATCCATTTCAAACAGATCGCCGTTTTTCCGGACCGGCAAAACGCCGCTTTTTGTGTGAAATTCCATATAACCGGCGCCGCGGTCAAGATAACGGGTAACGACAAACGCGCTGGCCAGCGTGGCGTGGCCGCATAAGTCGATTTCCGTCTCCGGCGTAAACCAGCGCAAATCATAATGGCTTTCCCGCTTCACAACAAAAGCCGTTTCCGCCAGATTATTTTCCGCCGCAATATTCTGCATGGTTTCCTCCGCAAGCCATTCGTCAAGCAGGCACACGCCCGCCGGATTGCCGCCGAACAGCGCATCGGAAAAAGCGTCGATCACATAATAATCCATGCCGTCCTCCCCTGTATAAATTATTTACCGCATCCTTCCGCCGGCGCGGACAGAAGAATCCTCTTTTTTCGGCGTCCATTCCACAACACGGGACGCCAGTTCCGTATGCCGGCGGATAAGCTCCCCAAAGGCGCGGGCGCAGAAGTCGCCGCAATCGCCCCAGCCGCGGCTACGATTTCATTCATCCGTTTCACCTTCTCCGGGGCGGTTGCTTTTTTTTTCGCCCCATGGTACAATGAGAAAAACTTTACGGGAGGGCGTGCCATGCAAGACCAAGACCTGCGGCTGGCGGTGCTGATCGACGCCGACAATGTGCCGCGGCGGTATATCAAGCCGGTGATGGAGGAAATCGCCGTCTATGGCAACCCCACCGTCAAGCGCATATACGGAGACTGGACAACCCCCAATCTGGCCAAGTGGAAGGACGACCTGCTGGAAAACGCGCTGACGCCGATCCAGCAGTACGGTTACACCTCCGGGAAAAACTCCACCGACTCGGCCATGATCATCGACGCGATGGACATCCTCTATTCCGGCAACACCGACGGCTTCTGCATCGTCTCGAGCGACAGCGACTTCACCCGCCTTGCCATACGCCTGCGCGAGGCGGGCAAGAAGGTCATCGGCCTCGGGGAGCGCAAGACGCCCAGCCCGTTTATCGTGGCCTGCGACCGCTTTATCTATATCGAGGTGCTTGTCAAGCAGGCCGCGCCGCCGTCCGCGCCGCCCGCCCCGAAAGGGGGCCGGAAGGCGCAGGCCGCGCCGCAGGGCAGGCAGCACGCGCCGCGGCGGACGCCGGGGGCGTCGCCCGCACAGGACGCGGCGCCTCCGCATGATACGGCCGTCCCGCATGACATGCCGTCCCAGCAGGGAACGGGTTCCCCGCAGGACGTGTTGTCCCCGCAGGACGCGGCGTCCCCGCAGGACACGTTGTCCCCGCAGGACGCGGCGTCTCCGCAGGATACGGGTTCCGCGGGAGGGGTCAAGGGCAAGACGCCGATCCCGGCCGAGATCATCGAATATATCTCGCTGACCGTCGAGGACGTCGGCGACGACGAGGGCTGGGCCTACCTCGGCGAGGTCGGCTCGCTGCTGCAAAAAAAGCGTCCCGATTTTGACTCGCGCAACTACGGGTATAAAAAACTCTCCAGTATGCTCGAAAGCTGCGAGGCGTTTGAGGTCGATTTCCGGGGGAATGCCAGCAACGGCAAACTGATTTATGTGAGAGTCAGACGGTAATGCCGGGTAAACGCGAACTGCCGGGGAGAAAGCGCCGGATCCCGGCCGCGCTTATTCTCTTCGCGCTTTTTCTTTTGTGGATCCCGCTGGAGCTGTACCTCTCCAACAACGCGCCGAGGACGGAGGCCGTCACGGTGCGCCTGCCGCGTTTGCCCGCCGCCTTTGACGGGGCGCGTATCCTGCACCTCTCGGATATGCACGAGAAGGTGTTCGGAAAGGACAACGAAACGCTCCTTCGCATGGCGGAGAAAGCATCCCCGGACATCATCGCCGTTACCGGCGACTTCATCCAGTCCCCCGAGGGACTGGCTTACGCCGAAAACCTGCTTCCCCGCCTGACCGCCGTCGCGCCCGTGTACTACGTCACGGGCAATCACGAGTGGGCGAACGACAACAACCGCACGCATCTGATACAACGCCTGAAAGCCATCGTCGAAGGCTGCGGCGGGGTATGGCTGGACTCGTCGTTTACAATATGGGAGAGGGGCGGGGAGCCGGTCGTCCTGGCGGGGCTGTGCGACCCCAACGGGCCGAGGGCGGAGCCGGACGCCGGCGAACTGCGGCGTCAGATCGACGCCGCGGCCGGCGGCGGACTGTTTACGATACTGCTCAGTCACCGCCACGACAGAATAAGCGTGTACGCCGCCGCCGGGTTTGACGTTGTGCTGGCCGGGCACGCGCACGGCGGCGTGGTGCGGCTGCCGTTCACCGACGGGCTGATAGGCCCGGACCGCGACTGGTTCCCCAAGGGCACGTCGGGCGTGCTCGCCGCCGGAGACACCAGGGTGGTGGTCAGCCGGGGAGTGGGAGACACATATTTCCCCCGCTTTCTCAACCGCCCGCAGGTGCTGGTGGTGACATTGCGGCGCGGGGGTTAGACCGTATAGGCCGCAAAAACCATCAGCGCGATAAGAGCCGTTTTTCAAAAAAGAAACGCTTGACGGCAAGCGGGGGCTGTGGTATAGTAAACGCGGAAGAAGCCCACCGCCGTGAGGCGGCCTGCCACCAAAAGAAAAGCATAAAGCTCCCCGGTCAGTGGCTAGCTGTTATGGGGGGGGCTTTTTGCTTCTGTCGCTTTTCCGTCCGGCTATGTACTCTGCGCATCTGCGGCATTCCGCGAGCAGTAATCGCATTTCTTTCACCAATTGAATCAGCTTCATAGGCTAGCTACCTCCTTTCCACAGCGTTCCGTGGCAGGATGGCAGCAGACCGCACCCGGACGCCAAGCGTACGCCCGGCGTTAGCAGGGGACCTAATCTTCCGCGGGTTTATTGTACCATAATCCTATCTTCCGCGTCAATCGCGCCCCAAAAAAGAAACGCTTGACAAAGCGTGCCGAAGCCTGTATAATGCGCTCGGACCGGGGGGCTCCCCCCGTGGGGCGCGAGCCCCGCCATGATCGCGGCAGACCGAGGTGCGTGAACACCACGGCCCTGCATAAGGTGCGTAACCACCCTACACAACCGGAAATCCGGCGCCACGACCTCTTGAGTATACCACGCCGGACCCCCCTTCGCAAGCGTTTATTTCCGCGCGTGCCGGGTACCGACGGAAAGCCGGAAGGCTGACCGCGCCTTGCGCGTGTTTTTATTTGCTCAGGGGGGCCCCCCGGCTGAAAAAAACGGCTGGGGTGGACGGTATGGACGGAAAAGGATTTGAAGGATCCGGAAGGCTTTTTGAGAGTGTAAGCGTTGAGAACAGCAAAAGGCTTGAGTATCTGTATTACGAATTTTTTCATTTCGACGACTGTGAGATCAAGCCCAGTTCGCCGGTGTACGCGTACGCCGCCGCCGCGCGGGACGCGTACAAGACGCTCAAAGAGCTGCTGAACGGGGACGCGCTGGAACTCCTTGAGGGCTATTGCGAGGTCCAGTCGGTGCTGGAGGACAGCCGGAATATCAAAACCTTTATGCGCACGCTGAGATTCTGCATGTGGCTGATGGTGGAAGAAGGGACGGACTTTTTTGGGGCGCTCGGGATGACCGAACTGGGTAAAAAGATAGACGAAAGCATAGAATAGGCGGATGAACCCCCGGAATGGTTTATGACGGGGGAAAACCCGTTTGACAGCGTCCGGCAAAAAGTGGTATACTGTGACATCACACTTTATAAGGGGCTGTACATATGATCGGCAATCAGACCCACGGCAATCAGGTCCATTGCTCAAAATGCGGAAAACTGATGGGCCCTCACAATGACTTCTGTATTTACTGCGGAGAGCCAAGCCTTAAAGACGCGACGGGGCAGGTCTGCACGAACCCCAGATGCGAACGGAGCCGGGACGGCACGGTTTTTCCGCCAAACGCGCTCTATTGCGGGACCTGCGGCAAGCCCACCACCGATCAAAGACCGTCTTACTGACGGCGCCGCAGCCAGATCATCAGCGCCGTCAAGTCCGCCGGGCTGACGCCCGACACCCGCGACGCCTGCCCCAGATTGACCGGGCGCACCTTTGCCAGCTTCTCCCGCGCCTCCGTCCGCAGGCCCCGTATGGCGGCGTAGTCGGTATCCTCCGGCAGCTCCTTGTTTTCCATCCGGGCCATCTCCTCCATCAGCCCCCGCTGGCGGCGCAGATAGCCCTCGTATTTGACCTGTATCTCCACCTGCTCCGTCACCTCCTCCGGCAGGTCCGGGCGGGCGGGGTCAAACGGGGCGAGGGACGCGTACGTGACGTCCGGCCGGCGCAGGCGTTCGGCGAGGCGGAGCTTTTCCAGGCGCGCGATCTCGTCTTCCGCCGCCGCATACTTCGCCGTGACCGCGTCAGCCCGCGCCTCCGGCAGAAGCCCCAGCCGGGCCCCCAGCGGCGTCAGGCGCAGGTCGGCGTTGTCCTGCCGCAGCAGCAGGCGGTATTCGCTGCGCGACGTCATCATCCGGTACGGCTCCTCCGTGCCGCGCGTCACGAGGTCGTCGATCAGGGTGCCGATATAGCTCGACGAGCGGGGGAGGATAAACGGCTCCCCGCCCCGCACGAACCGCGCCGCGTTGATCCCCGCGACAAGCCCCTGCGCCGCCGCCTCCTCATACCCCGACGAGCCCATGTTCTGCCCCGCGCCGAAGAGGCCGGGGTTTTGTTTTGCCATCAGCGCCGGGGTGAACTCCAGCGGGTCGAAGCAGTCGTACTCAATGGCGTAGCCGGGGCGGGTAAGCTCGGCGCGCTCCAGGCCCGCGACGGCGCGGACGGCGCGCTCCTGTATCTCCTCCGGCATCGACGAGGACATGCCCTGCAAATAGATCTCGCCCGTCTCCAGTCCCATCGGCTCGCAAAAAACGGGATGCCGCTCCTTGCCGGCAAAGCGCACCACCTTGTCCTCGATCGAGGGGCAGTAGCGCGGCCCCACGCCCTCGATCACGCCCGAAAACAGCGGGCTGCGGTGCAGATTCTCCCGCAGGATGCGGTGGACGTCCCCGTTTGTCCACGTCAGCCAGCAGACGGTTTCGTTCCGGACGGGGCGGGGCGACATAAACGAAAAGGGGACGGTGTCCTCCCCCTCCTGAATCTCCATTTTTGAGAAATCCACCGTGCGGCCCAGCACGCGCGGCGGCGTCCCCGTCTTGAAGCGCCGGGTGTGAAGGCCCAGCCGTTCCAGCGACCCGGACAGTCCCACAGCGGGCAGCAGCCCGTCGGGACCGCCCGGACAGACGTGTTCGCCGGTGACGACCCGCCCGTTGAGGAAGGTGCCGGCCGCCACGACGACGGCGGCGGCGGTATAGGTCACGCCGTTGGCGGTGGTCAGCGTGTAGGAGCCGGAAACGCCGCGCAATGCCACGATCTCCGCCTGCTTCAGCGTGACCTCCCGCTCCAGAACCCGCTTCATATACTCCCGGTACCGCGCCCTGTCGGCCTGCGCGCGCAGCGAACGCACCGCGGGGCCTTTGCCGCGGTTGAGCAGGCGGTATTGGATACAGCACGCGTCGGCGGCCCGGCCCATCTCGCCGCCCAGCGCGTCCACCTCGCGCACCAGGCAGCCCTTGGCCGTGCCGCCGATAGAGGGGTTGCAGGGCATATTGCCCACGGCGTCCAGCTGCGTGGCGAAACAGACGACCGAACAGCCCAGGCGCGACGCGGCCAGCGCGGCCTCGATCCCGGCGTGGCCCGCGCCGATGACGGCGACGTCGCAGGCGGTCACAGCCTGCCGACAGGCCTGTTCAGCGCCTTTTGCAGCGCCGTCAGCACCAATGCGTAAGGCAGGACCAGCGCGGCGCGCCACAGCAGGGCCAGCCGGAAGGACGCCTGGAAGGTGGGGTAGGTTCCCTGCATCTGAAACCAGAGGGAGGTGAGCGGCAGGGCGATGAGGAGCATATGGACCGCCACGGACAGGACGGCGCGCCAAAACGCGGGGGCGCGTTTATGCAGGATCAGGCCGTAAGCCAGCCCGCTCAGGCCCGCCGTGAGGGTGTAACCCGGAAAAAACTGGCCCGTGCCGGTGGGGTTTATGAGCACGCCCACGACGTCCGAAACCATCGCCGCGCCCATCGCCCAGCCGGGGCCCAGCGTCCAGCCCGCCAGCGCGAAAACCAGAAACTGCAAACCGACGCGGACCAGAAAGGTGCCCGGCGGCAGATAGTAGGCGGGCAGCAGGCGCGTGCATACGATGTCCAGCCCCGCGAACAGCGCCGCAAGGATCAGGCTGCGCAGCTCATTACTCCTTTTCACCGTTTACCAGTTCCTCCGCCTGTTCCCGCAGTTTGTACTTCAGTATCTTGCCCGCCGCGTTCATCGGCAGCTCGTCGATGAAAAAGACGTAGCCCGGCACCTTATGGCGCGACATTCTCCCGCGCACATACTCCTTGACGCCTTCCCCGTCAATGGCCGACCCCTCGCGCCGGATGACGAACGCCGCCACTTCCTCGCCGAACTGTCTGCTCTGCACGCCCACCACCTGCGAGTCCTGTACGTCGGGGCAGGTATAGAGCAATTCCTCGATCTCGCGCGGGTAGATGTTTTCGCCGCCCCGGATGATCATATCCTTGAGCCGGCCGGTGATGACGTAATACCCCTCCCCGTCGCAGGTCCCCAGGTCGCCGGTGTGCAGCCAGCCGTCCGCGTCGATGGCGGCGGCGGTCGCTTCGGGCATGTTATAGTATCCCCGCATCAGGTGGTAGCCGCGCGTCACGATCTCGCCGGTCACGCCCGGCGGCACTTCCTTGCCGGTCTCCGGGTCAACGATCCTGCCCTCGGTGAACGGCATCAGTTTCCCGACCGTCGTCGTGCGCCGCTCAAGGGTGTCGTCGGCGTGGCTCATCGTCATGCCGGGGCTGCACTCGGTCTGCCCGAACACGCTGACCAGCTCGCGCTGCCCCAGCTGCTCGTTGACGCGGCGCATGACCTCGACGGGGCAGGTGGAGCCGGCCATGATGCCGGTGCGGAGGGAGGAAAAATCGTATTTGCCGAAGTCGGGGTGGTCGAGGATGAAGATGAACATCGTCGGCACGCCGTGCAGGGCGGTGCACCGCTCCGCCTGTACCGTCTCCATGACCGCCACGGGGCTGTAAACGTCCACCGGGACCATCGCCGTCGCGTGGGTGATGCAGGCCATCTGCGCCAGCACCAGCCCGAAGCAGTGGAAAAAAGGCACGCAGATGCAGAGCCGGTCTTTTTCGGTGAACTTCATATTCTCGCCGATAAAGTAGCCGTTATTGAGGATATTGTGGTGGGTCAGCATGACGCCCTTGGGAAAGCCGGTCGTGCCGGAGGTGTACTGCATGTTGACGATCTCGTGCTCGTCAAGACCGGCCTGTATAGCGCCGAGTTCTTCCGCCGGGACGTCGCCCGCCCCCCGGATAAACCGGCTCCACGGGATGACGCCGGACGCGGCCTTCCGCCCGCCCGGTTCGTCGATATGGATGATATGTTCCAGTTTCGGCACGCGGGAAAGGTCTTTGAGCAGTTCGCCCAGTATCTCGTGGTAATCGTTTGTTTTGGTGCCGTCGCAGAACACCAGGACTTTGCTGTCGGACTGGCGCAGCAGGTATTCCAGCTCGAAAATCTTATAGTTTGTGTTGACCGTCACCAGAACCGCGCCGATCTTCGCGCAGCCGTGCAGGGTATAGACCCACTCCGGCATGTTGGTCGCCCACACCGCCACATGGTCGCCCTTTTTCACGCCCAGCGCCAGCAGCGCGCGCGCCGTCCGCCGCGCGACGCCGTTCAGCTCATTGTAGGTCAGGCGCAGCCCGCGGCCGTGGTATACGAGGGCGTCGCTGTCCCCGTGCTCGCGCGCCATCCTGTCCATCCAGTCGCCCAGGGTGGAGTGCAGTAATTCAGGCATGGTAACACACTCTCCGTTATCGCGCTTGTTTTAGCGTATTATGGCAGACCGCGGGGGGTTTGTCAAGATTTTTATGGAAAACGGGGCGGGGCGGAAAAACTCAAAATCCATTCTTCCCAAAGCGCGGAATTTGTGTTATAATGCTTTCCGTAAACTCAGAGTGGGATGGGTGAAAAGACGCTTGGGCGCACTGGAAACGCTTACGAATATGCTCTCGACCATGGCCGAACGGTTCAGGGTCTATATGTCCGGCTTCAGTCTCTGGGACGCGGCCGACATTCTGCTCGTCGCCGTCCTGCTCTATTTCGCCATACAGCTGCTGCGCCGCTCCAACGCCTTCTCCGTTATGAAGGGCGTGTTCTTTCTGGTGCTCGTGCTGCTCCTTTCGCAGATGCTGGGGCTGCATACGCTCAATTTCCTGCTCTACAGCACCCTGCAGGTCGGCCTGCTGGCCGCGATCGTGCTCTTTCAGCCGGAGCTGCGCAAGATGCTGGGGCAGGTGGGCTCGACC
>JAIRUE010000075.1 GCA_031254575.1 Oscillospiraceae bacterium | reverse complement strand
CCAGTTGTATACGTTTGCTTTGCTCATCCCTAAAAGTTTGCCCACTTTGCGCCCACTCACCCCTGAATAGTAGATTTTCAAGGCTTGTTTGCGAGTTTCTTCATCATAGGCAACCCGTTCTGGTTCAAGCGTGTAGGTCTTTCCATAACTCTTGCAATAGCTGCGCTGCGTCCCCGAGAGGTTGTGTCCTTTCAATATTTGATCCTTCGTTTCCCCGCACACAAGACATCTCCGCCCAGCCTTTTCTGTTATCTTTTTCATTCTCCCATTTTACCTCAATGCGTCCCTCTTGTCCACTCCCCCGCTTGACATTCCCCCGGGCCGTTGCTATGATGGGCGTAAGAGTATATGCGCTAGGAGGAATCCGTATGACGGAAAAAACACTGTATCAGGAGTTGCGCCCAGAAGAACTCATCGAGCGCGTCAACACCTGCCCCATCGCCTATCTACCGCTCGGGACGCTGGAGTGGCACAGCTTTCACCTGCCGTTCGGCGTGGACATGCTGGTGCCGCTGGAAATCTTCAAACGGATTGCCGCCCGCGTGGGCGGGGTGGTGCTGCCGCCGCTTTTCCTCGGGCCGGACAAGGAGGAGACGCGTGACGGCAAGACATATTATGGAATGGACGTGCTCGCTTTTGAGGAGGGACACCCGCAGCAGCTGACCGGGAGCGCGTACCATGTCTCCAAGGAGCTTTACATACAAATCCTTGAAAATATTGTAAAACACCTCAAACGCAACGGCTTTGCCGCTCTGATCGGGCACGGGCACGGCCCGTCCTCCAACGTACTGATGGAATGCCGGGAGCGTTTCGCGGAGGAATACGGCATGGTTATCACAAACCTGTACGAGATCGGATACGAAATACAGACCGACCACGCCGCCGTCAATGAGACGTCGCTGATGATGGAACTGTATGGCGGCCTTGTGGACCTTTCCCGGATACCGGAGGGTTCCCCGCCCGTCGCCGTATGGGGGGCGGATCCGCGTGCCGCCGCTTCAAAAGCGGAAGGGGCGCGCTGCGCTGCCCGCAACGGGGAAATGGCGGAGCGGTTTCTGATGGAGCTGAGGGAAAGGCTTCCAAAACCGGACTTACGGCTGGATTTCCGCCATATTAAGGACTTGACCAAGGGGGATGCGTAAGTGCGGGTATTGCTGGTCGGCGGGGGCGGGCGTGAGCACGCCATGGCGTGGAAACTCACCCAAAGCCCTCTTCTGAAAAAACTCTACTGCGCCCCCGGCAACGCCGGAACCGGCCTGACGCCGCTCTCTGAAAACGTCCCTATCGCCGCGACCGATATTGACGCGCTTGTGGCGTGGGCAAAAGACAACGCCATCGATCTCGTCGCCGTCGCGTCCGACGACCCCCTGGCGCTGGGCCTGGTCGACGCCTGTCAGGCGGCGGGGCTGCGGGCGTTCGGCCCGGCGAAGGCGGCGGCCGAGATCGAATGGAGCAAAGTCTTTGCCAAGGGGCTGATGCGGAAATACAACATCCCCACCGCCGCGTATGAAACCTTTACCGATTGCGCGGCGGCCGCCGTATACGCGAAAGCCCAAAACCCGTCGCCGGAGAGGCCGCTTGTTATCAAGGCGGACGGGCTGGCGCTGGGCAAGGGCGTGGTGATCGTCCGCGACGCCGCCGAAGCGGAGGCTGTTTTACGGGATATGATGGAGGGCGGGAGCTTTGCCGGGGCGGGGAGGCGGGTCGTCATTGAGGAATACCTGCGGGGGCGCGAGGTGACGGCAATGTGCTTCACCGACGGCGGGACGGTCTTTCCTATGCCGCCCGCCCGTGACCACAAGCGGGCGTATGATAACGACGAGGGGCCGAACACCGGCGGCATGGGCGCGATCACCCCGGTCCCGGACTATACGCCGGAGCTCGCGGCGCGGTGCGCGGAGGAGATCATGCGCCCCGCCGTCAACGCGATGCGCGCCGAGGGACGTTTGTTTAAGGGCATATTGTACTGCGAATTGATGCTGACGGCGGACGGGCCGAAGGTCATCGAATTCAACGCCCGTTTCGGCGATCCGGAGGCACAGGCCCTCCTGCCGCTGCTGGAGAGCGACCTTTTGGAGATTATGCTGGCCGTTGAGGCGGGCCGGCTGGATACGATCACCCCCCAATGGGAGGACGCGGCGTGCGCCTGTGTCGTCGCGGCCAGCGGAGGCTATCCGGGAGATTACCGCAAAGAATTGCCCATCACCGGGCTGGACGCGCTGCCAAAGGATATACTGGTCTTCCACGCGGGGACGATCGCCGGCGCGTCCGGGCGGCTGGTCACAAACGGCGGGCGCGTGCTGGCGGTCTGCGCGAAAGGGGACACGCCCGGCAAAGCCCTCGGGCGCGTGTACGGGGCGATAGACAGGATTCACTTTGAGGGGATGTTTTACCGCAGGGATATAGGGGCTTTGAAGCCCCTGTAGGACGTTGCCGCTTTTTCTAAAAAACTTCCACGCGGTTTCTGAAAAATTTTCCTTGCCAAAACACTGCGGGCATGTTAACATAATATGGGCGGTTGTCAACCGGCACGGTCTGAAGGGGGCGTTTCATGAGACGCGCGGCGCTCGCGCTTACTTGCGCGGTTATCATAGCTTTATCGGCTTGTTCGGGGCCGTTGCAGTATATCCCGTTTGAATACGCCGGCGCTTCCGAAGAGGAGGACGCCGTTTATCTGCGTTCCTCCGTGTCCAGGCAGGACGCTGTTCCAAAGAATTCGGTGAAGACGGCGCCCGGGCCGTTCCTCGCCGCCGCGACGCCCGACGTTGACGAGGCGCTCAGGAATGCCGACGAATCGCTGGGGGAAAGCGGCGGAAACCTTATCGCCGACCTTTCCATCAGCCCGGGAGGCGCGGAGCCTACTGAACCGGGCACGGAACTTATGGAGTATCCCCATTACATAGAACAGAATAGCGCGCGTTACCTCTCGTTTTTGTCCGTGTTTCCCGATCTGTCCGTCACGGCGTCGCTGGCGCTGGTCAACGTCAACGCCGATTACGGCTACTACAACGGCATTACCGCCATCGGCGAACCGGACAGCAAGCTGGTGCTGTGCAACAAAAATTTTCAACTCCCCACGGATTTTGTGCCGCAAAACCTGAGGGCCGTCGCCGGTACGCCGTATCTGATGGAAGACGAGGCGGCGGCGGCGTTTGAGAGCATGAAAAAGGACGTGAAGGATGAGCTGGGATTGCCGCTGGTGATGCTGTCGGGATACCGGGACTACTCATACCAGAAAGCCCTTTACGCCAGATACGCCAAAGCCGACGGCGCCGAGACGGCCGACACCTATTCGGCGCGCGCCGGCCATTCCGAGCACCAGACCGGCCTGGCAGTCGATTTTTTGCATAAGTCGTCGTCGGGCAGCCTGCGCGCGGCGGGGTTCCAGAATACCGCGCAGTACGCCTGGCTGCAGGTTCACGCCCACGAGTACGGCTACATACTCCGCTATCCGGAGGGGTATGAGTCCGTCACCGGATACCGCTTCGAGCCGTGGCACTGGCGCTATATCGGGGTGGAGGACGCGACGCGTATGGTTGAGGAAGGGTTCGCCACGTTTGAGGAATATATCGGGACCTTCTACATACCGGGGGACGCTACCGTGCGGGAGGCGGGGTAGGGCTCTTGGCAAACAGCTCGTCCAACGTGCCGAACGAATATCCCATTGCCCGGTATTGATCGATCAGTTCGCCCAGGATTTCGGCGTTGGTGCTTGAGGTGCTGTGCAGCAGCAGGATCGCGCCGGGATGGATGCGCCCCGTCAGTTTGCGCAGCGCCTGTTCGCGCGCCGGCTGGCGGTTTTCAAGCCAGTCCACGTAAGCCAGGCTCCAGAACACCGTTTTATAGCCCGCTTTTTGCGCCATTTTGAGGTTGCCGTCGGAGTATTTGCCGGACGGGGGGCGGTAATATCTGCTGATGCCGGCGCCCGTGACCTGTTTGACCATTTCGTCCAGGCTGTCAAGCTCTTTGCGGAACGCCGCCGGGTCGGTGATTTTGGACATGTCGGGGTGGCGCTTGGTGTGATTGGCGATGATATGCCCCTCGGCCGCCATGCGGCGGATCATGTCCGGCGACGCTTCCACATAGTGGCCCACTACGAAGAACGCCGCCTTGACATCCTTGCTTTGCAGGGTATCAAGGATTTTTTGCATGTTCCCGTTCTCATATCCCGCGTCAAAGGTGAGATATACGGTTTTTTCCTCCGGGTCTCCCATATACACGGCGTCAAATTGCCGCAGATGTTCCGCCGGGGCGTTGCCCACCGGCGGCTTGCCGTTTCCGGGGAATCCCAGTCCCCAGTGGAGCGTCAGTAAAATGGCGAAAAACGATGAAAAAGCGTGTGTCATGTCGTCACCTCCGCGTATAGTATGCGCGGTCCGGCACGGTTCATGTATCTTCGGACGGTATCGGGAAATACTATTGACCATCGTACCGCCAAGCTATGCTAGGCGAAGGAGGAAAACATGAAAACGAAACGTACGCTCATCGCGGCGGTGCTGATTGCCGCCGCACTCGCCGTCCCGGCGCTGGCCGCAACCTTCACTCTGGGAGCGTTCACCGCCGAAAACAGCGACACTCAAAAGGGATGGGCTTCCAACGGCACTGACGACAAGGAGACAAATCTGTCCATTGAGACGCTCACAGGGGCCAAAACCCTTGTGTTGGAACTTTCCGCGGCGCCCACCGGCGGGATGCAGATCATCTGGCAGGGCGACGGCGACAGCTGGACGTGGAACCAGACCGACGGGGTGCTCCCCGACACGGGCACGGAGAAGACCACTCTCCGCATCGACCTCGCCTCAACCCTCAAAAATTACGACAAATTCAAAGCCAGCACCAAAGCGAAAATCTTTATCGGCTACTACAGCAACAACATCGCGGACCTCGGCATCACCCGCGCCTATCTCGACGGGGTGCCATCCGGGATGGGCGGCACAGACGGCAACAACGCGCGGACGGGCGAAAACCCCGCCGCCGGGATCGCCGCCGCGACCCTTCTCGTCACCCTCTGCGCCGCCGCGTTTCTGGCGCGCAGGATCAAAACACGCTGAAACACAACCGCCCCGGCGCGGCCATCCTGCGCCGCGCCGGGGCTTGGAACCGGGTGAACTGTAAAACTCTACTTCTCAAACCAGTCCCACAGCTTGACCATCGTGGATATGCTCTCCTCACGGGAGAACGTGCCATTGGGGTCAAAGGTGCCGTCGGTCCGCCCGCTCATGACGCTGCCGCCGCGCATTTTGCGGATCGCCGTCCTCGTTGCGTCGGAATAGGCGAGGTCCATATCGGGAAAGTTTGCCTCGCCCTCCGGCAGTTCTTTCAAAAGCCCTTTCCGCGCCACCTTTTCAAGGATGATCGCCGCTTCCTGCCGCGAAATGCCGCCGTTGGGGTCAAAGACGCCGCCGCCGCGCCCGGTCACGATACCCAGGCCCGCGATTTTTCGCACGTTTATGTCGGTGGTGTCGGTAAAGGTTTCCTTTGCCTCGATGGTTTTGCCTGTCAGTTTTTCGATCAGCGCGACGGCGAGGGCGCAGAACTCGGCGCGGGTGGTGTCCTGCTGATAGTTATTTTGCAGGGCTTCGGGCAGGATACCATAGCCATACGCGGCGTTGACGGCGCCGCGCGCCCAGCCGGAGGCGGTTGCGAGGCCGGGGGCGTCGGTGGGCAGGGCGCCTTCCCATGTGTCAAGGTAGACGCGCTTTATCTTTTGGGTATTGCCCGCGCCCCACGCGGCAAAACCGACTATATCTCCCTCAAGCCCGCGCAGATCGAAAATGATCTTTTCCTCTTCCAGGGTAATCCGCCCGTCGCCGTCGGCGTACTGCGCCCATTCCGACGGGTAAAACCGCGCAAACATATACCCGCCGGTCAGGTTCCCGTCCAGTTCTACCACCATCTTCTCCATGACCCGCCGGATATGGCGGGGGATGTTCCAGAAGGTAAACTCCCCGTCCTTAAAAGGCTCCGCCAGCTCATACGGCAGGAGCGGCGGGAGATCGGGCTTGTAATCTTCGCCCGGCGTCCGCCCGTAGGCCGCGAACACGGCGTTCAGCAGCGCCCTGTGCGGCCATGTGCAGGTGAAGCGGTCAAGCAGGATGGGGGAGTCTATAGAATCGCCGCAGTTCCACCAGTACGAGGGCACGCCCAGTTCCGCCAGTTCGGCGTGAACCTCCTCCGTCCACTTCAGCTGTTCGCTCTCCGTCATTTCGCCGAGCGGTGCGATCTCCTTCACCAGGACCGGGACGCCGTCTTCCACAGCCTTGCGGACGGGTTTTACGCTGTCGCCGGGGTAGACGAACACGCCGAGCATGGTATAGGGGTCGTCCGGCGGCTGGTAAAACTCGACGGCGGAGGTGTTCGCGCCCGGAACGGCGAGGATAACAACGCGCTTTTCGTTGTTGCCGCCGCTGGCGCGGATCGTTTGCAGCGAGTCCATGTTGAGCCTGTTGACGTAATCGCACAGCCGCCGGCTGACATGGGGCGGGTCCCACCCGTCCCATATCCATCCGCCCTGAACGGCGAGGTTGGGCTCGTTCATGACTTCAAAAATCAGCTTTTCGGAATAGTCTTTGAAACGGGCCGACGCCTGTTCCCAGATGGCGGTCAGTTCCTTCTTCGCCTCATTGTAGTTGTCGCTGTCAACCAGTTTATAAAAACCGTCCTCGTGGTGGGCGTTAATGATGACGTACAGGCCCGCTTCAAACGCCCAGTCCACGCATTGCTGCACCCGGTCCATCCACTCTCTGTCGATATGGTAGTCCTTATCCATGTGCGGCTCCCACGACACGGGGATGCGCACGCCTGTGAAGCCCTTGGCGGCGATGACCTTAAAATGCTCCGGGTGGATCTCCGCCTCGCCCCAATAGAGCTCGGTTTCCAGTCCGTGATGTTCGCTGTCGTCCGGGCGCGCCTCCAGCGTGTTGCCGATGTTGATGCCCAGCAGGAGATTTTCGAGCATCTCCGCTCCCGTAACCGGCGTAAACGCCGCCGCCCGCGCGGCGGGCGGGAACGGGGCCAGCGTGAGGGTGAGGACAAGGGCCAGCGTGAGGGAAAGGATTCGCTTTTTCATGTTCAAAAACCCCGTCTCCGGAAAAATTCGGCGGCGTTGCCGCCGCCGACAGTATAGCAAAAACCGGGAAAATTGTCAAATCAGACGGCCGCCCTTGCGGTGCGCCGGAAAATATGATACACTGTAAAAGAACAATACTGCCCGCGGGTCCGCGCCTGCCGAGGATGCCCGCCGGACGCCTGACTGAATACCATACAATAGGGGAGTGGCTGTGTTATGAGCGAGTTGACACAAAAACTGGAAGCGGTTCCCGGAATAGACGCGGCGAAAGCGGTACAGACGATGGGTTCGGAGAATGCCTACGAGCGTGTACTGCGCATATCGGTGCGTATGATGCCGGGGCACATCGACAAGCTCAACGCGCAGTTTGCGCCGGACATGATGGCCGATTATTCCGTATTGGTGCACGGGCTCAAGGGCGCGCTGCGGAGCATCGGGGCCTTTGAACTGGGGGACGCCGCTTATGAATTGGAAACGCTGTCCAAAGACGGCAAGTATGAGGCCTGCGAGCCGCTCCACGCAGCCTTTGTGCAAAATCTGGGCGAACTTGTCAAACGGCTGGAGGAGCTGCTGGGCGCGTGAGTACGCGCCGTTTCGCGGGACAGGGTGAACCTGTCCCGTTTAAGCCCCGCGCAGAGCATTGCGCTCCGTCTTGATTCCGTACCGCGCCGCCCTTTTCGGAGGGGGATTTTTTTTGAGCGGACAAAACGCCGTATTTTAAGACATGACTTTCCTGATCATGCCGCATTATAATACTTTCTGGAAGGGGGGACGGTGGTTCATGAGCTGGATACAGAGCCTGACGCGCGCCATAAAGTACATTGAAAACAACCTGACTAACGACATTTCCATAGACGAAGTGTCGGCGCAGGCCTGCGCGTCAAGCTCCCATTTTCAGCTTATTTTCCATCTGGTAATGGGCATGACCGTCGGCGATTACATCCGGAACAGACGGCTGAGTTTGGCCGCGCAGGATTTGCTGCGGCCGGGCAGTAAAATCATCGACGTGGCCATGCGCTATCAATATGATACGCAGGAGGGCTTTTCCAAGGCGTTTACGCGGTTTCACGGCGTCCCGCCGTCGAAAGCGCGGCGGGGACAGGTCCGGCTGTTTCACCCGCTGACCATTAACGTAACGATACAAGGGGGATTTGACATGTCACAAAAATTTACTGACGAATTTTATTTGGTCGACTGGAGCGACATCGACGGGCAAAAGGATGGAAAACTGACTGACGCCGAAAAATACAACAGGATCGTCAACTGGGCGGGAAAAGCGAGAGGGCAGAACCCGGGCGTATTTGACGCGCTGACGGAATGGATACTTGACGATTCCCAATGGAGTGACGACAAACTCGCCGAAAACGAACAGATTTTGATGCGCGGCGTGTTTGCGCGGTTCAAGGAGCAAAACGCCCGGCTCCGGGCGTACTTAAAGGAACTGGAATCCTCCGGCGTGGTCAATCCGCCTGTGTTTAAGGCGCTGGACAGATTTGACGAGGAATTGTCGGGGATTTCACATGACGATCAGCTGCGCGAAACGGTCGGGAAAGTATTCGCCGACTTTTCGGCGATGCGGGATCGCGGCGTCCGGGAAAAGATAGCCGGCAATAAAACAGGCCCCGAAGGCGTTAACAGCGTGGAACTTTTTGGGCATGTCAATTATTTGAAGGACTGTGACGCGGGGGTGCAATGGGCGTTGTTTATGCCCGACGCAGTCGAGAGGCGGCAAAAGGGCTTCAAGGTGGACAGCTTTGAATACAAAAAAATGCCCGCTATGCGCTTTATCGGAAAGGAAAGCGGGGAGCATGACAGCATGGAGTGGCGAAAGGAAATCATGCGCACGCTGGACGCCATGACCGGCTATAAATCGGATCTTGACTATGATGTTATATTCGTGCACCATTACGGGCGATGTGTGGATGTTGACCCGGGACACGGTTTTTGGGGGCGGTTTATGAAGGCGGATACCCCTGTGCCGGAAGGATTTATAGGTTTTGACTTTGTGCCGCGCAGAGACAAAAACGATTTCAAAGAGGGACCGCCATACTTTTCGCAGTTCGCGTTCGCGGCCTTCTCCGGCGATATGGAGGCCATGCATAAGACGGAGGGCTATGACAGCGACGCCATGTATGATGTCACCAGGAACATTATGCTTGGCCAGGGCGTAAACATTCCGTACCCGCATAAATACTGGATCGCGGAGGTATTCCCTGACGGCTGTGACAAATGGAGCACCGCTTATATGTTCAGCGCGGAGCTGTAAGGGGATGCGGCGGATTGCGCGCAGAGTATGCTTATTAACAGAAAACAGGCATACTCTGCGCCGTTCGGCGCGGCGGGCGTGACGAAACGGGTCTGTAAATAATACGGGGGACAAAATGAGTAAAAACAGTTCGGCAATTCCGGATGGTACGGTCATAGACCAGTCTGTTTCTTTAGGGCAATTCCGTGAGTTTTTTGCCAAAACGGTTGACAGGGAATTTGCGTCCGGCAAAGATTTTCAAAACTGGCTGAACACACAAACCGGAAAGACGCTTAAGGAAGCCGTTGCGGCTTATCATAAGCCGGAACCCAAAAGCATGGCGGAACTGCTGTCGGAGGAAAGGTTCAACATCATTTCCGCTTCCGATAAGGCGTTTATTAAGGGCTTTGACAGTGGGATCAATAAATTGGGATATGACTTCGGCGGCAGTATCGGGAGCGGTTACTGCTGGGGGAAATTCATGATTATTTATGCGAAAACAGGGGTGAAAAGTAAAAAAGTCATTGCCCGTATATATATCAGGGAGGACGGCGTTGTGTTGAGGCTATTTTTTGACAACATCGATAAACACAGCGTTTACATACAAAACGCGCCGGATTACATCGGAAATGTATTTACCGGCAATCACGGCGATTGCAGCTGCAACCCTAAAAAAGAGAATTGCAGAATGAGAAAAACTTACGCTGTCGGCGGAAAGCAAATGGAGAAATGCAGCGGCGTTGTATTTGAATTTTGGAAGCCCGGCTCGGAAAAGCTGCCGGGTTACTTGGATTTACTGTCGGAGTTCTATCCCGTTAAGAATATGCGCGCAGTATAAGGATACGACAGCGCCGCGGCGGGGCGCGGCGGATTTATATAATGGAGGTGCCTGAATGAAAATTGCCGTTTTACATGGCCAGAATCATAAAGGGAGTACATGGAATATCACCCGGTTGCTTTTGGATGAAATGAGCGATAAGGCGGAGACTGTTTTGGAGTTTCATACCAATGAACTAAAGCCGTGCGCCGGCTGTTTTACCTGTATAGCCAGGGACGAGACGTTATGTCCGCACCGCTCTGCCGTCGGGCCGATCATTGACGCCATAGAACAGGCGGACGTTATTATTGCCGAATCTCCCAATTATTGCATGGGAATGTCCGGGCAGATGAAGATATTCTTTGACCACATGGGATACCGCTGGATGAGCCACCGCCCTCACCCTTCGATGAAAGGCAAAACCGGCGTTGCCATTTCTACAACAGCCGGGATAGGCGCCGCAAAAGTAACAAAAAGTATCGCCCGGCAAATGTTTTGGTGGGGTGTGGCGAAAACATACCGTCTTTCGTTTGCCGTTTCGGCTATGAGCTGGGAAAATGTGAAGAGCGAAAGAAAAGCCAGGATAACGAACCGTATCAAAAGAAGCGCCAAACGGGTTATCAAATCAGTTCATAAGGCAAAGCCGGGCTTGAAATCCAGGTTTATCTTTGCCGTAATGAAGACGCAGCAAAAGGGCATGTCCTGGAATCCTGCCGACAGAAAGTATTGGGAAGAAAACGGGTGGATTTAACTGAAAAATATGGGGAGTATGATTTGCGGCGACAACTGTTATACATAATGAGCATTTCAGTCGTCTCCGTAAAACGGCAAACTACCCGCCGCGCCGTTTCAGGTACTTCTTCAGGGCCGCCATAACCTCGTCGGTGTCCAGCGGCTTGCCGAGATGTCCGTTCATGCCGGCCTCCAGGCACCTCTCAATATCCTCGCGGAATACGTTGGCGGTCATGGCGATAATCGGGACGGTTTTGGCGAGGGGGCTGTCAAGGGCCCGGATACGCCGCGTCGCCTCGTAGCCGTCCATTTCGGGCATCTGCACGTCCATCAGTATCAGGCTGTATTTCACGGGCGCCTCGGAAAATATACGGACGGCCTCCGCGCCGTTTTCCGCGCAGTCGATTTCCAGCAATGTCGGTTCCAGCAGCGCCATGACGATCTCACGGTTGATGTCCACATCCTCCGCGAGCAGGACGCGGTATCCCGCGAACATCCCGTCCTCGCCCTGCGGCGTCTCTTTTTCCGCGGGAAACAGGTTTTCCCCGCCCCGCTCCATCTTAACCGTAAACGTAAAAACCGCGCCTTTGCCCAGTTCCGACGTGACCCCGATGGAACCGCCCATCATCTCCACGATACTTTTGGAAATGGCAAGCCCGAGGCCCGACCCGCCGTATTTTCGGGACGTGTTGCTCTCCGCCTGCTGGAACGACTGGAAAAGACGCTCCTGCTGCTCCGGGCTTATGCCGATGCCCGTGTCGGTCACCGAGACCTCTATGGTGCAGATGTTGTCTTCCTGTGCCAGCAGGCGGGCGGCAAGGCCGATTTTGCCCTCCTCGGGCGTGAATTTGACCGCGTTGCTCAACAGGTTGGTGACGACTTGTGAAAACCGCTGATCGTCGCCGACCAGTGTCCTGGGGATGTGCCCGTCGATATTGACGGTTAGCTTCTGCCGTTTTTCATCCACGCGGAAATTGATGACGGTGACGACCCTCTGCAGCGTCGTTTCAAAATGAAACGGGACGGGCGACAGCTCAAGTTTATTCGCCTCGATCTTGGACATGTCGAGTATGTTGTTGATCACGCCGAGCAGGTGCGCCGACGCGTCCTCGATCTTGCCCAGCGTGTAGTTTTTGCGTTCGATCTCCTTCGCTTTTCTGCCGATGCCGGTCATGCCCGTGATCGCGTTCAGCGGCGTCCGTATCTCGTGGCTCATATTGGCCAAAAACACCGACTTGGCGTGATTGGCGGCCTCCGCGGCTTCCAGCGCGCTCTGTAGCTCTTCCGCGGACTTGCTCCGGCGGATAGCCCCGACGGCCAGCAGGCCCCATGAGCGGAGCACATTGACCTCCGCGTCGGAAAACACGCGTTTTTCCTGACAGTCGTCGAAACTGACAAAGCCCCAAAACTCGCCTTTCAGGATCAGCGGCACCGCGAGAACGGACTTGGACCCGTCCGGGGCGAAAAAGCCGCGCTCCTCGTCCGGGAAACTGTCCAGCGGCCCGTTGACGCTCATGCCCTGGGAAAACTTATCCTTGAAATGCGGCAAAGTGTTCTCATAGGCGTTTTCCAGCGAGTCGTCGTCATAGATCATATCGTTGCGCGTCCATTTGCACACCTGTTTGTACCGGAGTTCCCCATTTTCCGTGTAGACGTTCTGCCACAGGTAAACATGGGCGACCTCCACGCATTCGCTGACCATCCACATACCCAGTTTCATCGCGTGCGAATAGTCCGCGTCCGATTCAAGAAGCAGCGCCGCGGCGTCGTTGAGCAGCGACATCAGCGTATGTTGTTTGCCGATCTCGTCGGAGCGTTTTTGCGCCATGCTCTCATAGCGGAGACCCTCCAGGCGGTTTTTCCGCCACACGATAAACAGCAGCGCGAGCGTCAGCAACAGAAGGACCGATGTGCCGGCCAGCCACGGGATCTGTATCCGAGCCAGTTTTGCCCGGTAGTCGTAGGTCTTCCGCGTCCAGTCCCCCGATATACCGCTGATGTCCGTCAGGCGAAGCGCCTTGTCGATGATAGAGCATAGAACGGTTTCCGCTTTGTTGAACCCGAAGGTGGACTCCAAGGGGAAATCAAAGACGATATTGGCTTTGTACCCCGCGCGTTCGTAATAGTTTGTCAGCATAAGAAGCTGAAACTGGTTTGCCATGACCAGTTCCACTTCGCCCCGGGCCAGCGCGTCAAAGGCGGCGTCCGTGTTTTCGTATATCGTGGTTTTTGCATGATCGGGGAACCACCGCGTAAATAACTCGCTGTACGCGGTATTTTCAATCAGGCCCACCGTCGAGTATAAAATCTCGTTGACATTGGCTTTAGGGAACGTCTCGCCGGACAGAAGCGCGTAATTGCTCACGGCGACAGCCGTCTGCGGCCACAGGAACCGCCCCTCTCTCTCCTCCGAACGGATCAGTTCCGAAACAAACGCCACATCCCCGTTTTCCAGCATGTCAAGCAGAGCGGGCCATTCCTCCCGCTGTTCGTGGGCAACCTCAAACGACAGGCCGGTGAGCGCCTCCACCTCCCTCAGCACGTCATGGGCAATACCCTGCCATTGGCGCTCGTGCGTGTTGTAGAAGCTGACCGGATAATTGTCGTATTCGGCCGCGAAACGTATGACGGGGTTATTTTGTATATATTCCAGTTCGTCCCCGCTCAACTGCCCGTGCAGCTTATGTGTCATATACTCCTGCTGCCCCTGCCTGTACAGTGCGGCCAGATGGCGGGCGCCGCCGCCGTCCAGCGCCTTTTGCACGACCGAGATGACGGGCGCGAACGCCGGATTCCGCGCGGAGAGGGAAACCGGCCCGTAAATAAGGGGAGTGAAATCTTCCGCGGCCACATCGCCGCAGGCGTCAAAACCGGCTTCCCCGACGCCTTCGTCAAAAAAGGCGTCGATTTCCCCGCTCTTCAGCATGGCGTAGGCTTCGGCGTAGTCATTGACCAAAAATATATCGAACGTGTCCTCCGTCCGTGAGGAAACGTCTTCGACCGTAACGGCGCCCTCCAAAAACGCGTACCGCAGCGGGCGGGACTCCGCGATGAGCGGTAAAGGGACGCTGTCCGCAAGGCGCATATATTTCACAAGGCGCTCCGCGATGGCGTCGGTCATCAGGTAGGTTTGGCGGCGCTCCCTGGTGGCCGTCAGTTCGCCCGTAAAGTCGACCTCGCCGGTTTCCAGTCCCTCGATCAGGTCGCTCCATTCATAGATCGCCGGAACAAACGGGATGTCAAACAGCCCTGTCAGCCATTCGCAGAACAGGGCGGAATACCCTTTGATGGCGCCGTCTTCATAGAAGGTCTCGGTGGTAAGGTTCATCCCGTAGACAAAAGAGCCGTACTGCTCCCGAAGCGTTTCGACAGCTCTGATTTCATCCTCCGTTACGTCGGGAATATCCGTAAAAGACGTGTATACCGGCGCGGCGCCGTTTTTCGGCGTACCGCAGCCGGCGGACAGCGCCGATATAAGCATGGCGGCGCATATCAGGCATACCGCTCGGCGGAGCAGTCTCATAGTCATCTCCCCTTATGATACGATTGCTTTTCTGTATCCGTCGCCGTCCCAGCGTGTAATATAGTCGAGAGCCGCTCCGTCCATTGCCCGGGCCGTTCCGCCGGTTTTCATCAGCGTAAACTGGATGAACATCACCGCCGCCTGTACTTCCCTTTGCGTATCGGTCAGGGAAAGGTAGATCTGGTGGTCCGGGTACAGGATTTTCCTGAGTTCCTCCGAGAACGCGGCAAAATCATCGCGCGTGACGCCGTATGACTTTCCAATCCGCTCGTTGATGTCGTTGTGGATTTGCAGGCATTCCCCGGCCGTGTCCGCCGTCACGATCAGCCCGTGATTCCGTAAAAACACGACCTGTGTGCCGGGCCGCAGCCGTTCCCGTATGGCGGCGCAAAGTTCCGTTCCCGGATTGACATAGGGCACGGTGATGTAATGATAGCCGCTCATCAGCGCCGGGAGCCTGTCAGCGCCGTTTTCCGAACAGAGGGCGAGGTTTGCGTATACTGGATGGGTATGAAGGACGCAGCGGCCCAGCAGGGCATGGAACCCGGCCTCGACCGACGGGCGCAGCGGTTTGTATCCCCGCTCTCCGGTCACGTCCCGCAGCGTCTCCGTCTCCACGACGGCAAAGCCGTCCGTCTCCGTGACCTGGCGGAGCCGGTATCCGGACGCTTTGATCGCCATCAATCCGCCGTCCAGTTTGACAGACGTGTTGCCGCCGCCGCCCTGCACGTAATCGGCCCGCCCGCCCGCGGCCTGAGAGAGAAACGCCAGTTCTTGCAGCAAAACTTATACCGCCCGTCTTTCTTTTTGAATATCTCTATTGTACCCGACCGGAACAAGGTTGCCAAGGGGTTTTCCCGATTTTACTTGAAATAATGTGTGAATGCCGCCTATTATGGACACTTGCAATAAGCAGGAGATGAATGCCAAAAATATACTTGACAAACGCGAAATTGTGTGTTATCTTATAAAAACGGCGATGGCTTTATTGCCGGAGTGGCGGAACTGGCAGACGCCCGGGACTTAAAATCCCGTGAACCGTTGGTTCGTACCGGTTCGAGCCCGGTCTCCGGCACCACTTCCGGTATCGGCCAATCATGTCATGTATACCGCGGGGTAGAGCAGTCCGGTAGCTCGTCGGGCTCATAACCCGGAGGTCGAAGGTTCAAATCCTTCCCCCGCAACCACGAATCCCTTGAACCACTAAGGTTTGAGGGATTCTTATATTTGCGAAGAAGTGGTTTTTTTAGCTGCAACCGTGCGTTGCAGACGTGACCCTAAGAAAAGACAACCTGTAAAGCCCAAGGAAATGCAATACAGTAAATGGAAATCTGGAAACAAGAAAAGACTCATGTTTCCACCGCAGCCGGTTCCGTCTGCAACCAAGTGGGCAACCGCACATCGGAATACTTCATCCTGTCTTTCGCGCCATTCAGCTTTTTTACCTCAAGCGAGGAGTCCGGATTCAGGAATATGGATATATTTTCGACAGCTTTCCGCATCTCGTGAGGCATTGTTGTGACATATCGCTGTGTCGTGGCGACCGAGGCGTGACCCATCAGCTCCTGTACAGTCGTCAGCGGTACCTTCTCCTCCACAAGCCTTGTGGCGAAGGTATGACACAGGGCATGGGGATTAACTTTCTTGATCTCGCACCGCTTGGATATTTCGCGCAGCCGTATCTCAAAGCTCTTTGGGTCTATATATGAGCCGGTTGTGGAGGGAAACAAAAGATTGTACGGATTGGGCCAGCCGGACTGTTGGAGATAGTACAGGCGCTTTGCCAGAAGCTCGAACACAGCGTCCGATATGGGTATATTGCGCACCGCGTTTTTGGTCTTTGGCGTCTCCTGTACGATCAGATGCGTCTTTTTCATTGGGTTATAGTTGAGTATTCTGATCTGCGGGTTGGATGGGTCGATGGCTGTGGTGCTTACCCTGATGATATTGCGGTTAATAGTAATGGATTGCGTTTTGATGTGGATGTCATCCACCTCCGCGGCCAGCAGTTCTCCGACACGCAAACCCATAAATAGGTCAAAGAGGATAGCTGTCCGCTGTGTCTCCCGCATGACCTCATGAAGAAAGACTGACATCTCATCCGGGTCAAGGACACGCATTCTGGGCCGGATGACTTCCGGCCTATCCGTCTTAATGGCGGGGTTGGCCAGGAGTTTGTACTTATCAACAGCGTAATCGAAGAAGTCCCGCAGGATCATATGGTGGTTGCGTATCGTCTTCGGGGAGAGAGCGCCCGTTTTCCCGTCTTTGCGAGAGCCGCTAAGCTGTTTGCTGTTGTAGTATTCCTGCACAACATCACGCGTTATCTCATAGAGCGGCATCGGGCCGAAATACTCGGCAAAATGGGTTTGGTAAGTGTTGAGATAGCCGGAGTATGTGGTCGCCTTCTTGGTCGGTGGCGATTTGAACAGCTTGAGCCAGTGAGGAAAAGCATCGGAAAAAAGAGTCTCGGATTCAATTGCGTGTCCGCGCTTTTGCATCTCGGCAAGCAGTTCCGCGGCACGGGCCTGTTCCGCCTGTCCTTCTATTTCCCTCCGCCGCCTCTCCTCGATGTAGGCGTCCCGCCTCCCGACACATGCGGCGCGAGTTTTCGCCTTAAAGGTCTTCCGATCAAGAGAGCCGTCCGGCTTCCTGCCGAGGGTAATCTGATGTACCCATGTTTTGTCGGGCAGTTGGTAGAAAGAACCTTCGCCATTAGCGCGTTTTGATTTCTGCTTTGGCATAAGTAAACCTCCTTATGGTAATTGAGATTTACTTGCCAGATCCTCGGCAAGCTCGGGGTGTTGAACGCCTATCCATTGATAGAATGGAACTGCCGGTATACGGTATGTATTCCCTACTCTTCTTACGGGAAAGGATTTGCTGTGGATAAGATTGTAGGCGCTGTTCACGCTGATCCGCAGGATACCGCGAACCTCTGAAACCGTCAGCGTCGCTGTCGCGTTTGCCGCGTTCAATGAAAACCCTCCTGTGAGCGTTGCCTGTGCTCGGCGTACGCCAGGGTAATGGCTTGTCCCGATATTCTCTTTTCAAGGTGCACATGACCGTTACCTACATTGTACTGTATGAGCATAGAGAATTCAACGGAACCGCCTGTTGGCAGCGCGCATTATTTTGAACCGCTTTGTCTTTTTTCTCCTGACATAACGGCACACGGGTCCTCGCACCAGTCGTTCCTATGCAGGGTCTTCCTCCACGTTTTGACAGGTATCCGCTATGCGGATATTGAGGCTTGGGCGCGCATTGTCTGGCTTATTGCCTTCCTTTTAATGCCGCACTGTCCGAAGCCGCCTGTATCCCTGGCCGCGTGCTATTTGGTTGTCAGTGAGGGCTCGTCCGCCGTGGCGGATCGTATATACCCCTCTATATATTAGGAAGCGAAAACGGCCTGTTTTGCACCTCAGTGAAAAATTTTTCTCAACGGCCGTCAAGTCCCATCATCTGAGAAAGTCTCTTTACAATGCTGTGCATCCGCCGGTAAACGGTAAAATACGGGACCTCGACGTCTTTTGCGATGCTGCTGACCGACCTTCCTTCAAAGTAATGCTTATGAATGAGCATCTGCTCATAGTCGGACAGCGTACCCAGACACCGGAGCATCTGCTCGATGAGGATCTTCTCCTCAATCTCATCGCTCATTAACGTATCCGGGTATAACAGAATCTGGCTGTGATAATCGGACAGCGTCTCCTTTACCAGATGGGAGCGGTCTATCCGTTTTTTCGTGGCGTCTGTGCGTCTTGCCTGTTGTTATATAACGCGTCAGACACGGGAACGGTAATAAGCCGCCCGTGATCCTTGATGGTTACTGTTTTCATATGTAATTTCCTTTCGTTTTTTTGGGGGTGCCAAACGAAAGGAGCAGAGGCGGGTCACGGCATCGTCTTAGTACGATAGTGATAAAAAAAACACCCCATCTATATGTGAGATGGAGTGCATTATAATGTCACGCTATAACTTTCCTATTACTTTTCACTAACATTGGAATAACATATATCGCAAATTCGGACACAAAAAGACGGCATTTTCAGCCGTCTTATCAAAAAAGAAAAAAGTCAGCCGTGATTTGTAGTGTCCTGTCCTTTTGCCGGGAGGCGACACCCCGTCCCATGAACGCTCTCAATACTGCCGCCAAACCCTCCTGCCTTTAGTTTTTTCCGGAGCCTGAAAATATGCTGGCTGAGAATCTGGTGACATGATCTATCATAATCCGCGTTCCACACTTTACGGTATAGCTGTTTGTATAAAAGGGTTTGCCCCGAGTTGGAGGCTAAGTAATACAGCAGCTCATGTTCTGTTCTTGTCAGTTCTATCTCCGCGTCATGGCAGAACACCTGCCGGTATTTTGGATATAGAAGCAGCCCAAGGCATGTTATTACCTGTACAGGTTTTTTCGCCGCCGAACGCCTCTCGCTTATGTTATGGATCATAGCCAATGCTGATTGGATGTTTTTCTCAGGAGTGTCTTGAAACGGGCCGTACGCATCCGCGCCGTGATACAGCGCGTCGGCGTGGTCTTGTGTTGTGACGTTTGATGTTGCTATGAAGATGAGCGTGGATGTGGTTTCCCGCATGATACGCAATAGCGGGAGATACGTGACATTATCCGCGTTTATGCAGATAAGTATATATACATCCTGCGTGAGCTTCTTAATTGCCTCTTGCATCGTATCTACCCGGACGGTAGATACTCCGTGTTTTTCCCACTCGGATTGTTCCTTCCGGGAGCGTATGACATCCTGATCTACTGCCAGCATTTGCATATAGCTAAACCTCCTTAGCTTATACATGGGATTTGTTTCTATATCGAAGGATAAGCTATACGTCTAAAGCGGAAAACCTGCCTTTAGACAAGTCCACTCAATACTACGAGGAGTATTGGAAAGTCTTTCTGTAATGTACACCGTATCCGCCCTTAGCTGTACCGTATTAGCATGGCGCATATTTCCATATTGCTCACGCACAATATATTGTGTCCGACGTAAGCACTCGCCACAGGAGATAAAACTTACCAACATTTGGAGTTTGACAAAGAGGCAAAACATATGTTCTTATGTTATTGAGAACACTGTTTAGGGGGTGATGATATGCGCGCCGTCTGTCACATAGACGTGAATCACTTCTACGGCCAGGTAGAGGCGTTGTTACGCCCCGAAATACGGGGAAAAGCCTTTGTGGTCGGCGGCGATCAGGA